>JAGBAV010000156.1 GCA_017938795.1 Clostridia bacterium
ACAACGACTTCGTTGGCCGAATCGGCATCGGCCGCATCACCCGCGGCACCTTCAGGCTCAACACCATGAAGACCCGCTGCAACATGGAAAACCCGGATCTGCATGAGAGCTTCCGCATGAGCGCTCTGTTCGCCTTCGACGGCCTCAAGCGCGTGCCGATCGAGGAGGCGTCCATGGGCGAGATCGTCGCGATCACCGGCATCGAGGACATCATGATCGGCGACACCATCTGCGCGCCGGAGGCGGTCGAGCCGCTGCCCTTCGTCAAGATCACCGAGCCGACCGTGCAGATGACCTTCTCCGTCAACGACAGCCCCTTCGCCGGCCGCGAGGGCACCTACGTCACCTCCCGCCATCTGCGCGCGCGCCTGATGCGCGAGCTGGAGACCGACGTCTCCCTGCGCGTGGAGGAGACCGAGTCCCCCGACGCCTTCCGCGTCTCCGGCCGCGGCGAGCTCCATCTCTCCGTGCTCATCGAGAATATGCGCCGTCAGGGCTATGAGTTCCAGGTCTCCAAGCCGGAGGTCCTCATCCAGTACGACGAGAACGGCGCCAAGATGGAGCCGGTGGAGAAGATGGTCTGCGACGTGCCCAGCGAGTACGCCGGCGCCGTCATCGAGAAGATCGGCCGCCGCCGCGGCGTGATGGAGAACATGGCCGGCACCGACCGCGTTCGCCTTGAGTTCACCGTGCCCAGCCGCGGCCTCTTCGGCTACCGCAGCGAGTTCATGACCGACACCCGCGGCGAGGGCGTCATGAGCGCGGTGTTCGATCACTACGAGCCGTTCAAGGGCGATATCCCGCACCGCAACTGCGGCGCGCTCGTCTCCACCGATACCGGCGACGCCGTCATGTACGGCCTGTTCTACGCGCAGGACCGCGGCACCCTCTTCTATGGCCCGGGTACCGCCGTCTACACCGGCATGATCGTCGGCCAGAACGCGCGCACCGGCGACATCGACGTCAATGTCTGCCGCCAGAAGCACCTGACCTCCATCCGCAACGCCGCCGGCGCGGAGACCGCCATGAAGCTCACCTCCATGAAGACCCTCACGCTGGAGGAGTGCCTGGAGTTCATCGACGACGACGAGCTGCTGGAGATCACCCCGAAGAACCTGCGCATGCGCAAGCGCGTGCTCGAGGTCGAGATGCGCAAGAAGCTGGCCGCCCGCGCAAGGCGCGGCGAGCTGTAAGCGCAGCACAATCCGCATATTGCAAAAGCCGTTTCCCATGTGGAAACGGCTTTTTTTATTCTCTTTCCAGTCCATCATCCGGATCGGGTTTGTAGCACAGGATGTCGCATACGTCGCACGCAAGAATGAAGCACAGCACATCCAGCGTCTTCGTGCTGATGGCTTTACCGTGCCGCATCCGATGCAGCGTATTGGCAGAGATACCTTCCTTGTAAATCAGATGGTATTCCGTGATGTTCTTTCGGAACAGCGTCTGATAGAACGGCTCATAAGAGATCATGTACATCACCAATGCCATTCTATTATACTCAATATCTTGACTATGCTTAATATATTGAGTATAATGAGCCAAAAGGAGGTTTCATGCCATGAAAAAAACGGTCTTTCTCCATTTCCTGCTCCTGTGTCTCATTCTTCCCATCGCCTGCACGGCGATGAGCGTACCCGAATCTGAGGCTGTCGCCATCAAGAGCGGCGTCAAGTTCGAATCCGCCGTTCAGATTCCGGAGACCAAATTCGGTCAGCTGTTCTCCAGCACCTCAGGTTTCTTCCAGTTTGAAGCCCCTGTCACAGGCAATCTCCATTTTTACCTGAAGGCGCTTGATAGTGAAAAGGGATCAACCAAGGGTTCAATCACCCTCTTCCTGTACACCAAAAACCGGGAAAAACTGGATATACAGGCTCTCGACTACAAAGAAGAATATGCATCATGCATCGCTGTTGAGGAGGGTCGAACTTACGTTGCCACACTCCAAAGCAACAGGCATGGCGAATACATGAACTGCCTGTTCTCCATCTGCTTCGACGGCTACCATAAGGCCTCCAGCAAATCCGAGGTCACGCGCAATGCTTCCTGCAGCAAGCCGGGCGAGCTCATTTATCCCTGCCTGCTGTGCGGATATCCCGCCGTCACCGAAGAGATCCCGAAGCTCGACCATACGCCGGGCGACTGGTCAACGGACACGGAGGCCACCTGTACCAAGCCCGGGCTGAGTGCTCAGCACTGCAAGGTGTGCGGCGAAGTCGTCGCCAGCAAGGAAATCCCGACCTCTGGGCATGGCGCAACAGAAACCGTCGTCACGGCGGAAGCCACCTGCCTGCAGGCCGGCACCACCGTGGAACGCTGCCTTGCCTGCGGAGAAACCGTGTCCTCCAAGCAGATTCCTGCCACGGGAGAACATACCCCGGGCCCGCTGAGAAGCGTTCGCGCAGCGACCTGTACCTCCGACGGCAAGGATGAGAGCCGCTGCTCTGTCTGCAACACGCTTCTCCGTGAAGAAACCACGAGCGCCCTCGGACACAGCTACTCCGAGTGGGAGGTCATCCGCGAAGCCACGAAAAATGAGGAAGGCCGTCAGGCTCGTATGTGCTTTCATTGCGGCCATGTCGAAACTGAGCAGATCGAGAAGCTCCCCAAGCTATTTGGCATCTTCTGATTCTCCTTCTATATACGCAGCAACGCCTGCCCGGCATGCCGGGCAGGCGTTCATTGATTTGATTATGCAGATTCCTTCAGCCCATGCTTCCCCGCCACAGCGCGGTAACGGATCCCCGTGTAGACCAGCATCAGGCTCCAGCCGGTCGCGCAGGCCACAGCCGCGCCCGGCAGCCCGACGCGCGGCACGAGCAGATACACCACCAGCGCGCGCACGGAGATCTGGATCGCCGTCGCCGCGAGGGTCGTCTTCATCTCGCCCATGCCCCGGAAGAAGCCCTGTATGCCGTTGGTCATGCCCGGCAGAAAGTAGAAGAACGCCATCAGCGTCAGGTAATCCGCGCCCATGCGCACCATGTCCGCGCTGTCCTGCGCGGCGAACAGGCGCATCACCGGCGTGCGCACCAGCAGCGTCACGGCGCAGATGCACGCGCCGTAGCAAAGCTCCAGCCGCATGCCCCGGCGCAGCGTCTCCATGACGCGCCCCTTGTGCCCCGCGCCCCGGTTCTGCGCGATGCAGGTCATCATCGCCGAGGAGATGCTCTGCTCCGGAATGCAGGCGAAGTCGTCCACCCGGCTGACCGCATTGAACGCCGCGATCATGCTCACGCCCTGCGCGTTGATCACGCTCTGGATGAGCACCTTGCCCACCGGCTGGCAGGCCTGCTGCAGCGCGGTCACGCCGCCCGTGCGCAGCGTCTCGCCAAGCAGCGCGCGGTCGATGCGCAGCTGATCCCGCGTCAGGCGCAGGAGCGGCACGTGCCGCGCGATATGCCCCGCGCACAGCAGCGTGCTCACCGCCTCGGCGATCACCGTCGCCGCGCCGGCGCCCGCCGCGCCCCAGCCAAAGCCCGCGACGAACAGCACGTCCAGCGCCGCATTGAGCACGGAGCTGAGCGCAAGGAAGACCACCGGCGTGCGCGAATCCCCCACACTGCGCAGCGCAGCGGCGAGGATATTATACTGGAAGGTGAACAGGAAGCCGACGAAGATCACCCGCAGATAGCGCTCCGCCTCCGGCAGGATGACCTGCGGCACGCGGATCCAGCGGAGCATCGACCCGCACAGCAGCAGCCCCGCAGCGAACACAGCCACCGAGATCGCGCCGCCGGCGAGGATCATCGTCGCGGCCTCGCGGCGCAGGCTGTCCTCATCCCCTGCCCCGTAGAAGCGGCTCATCAGCACGGACGCGCCCAGCGACAGCCCCGACACGCCAAGAATCACGATGGTCATCACGGGGTTTGCCGCGCTGACCGCCGCCAGCGCCTGCTCCCCGGCGAATTTGCCGATCACGATGGAGTCCACCGCATTGTACGTCAGCTGAAAGAGATTGCCCAGAATCAGCGGCAGCGCATAGGCAAGCAGATGGCGCGTGATGCTGCCCTGCGTCATCTTCCTCGTGCTGCTCACAGTGCCTCCACCCCCAGCTCCGCGGCGATCTGCCGCAGCTCCGCGAGGGTATTCGCCTCCACGGGCACGCCGTTTTGCAGCCTGTCGGCCATGGCCTCGTGCGCCTTCTCGCCGGGCGTGTAGATGCGCGCGCATCCCTCCGCTCGCGCGCCCGCCCTCAGCCGCTCCAGATACGCGCTCATCCCGGCGCGGATCTGCGCAGGATCGCCGAACATCGCCGGATCGAACGCGAGGAAGAAATGGCTGGTGTGGTCGCCGTGCGCGCCCTGCATATCCGGCGCGGTCAGCCCCTGCGCCAGCACGCCCGTCAGCGCCTCGACCATGATCCCCAGCCCGTAGCCCTTGTGCCCGCCGTGCGTCTCGCCCGCGCCGCCGAGGGGCAGGATACCGCCCGGCTCGCCCGCAAGGATGGAGGCATTCATCTGCGCCGCGTCCGTGCAGGCGTGCCCATCGCCGCCGATCGTCCATCCCTCGGGCATCGGCCTGCCGCGCTTGGCATGCACCTCAACCTTCCCCAGCGTGACCACCGTCGTCGATGCGTCAAACCAGAAGGGGATGGGATCCGCCGGCATGCAGAAGGCGATGGGGTTCGTGCCCAGCATCATCTCCACGCCGAAGGTCGGCGTCATGATCGGGCCGGTATTGGTCATCGAGAAGGAGGCGAGCCCCTCCTTCGCCGCCATTAGCGTGTAGTATCCGGCGATGCCGTAATGCGAGGAATTGCGCACCGCGCAGATCCCCACGCCCGTCTGCTTCGCCTTCCTGATCGCAAGGCGCATCGCCTCACAGCCGCACAGCTGCCCCATGGCGAAATGCCCGTCGATCAGCGCGGAGACCGGCGTCTCGCGGATCACCTCCGGCCTCGCTCCGGCAATGGCGCTGCCGGACGCCAGATTGCGGTGGTAGTACATCATCCGCTGCGCGCCGTGGCTCTCGATGCCGAACAGATCCGCCTGCATCAGCACATCGGCGATCTGCGCCGCCTCGCCGCCGTCAAAGCCCTCGGCGGCAAACACGCGCTCCATATACGCGCGCAGCCGCGCCGCCGGGATGCGGACGTCCGTATTCTGTGTCATCGTTCCGGGCCTCCTTATCTGCGCCTGTACAGATAGAACATCTTGTTGATCCTGTTGCTCTCGTCATAGCCCGCATCCGTCGCGATCAGCTGGTAATGGTCGTGCTCCGCAGGCAGCTCCTTCCATGTGACCAGCACATAGTCCGGGATCCCCTCGGCGACGTAGCGCTCGAGCTCCTCGTGCATCTCGTCCAGTCCCACATTCAGCCGGACAAAGTACTTGAGCTGAGGCAGCCTGTCCGCCGCCAGATACAGCCCGTCGTCCAGATGCCCGTACTGCAGCAGCGTCGCGCCGGGATGGATGAACTTCGCCAGCCGCCCCTGCGCCATATTCTCCAGCGACTCCCCGCGCAGGAACGCGTTCGGGCTGAGCAGCGCCGCAGCCAGCACCGCAGCAGCCATCGCCGCCGGCGGGAACACGCGCCTGTACCACAGCAGCCCCCGCGCATTCATGAACGCGGCGAAGCCCTCCAGCAGCGCGCGGAGCCCCAGCACCGCAAACACCGACAGCGCCAGCGGGCAATACACCCAGAACCGCCCGAGGAAGCACACCGCCGTCAGCGAGCACAGCCCCATCAGCAGCACGGACAGCCGCCGCCAGCCCGTCTCGCCGGAGAGGAGGACATAGTGCGCCGCGCCCAGCGCCGCCGGGATGACCCACAGCGCGTTGTCCCGCGCATAGCGCAGCACGTCCTTGACAGCCTCTATCAGCCCCGCAGCCGCCTCACCCTCCGCCTCATAGAGCATGATGTTGTTGTAGATATAGGCCGTATAGAAGTCGCCCAGCGCACCGTGCGCAGCGAAGTATGCTGCCCACAGCAGGATGGGCGTCATCATCCCTGCGAGGAACACGCCCGCGCTGGCAAACGCCCGCCTCAGCCCGCCGCAGCGCAGCGCGGCAATCCCCTCCGCCGCGCAGAGGCCGACAAACAGCCCCAGCACGCTGTACTTGATCGTCGCGACCATGCCCGCCGCCAGCCCGCAGGCAAACAGCGCCCACGGCCTCAGCGTGCCGTCCTCCCGCATCTGCTCCAGCACAAGGCACAGCGCGCCCATCAGGTACGGCAGGCAGAATTCCTCCGCGCTGTCCCCCTTGACGAACGCTGTGCACACCAGCATCCCCGCGCCCAGCAGCGCCGCGCACGCCAGCGAGCCCGGAATGCACAGCCGCCCGCGCAGGATGCGGAAGGCGAAATACAGCGCCGCGCCCAGCGACAGGATCTCCATCAGAAAGACGCCGAAGAAGCTCGTATCGCTGACCGCCGCCGCAATCGCGTGGATCAGATAGAGCGTCGGGCCCTTCTGCTCATAGATATCGCGGTAGATCACGCCGCCGCTGCGCATCACGCGCCCGACGGTCATCAGGCAGTTGGCGTCGCCCCAGATATTCGTCGGGTAGAGCGGCGAGCACTGCGAGCACAGAAACAACAGCACGGCCGCAATCAGCAGGCAGCCGCCCACGCCGAGCAGCGCCTCGCGCCTCTTCTCTCCCATTCTGCTCTCCTCCTCATTCCTGCTGCGCATACGCGGCGATCTCCCGCAGGAACGCCTCGCCGTAGCGGCTCATCTTGCCCTTGCCCACGCCGTCCACGCGCATCATCTCCCGTCGGTTTGCCGGCTGCTTGTGCGCCATGTCGCGCAGCGTCGCATTGGTGAAGATGATGAACGGCGGCACATGCTGCTCCTCCGCGATCCTGCGCCGCAGCGCAATCAGGCGGGACAGCAGCTTCTTGTCCACCAGCTTTTTCGGTTTCACGCGGCCCGCCGCCGGCGCGGCATCGGCAGCCGACGCCGTGCGCAGCGTCATGCGCACAGGCTCGTCGCCGAGCAGCGTCTCCCTCGCGCGGGGGCCGGGCTTCACCAGCGGGTACTGCCCGTCGGTGATCTCCAGCGCCTCGTCGATGACCAGCTCGTCGATCATCGCGCGGATATTCGCTTCTCCCTCGCTGCGCAGGCAGCCGAAGGCCGAGAGCTTGTCAAGCCCGCGCTCGCGGATCTTCGCGTCCTTCTCGCCCGCCAGCACGCGCGCGACGATCCCCTTGCCATAGCGCCCGCCCATTGCCATCACGCCGGAGACGATCAGCCCCGCCTCGCGGGTCACGTCACGCTCCGCCTGCTCATGCAGGCAGGAGGAGCAGCTGCCGCAGCGGGGACTCTCGGGCGTCTCGCTGAAGTACTGCAGGATCCTCGCGCGCAGGCAGCCGCCCGTCGTCGCGTAGTAGGTCATCTGCTTCAGCCTCTCCTTCGCCCGCTCGATGACGATCTCCTGCGTCGGGCCGTCCAGATCGCTGGTCTCCATCGAATGCTCGATCAGGAATTGATTCAGGTGCACGTCGGCAGGCTGATAGAGCAGGCAGCATACGGCATCCTCGCCGTCACGCCCGGCGCGCCCCGCCTCCTGATAGTAGCTCTCCAGATCCTTGGGCATGTTGTAGTGCACCACGAAGGAGACGTTCGATTTGTCGATGCCCATGCCGAACGCGTTCGTCGCGACGATCACCGGCGCGGTATCCCCAACGAAATCCTCCTGCGCGCTGGCGCGGATCTCATCCGCCATGCCGGCATGATAACCCACGGCGTCCACGCCGTTGCGCTGGAGCATGCGCGTCGTCTCCTCCACGCCCTTGCGCGTGGCGCAGTAGACGATGCCGCTCTGCCCCGCGTGCTCGCGGACAAAACGCAGCAGCTCCATATCCCTGTCCCCCGGCCTGCGCACCTCAAAAAAGAGATTCGGCCGGTCATAGCCCGTCGTCACGCCATAAGGGTCGCTGAGCTTCAGCAGGCGGATGATATCCCGGCGCACCGCCTCCGTTGCCGTCGCAGTGAAGGCGCTGACCGGCGGGCGCACGGGCAGGCTCGCGACAAACGGCTCGATCTGCAGATAGCCGGGGCGGAAATCCTGCCCCCACTGGCTGACGCAGTGCGCCTCGTCCACGACGACCTGCGCGATCCGCACGCTCCGCGCAAAGGACAGGAACGACGGCGTCATCAGCCGCTCCGGCGCGACGTAGATGATCCTGTATACGCCTCTGCGGGCGTTATCCAGCGCGAGCATGTGCTGACGCGGGGTGAGCGAGCTGTTGATGTAGGCCGCGCGCACGCCGCTGTGGATCAGCGCATTCACCTGATCGCGCATCAGCGAAATCAGCGGCGAGACCACGATCGTCACGCCCTCCATCACCAGCGCTGGGATCTGATAGCACAGCGACTTGCCCGCGCCCGTGGGCATCACCGCCATCACATCGCGCCCGGCGAGCGTCGCGGCGATCACGCGCTCCTGCCCGGGGCGGAAGGCGTCATAGCCGAATACCCCGCGCAGCGTCTCGCGGGCTGCGTCCATTGCGTTGTTTGCTGGCATGTCGCTCTCCTTTGGTCAAAGCATTTCGTTTTATTATAGCCCCGCTGCGCGCCGAGCGTCAAGCCCGGCGGGCTGTGCCCGCTCCCGCTTCCGAATCGCTTTGCTGTGCTATGCTGCTCTGTGCCCGCCGCACGTTAGTCTGCGTTTTCTCATCCGCCACGCTGCAGGCCGTGCCTGCCACCGCTTCCGAATCGCTTTGCTGCGCTATACTTCTCTGTGCCCGCCGCACGTTAGTCTGCGTTTTCTCATCCGCCACGCTGCAGGCCGTGCCTGCCACCGCTTCCGAATCGCTTTGCTGTGCTATGCCGCTCTGTGCCCGCCGCACGTTAGTCTGCGTTTTCTCATCCGCCACGCTGCGGGCCGTGCCCGCCCCCGCTTCCGAATCGCTTTGCTGCGCTATGCTTCTCTGTGCCCGCCCCGCGTTGGTCGGCGGTTCGTTTATCCGCCATGCTGCGGGCCGTGCGCACGATGCCGTTCCATTCCTCGCAAGACGAAAAAGACGACCCCGCTCGAGGCAGGGTCGTCCTGATATACGGATTACTTCGCAAACTCGGTGCAGCGGGTCTCGCGGATGACATTGACCTTGATCTGGCCCGGATACTCCAGCTCGTTCTCGATGCGCTTGGCGATCTCGCGGGCGAGCACCAGCGTGCCCTCGTCGGTGATGTCCTCCGGCTTGACCATGATGCGAACCTCGCGGCCGGACTGAATCGCAAAGGACTTCTCCACGCCCTGGAAGCTGGAGGCAATCTCCTCGAGCTTCTCCAGACGGCGGATGTAGTTCTCGATGGATTCGCGGCGCGCGCCCGGGCGGGCAGCGGAGATCGCGTCGGCGGCCTGCACAATGACGGCCTCGACGGTCTGCGGCTCGACGTCGTTGTGGTGGGCGGCGATGCAGTGGATGACCTCCGGGGACTCGTGGTAGCGCTTGGCCATCTCCACGCCCAGCTCCACATGCGTGCCCTCGAGTTCATGGTCAACGGCCTTGCCGATGTCATGCAGCAGGCCCGCGCGCTTGGCGAGGGTGACGTCCGCGCCGAGCTCCGCGGCCATCAGGCCGGCGAGGTGGGACACCTCGATGGAGTGCTTGAGCACGTTCTGGCCATAGCTGGTGCGGTAGCGCATGCGGCCCAGGAGCTTGACCAGCTCGTGATGGATGCCGTGCATGTTGGTCTCGAAGATCGCCTGCTCGCCGGTCTCGCGGATCTGGGTGTCCACCTCGCGGCGGGCCTTCTCGACCATTTCCTCGATGCGGGCCGGATGGATACGGCCGTCGGCGATGAGCTTCTCCAGCGCGATGCGGGCAATCTCGCGGCGCACCGGATCAAACGCGGAGACGATGACCGCCTCCGGGGTGTCGTCGATGATCAGGTCAACGCCCGTCGCCGTCTCCAGCGTACGGATGTTGCGGCCCTCGCGGCCGATAATCCTGCCCTTCATATCCTCGTTGGGCAGGGAAACCACGGATACCGTCGTCTCCGCCACGTGGTCGGAGGCGCAGCGCTGAATCGCCATGGCGACGATGTTGCGCGCCTTCTTCTCGGCTTCGTCGCGGGCGGTGCGCTCAATCTCGCGCACAAGCACGCCGGCATCGTGGTATGCTTCCTTCTGAATACGCTGGACGATCATGTCGCGTGCCTCGTCCTGCGTCATCTTCGCCACGCGCTCAAGCTCCACGCGGCGCTTCTCGTCCATGTCCTTGGCGGCCTGCTCCGCCGCCTCGGTCGCCGCCTTCTGGCGGGTGCAGAGCTCCTGCGCCTCCTGCGTGAGGCGGTCGAGCTCGCTCTGCTTGCGCTCAAGGCTGGTCTCTCGCGCGTCGAGATTATCCGCCTTCTTGTCGAGGGTCTCCTCGCGCTGCGCCACACGGCGCTCGCTGCGCTGCACCTCGGCGCGGCGGTCGCGGATCTCGCGATCCAGCTCATTCTTCAGGCGGATGACCTCTTCCTTCGCCTCAAGAATGCTTTCCTTCTTCTTCTCCTCTGCGCGGCGCTGCGCGTCGTCAAGGAGATTGCGTGCGTACTCTTCCGTACGGCCGATCTTCTTTTCCTGTACGTTCCTGCGGTAGATATAGCCGGCAGCCGCGCCGCCAGCCGCAGCCAGCAGAACGATCAGAATAACCAAAAACGTCAACCTTTTCACACTCCTTCTTGCTGAAATCTCATTCTCCATTTCGATGGACTCTCGTCCCAGCCGGGCAAAAAGTGTGCAGATTGACGCCGAACGTATGAAGCTGCGCAACACAAGCAGATCGCCCCTGATCGCGGCATATGGACACAGATACACTGCGCCCTTGGTGCCCATGGGGTGCTCCGCATATGAAATTGCTGTATCAAACGGGCACGAAGGCCCGCTGTATGCTCCGCCGGCAGGACATACCTGCACACGCTTTCACTTTGACTTCCTATATTGTAACGGCAGAACGTGTCCATGTCAAGACCATCTGACATTTGCAGGGAATATTTGTGAAATCTGAATGCGCCCAAAAAAAGCCGGACTGCGCCGCATGCAGGCAGCGGCGGCGCTGTATTCCCCGGCGCGCCAGCGCCCGGGGCGGTCTTGTCCGCGCAGATGCCTTTTGCGCAGAAAAAAGCCCCGGATTGCTCCGGGGCCTGATGGCTGTGGAAATTACTCCTCGTCGTCCTCGAGGTCGGCCTTGTGCGCCTCGATGATCTTGGAAGCGATCATCTGCGGGACTTCCTCATAGCGCTCGAAGGTCATCTTGAAGGAGCCCTTCGCCTGCGTCATGGAGCGCAGATCGGTCGCATACTTGAACATCTCAGCCTGCGGGACTTCGGCGATGATCAGCTGCTTGCCGTCGGTCGGCTCCATGCCGAGGATGCGGCCGCGGCGCTTGTTCATGTCGCCCATGATGTCGCCCATGTACTCGTCCGGCACGGAGATCTCAACGTGCATGATCGGCTCAAGCAGGACCGGGGACGCGTCGATACACTTCTTGTACGCGATGCGGGCAGCGGTCTTGAACGCCATTTCAGAGGAGTCGACCGGATGGTAGGAACCATCGTAGAGCTTGGCGCGCAGGCCAGTCATCGGGAAGCCCGCGAGGACGCCCTTGACCAGATTCTCGCGCAGGCCCTTCTCAACGGACGGGATGAAGTTGCGCGGGACGGCGCCGCCGACAACGGCGTCGACGAACTCGAACTCGACGCCCTCGTCCGCCGGGGAGAACTCGACCCAGATATCACCGAACTGGCCATGGCCGCCGGACTGCTTCTTATGGCGGCCCTGCACGCTGATGGTCTTGCGGATGGACTCACGATAGGCGATCTTCGGCTCCTTGAAGACGGCGTCAGCGCCGAACTTGGAGAGCAGCTTCTGGCGGACAATCTCCAGCTGGAGCTCGCCCTGGCCGCTGATGAGGGTCTCGGTGGTCATCGGGTCCTTGGCGACCACGACGTCCGGCAGCTCGTCGCACAGCTTCGCCAGACCGGAGAAGACCTTATCTTCCTCGCCGGCCTTCTTGGCGTAGACGGCCAGAGACATCTGCGGGGCCGGGAAGACGATGTCCTCATACTGGACGACCTTGCCGATCTCGCTCAGGCTGTCGCCGGTGGAGGTGTACTGCAGCTTGGACAGCGCGCCGATGTCGCCGGCGCAGAGCATGGACACCGGGATCTGCTTCTTGCCGCGGAGCATGAAGATGCCGGCAGCCTTCTCGGGCTTATCCTTGTTGGCGTTGAAGAGCGCGGTGGCCGGGGTCAGCACGCCGGAGATGACCTTGATCAGGGACAGCTTGCCGACGAACGGGTCGGCGATGGTCTTGAAGACCTGCGCGGTGAAGCTCTCGCTCATGTCCGCGTGACGGATATGCATGGTCTTGGTCTTCGGGTTGATGCCGTGATAGGTGTGCTCCATCGGGGAGGGCATGTAGGTGGCCAGCTCGTACATGAGCGGACGCACGCCGATGCCGCTGATGGAGGAAACCGGAACGACCGGCACGATGCTGCCGTCGTAGATGCCGGCGGACAGGCCGATCATCATATCGGTATCGGAGAGCTCGCCCTCGTCGAAGAACTTCTCCATGAGGTCCTCGCTGGTGGAGGCGGCAGCCTCGTAGCAGGCCTCGAGCGCTTCCTGAACGAGCGCTTCCATGTCGGCCGGGATCGGGATCTCCTTGCGGTTCTTGCCCGCGCCGGTGAACGCCTTGCGGGAGAGCACGTCGACAACGCCATTGAAGCTGGTGCCTTCGCCGATGGGCAGAACGGTCGGGATGATGCAGGAGCCGTACTTGGCGCGCAGGTCGTCAAGCACCTTGCGGTAATTGATATGTTCACGATCGACCTGAGAAACGACGATCATACGGGCAACGCCCTGCTTCTCGGTCGCGGTCCATGCCTTTTCAAAGCCGGTGGAGATGCCGGTCACGGCGCTGATGACGATCATCGCACCCTCGACAGCGGCGAGCGGGCCAGCCATTTCGCCCGCGAAATCGAAGTAACCCGGAACATCGATGATGTTCAGCTTCTTGCCGTGGATTTCAATCGGCGCCACGGACGCACTGGTAGAAATATGACGCTTGATCTCTTCCGGATCCCAGTCGCTGACCGTGTTGCCATCTTCGACACGACCCTGACGATCGATCACGCCGGCCGCGTACAGCATCGACTCGACGAGCGTGGTCTTGCCTTCAGAGCCGTGTCCCAATACCGCGATGTTGCGAATATCCTTGACCATGTATTCCTTCATAAAAGTGCCTCCTTGTTGCCGCCTGGCGGCATATTTGCGGAACAGGCTACTGCTCCCCTGTTCCCATGTACACACCATTATATCAGACTCGCTCAAAAATGAAAAGTATATTTGTTGTCAAACCGATAAAAAAGTGAGCGGAGTTCAATCCGCTCACGATATTTATTCATGATCCGGGCGGTTCTGCGCCCATTTTCACCCTTCAAACGGGAATCGGAGCCCGTTCTGCCTGCGCACTTCGTCCATGATGCGCATCACAGCGATGCTCTGCGCATGCGTCATCACGCCGCTCTCGCGCCTGCCTTCCTGCGCGCAGCGCTGCGCCTCGCGGATCTCATACTCGAATCCGTTGATCTCAAATGGCGCCTCAAGCGTCCGCACGCCGGCCTCTCCATACACCGTGCAGCGCTGGGGATTCTTGAAGTCCGGGATATCGATGCAGCCCTTCGTGCCGTACACGGCGGCATGCGTGGGGATCTCCGCGCCGATGGTGCAGATCAGCTGCGCCGCCGCCCCGCCGTATACGAGCGTCACCGCGTCGGTGGCGTCCGTGCCCTGCGGGTTCATGAT
Source organism: Clostridia bacterium (assembly GCA_017938795.1). Taxonomy (GTDB): domain Bacteria; phylum Bacillota; class Clostridia; order Christensenellales; family Aristaeellaceae; genus Ventricola. Next base: position 13,746 of record JAGBAV010000156.1, read on the forward strand.
CAGGCTGCTGATCATCTTATCCGGCGCATAGCCCAGCATCATGCAGGCAAAGCCAATGGCATACACGCCGATGTCCAGCAGCGTGCCGCCGGCCAGCTCCGCGTCAAACTTGCGCGCCATGCGCCCCGTTGTGTAGCCGTACTGCGCTGTCACCGCGCGGATATCGCCGATCGCCCCGGAGGCAATCACCTGCTCAATCTGCCTGTAGAGCGGGCAGAGCTTCGTCCAGAAGGCCTCCATGACGAACACGCCGCGCGCCTTCGCGAGGGCGAAGATCTCCTCCGCCTGCGCCGCGTCGGTAGTAAAGCTCTTCTCGCACAGGATATGTTTGCCCGCCGCAATGAGCAGCTTCATGTCCTCATAGTGCCGGCTGTGCGGCGTGGCGACATAGACGATATCCACCTGCGGATCCTCTGCCAGCGCCTCATAGCTGCCATGCGCCGTCGGGATGCCGAATTCATCGGCAAAGGCCTGCGCGCTCTCCAGCGAGCGCGAGGCAACCGCGCGGATGCAGACGTCGTCCATCTGCGCGGCGGTCTGTGCAAAATTGCGGGCAATCACGCCCGTAGAGAGAATTCCCCAGTTCAGCATAGGCTCCTCCTTTGTCATTCCTCTCTCAGCCGTCAATGCGGCGGGCCCTGCGGACCGCAGCCGCCTCGCGCCACAGCGGCGGATAGAACAGCATCAGCATCGGGAAGACCTCCAGACGGCCGGCAAGCATGCCGAAGATCAGCGCAGCCTTCGACAGATCGCTCAGTCCGCTGAAATTGCACGTCGGGCCGACCATCCCAAGGCCCGGGCCGATGTTGTTGAACGTCGCGGCCACCGCCGTGAACGTGCTGACCAGATCCATGTTATCCAGCGAGACCACCAGCACAATGCTGACGAATATCATGAACACAGCGATGAAATACATGCAGATCGCATGCAGCGTGCCGTCGTCCACGTCCTTCCCCTCGAATTTGATCCTGCGGACGGAACGCGGATGCAGGCAGCGGCGCATATAATTGCCCACGGACTTGACGCCCATGACGATGCGCGAGACCTTCATGCCGCCGCCCGTGCTGCCGGCGCAGGCGCCCACGAACATCAGCACGACGAGAATCAGCTTGGAGAAGGTCGGCCAGAGGTCAAAGTCCACCGTCGCATAGCCCGTCGTGGTGATGATGGACGCCACCTGAAACGCCGCATTGCGCAGGTTATGCTCCAGCGTAAGCGACATATCATAGATATTCGCGCAGATCATCAGCACAGCGGCAGCGATGATCGACAGATACCAGCGCATCTCCTCGCAGCACAGCGCATCGCGGAAGCGGCGCATCAGCACAAAGTAGTAGACATTGAAATTCACGCCGAAGAGGATCATGAAGATCGTCACGATCCACTGGATATACGGCGAGAAGCTGGCGATGGAATCATTCCGGAAGCCGAAGCCGCCCGTGCCCGCCGTACCAAACGCCGTGCACACCGCCTGATACAGCGTCATCCCGCCAAACAGCAGCAGGATCACCTGAGCGATCGTCATCACAATATACAGCATATAGAGCAGGCCCGCCGTCTGGCGCACCTTGGGCACGAGCTTGCCCACGGAGGGGCCGGGGCTCTCTGCCTTCATCAGGTGCATGTTGCTGCCGCCGACCATCGGCAGCACAGCCAGCAGAAAGACCAGCACGCCCATGCCGCCGACCCAGTGCGTGAAGCAGCGCCAGAACATCGAGCAGCGGCTCATCTCCTCCACGGAGGGCATGATGCTCGCGCCCGTGGTCGTGAAGCCGGAGACCGTCTCAAACAGCGCGTCGATAAACCGCGGAATCTCCCCCGTGATCACAAACGGCAGGCAGCCAAAGACGCTCATCACCGCCCAGCCAAGCGCCGTGATCACAAAGCCCTCACGCGCGTAGAAGCTGGGCTGCTTCGCCCTCCATCCTGAGAGGAGGAAGCCGCACGCTGCACACAGCGCCATCACCGCCGCAAAGGCGAAGCCCTCGCGCTCACGATAGATGAGCGCCGTCGCCAGCGGCAGGGACATCAGCGCCGCCTCGATCTTGAGAATCCAGCCAAGGATATACTTTACACTCTTTACATTCATATCCGTTACCTCAGGCAAGAATATCGCTGACGTCCCGGAAGCCTGTATGCGTGCTGACCACAATCACAGAATCGCCTGCCATGAGCATATCATGACCGCGCGGGAAGAAGATCTTGCCGCCGCGGTTGATACAGGCGATGAGCAGGCTGTCCTTCTTTCTGAGCTTCATCAGCGGCACGCCGATGACCGGCGCATCCTTGCTGATGTGGAATTCCATCGCTTCCACGCGGTTGTCGCACATGTGGTACAGCGTCTCGATGTTGCTGCCGATCGTGTTGCTGCGCGCGCGGACGTAGGCCGTGATCAGCTCTGATGTAATGTATTTGGGATACACGACGCTGCCCAGATCCAGCCCGTCGATGACGTCGTTGAAGGTGATGCGGTTGACCTTGGTGATCGTCTTGAGTCCCTCGATGCGCTTGGCATAGAGCGTCAGCAGGATATTCTCCTCGTCTATGCCGGTCAGCGCGACGAACGCCTCCGCCGTATTGATGCCCTCCTCACGCAGGAGCGCCTCGTCCCCGCCGTCGCCGCAGATGATCAGCGCCTCCGGCAGCAGCTCGCTGAGCTCCTCGCAGCGCGCGCGATCCCTCTCGATGATCTTCACGTTCATCCTGCGGGCCAGCAGCTGCTGAGCCAGATAATAGGAGGACTTTCCGCCGCCGATGATCATGCAGCTGTGCGCAGCGTGACCGCGCATGCCGATGCTCTCAAAGAGCCTGTGCGCGTCGCGCGCCGAGGCGATAACAGACACCTCATCCCCCTCATGCAGCTCGAATGCGCCGCCCGGGATGCTGACCTCGCCGCCGCGCTCCACTGCGCAGAGCAGATAACCGAAGCGGAAGATGCCGTCAAGCTCCATGACCTTCTTGCCGGCCAGCACATTCCCCTTGGGGATCTTGAAGCGGATGATCTCCGCGCTGCCCTTGGAGAACGGGCTGATGCTCAGCGCCTGCGGCGTGGAGAGCATGCGCACGATCTCGCGCGCCGCCTCCATCTCGGGGTTGATGATCATGGACAGACCCAGCTGCTGGCGCAGATAGGGCAGCTCGCCGCTGTAGTCGGGGTTGCGCACACGCGCGATCGCTGCCAGATTGCTTCCGGCTTTCCTCGCGATTGTGCAGCAGAGCAGATTGAGCTCGTCAGATCCCGTGACAGCGATGACCAGATCGGCGTCCCTGACGCCGGCCTCCTCCAGCACGCTCAGGCTTGCGCCGTTGCCGCGCACGCCCATGATATCGAAGACCTCCGCCGTATTGGCGATCACGCGCTCATTGGTGTCGACGATCGTGATATCATGCCCCTCGCCGGAGAGACGCTCCGTGAGCGTATGGCCAACCTTGCCGCAGCCCACGATGATCACGGACAGGCTGCCGGGCTTCTTCTTTTTTATGTGTTTTGCAGTCTTTGCCTGCATGGCTGTTTCCTCCATATTCTCATGCCGCTCCGCCAGCATGACCATAGTTTCATTATACGCCGCGCGAAGTATGCTGTCAACGCGGCGTATTTATACTTAACGGCCAAGATAGACAATCATACCGCCCCCGCGCACAAAAACGCAGATCCTGCGAAAAAAAGCAAAAATAGGGATTGACAATTTACAGTATCCGCGCTATAATCCTTTTTGTTCGGATTGATAGCTCAGTCGGTTAGAGCACCCGCCTGATAAGCGGGAGGTCGGTGGTTCGAGTCCACTTCAATCCACCATATTCCTCAGTAGCTCAATGGCAGAGCATTCGGCTGTTAACCGAAGG
>JAGBAV010000001.1 GCA_017938795.1 Clostridia bacterium
ATCGGACATTGATGTGCTGATCAGAGCAAGCACACTCGAGACGATAGAAACGGCTGAATCGTTCTCCATCATGGCCTATGAGCCGCCGAAACACAGCCCTGTACCCCCGAAAACTGTCAACGTTGTCAGTGGCGGCGACCCGCTGGAGATCTACACCGACAAGGACGGCGAGGTGATCCTCAAGAAGTATTCGCCGATTGGCGAGATATCAAACTTCGCAAAGGACTACACGGAGTCGCTCTTCCGCTCGCTGGGGCATATCGCCTGCATTACGGATAAGGACATGATCGTGTCTGCCAGCGGCGTATCGCGCAAGGAGCTGTGGGAGAAGCCGATCAGCCGGGATCTGGAACAGGCGATCCAGTCCCGGCAGGTGGTGACCGCCAACAGGGGGAGCGGCGCGCGTTTTGTGCCGGTGACCAGCGAAGAGGATGCGCAGGCCTATACGGCGCAGGTGATCTGCCCGATCATCGCGGACGGCGAGTCGATCGGCGCGGTGGTGCTTCTCTCGCGCGAGCCCACCGCGAAGATGGGCGATACGGAGCTGAAGGTCGCCGAGACCACGGCAAGCATCGTCGGCAGGCAGATGGAGCAGTAATAAGGACATGGTAAAACAGAATCAGCAGACCGGGGCAGGCATAGCGCCTGCTCCGGTTTCGTGCATGCAGGTATCTGACCGGCAAGGAAAACAGGGATACCGCGTCGAATAATAACAGGATAAGACCGGCGCCGTGTGATCGACGGACGCGGCGCTGCAGAATAGGATGAGGAGGGAGAGTATGCGGCCTGAATGGAAGGACAGGGTGCAGCACTGGATTCATACCCTTGAAAAGGAATTCTATGAGCCGCTTGGTGATATCGCCTTTGAGGGCTTCACGACGTTTGAGATGCTCGATCCTGCGCAGGCGGAGGCAGGCTGTTTTGCCCCGATGCCCGTCGGGACGGCATGGGGCCGCACATGGGAGTATGCGTGGCTGCGTGCGGATCTCGTGATGCCGGAGCGTGCTGCCGGAAAGCCGATCGTCATGGATCTGCAGCCGGGCGGCGAGGCGACGGTGTTCGTCGATGGCAAGGCCTTCGGCACGCGCCGGGCGGACTGGATAAAGGCGAGGCATCACTATATCGCCGATCAGATCCTCACGCTGTCCGCGCAGCCGGGGGATCGCTATCATCTGCTGGTGGAGGCGTATGCCGGGCATGACAGGCCGGAGAGCGAGCTTGGCGCATGCGCGACCGGTCCCGTTCGCGTGGATGAGGGGGATTATCTGCCGCTGCCGGACGACGTGCTCCGCAGGACGATTGCGCGCAGTACATTCGGCGTCTGGCATGAGGAGGCCTATCAGCTCTGGAAGGACGTCACGACGCTGCAGGACATGCTGAGCGTGATCGATGAGACGAGCCTGCGCGCGGCGAAGGTCGAGGAGGCGCTGGAGCAGTTCACGCTGCTGGTCGATTTTGAGCAGCCGAGAGAGAAGCGTCTGGCGGATTATGTCCGCGCGCATGAGGCGCTGCGCCCCGTGATGGAGGCAAAGAACGGCAGTACCGCTCCGCAGTTCTACGCCATCGGCAATGCGCATCTGGATGTGTGCTGGCTCTGGCCATACAGGGAGACGCAGCGCAAGGTTGCGCGTACCTTCGCCCAGCAGGTGCGGCTGATGGATCTGTATCCGGACTACAAGTTCCTGCAGAGCCAGCCGGAGACCTATCAGATCTGCAAGGAGCTCTATCCCGAGCTGTATGAGCGCGTGAAGGAAAAGGTGCGCGCCGGGCAGTGGATTCCGGACGGCGCGATGTGGGTGGAGCCTGACACCAACATGACCTCCGGTGAGTCGCTCGTGCGCCAGCTTGTGCATGGCAAGCGCTTCTATCAGGAGGAGTTTGGCGTGGACTGCCAGCTGCTCTGGCTGCCGGATACCTTCGGCTACAGCGCTGTGATGCCGCAGCTGCTGGCCGGCGCGGGCGTCAAGTACATGACCACGCAGAAGATCTTCTGGTCCTATAATGGCAGCGACCGCTTCCCATACCACTATTTCACGTGGGAGGGCATGGACGGCAGCACGATCACATCCTTCCTGCACATGGACTATACATCGCAGACGGATGCGGCGACGGTTGTTGGGCGCTGGCGCGACCGCGTGCAGAAGCGCGGAATTACGCGCTTCCTGCTGCCCTTTGGCTACGGCGACGGCGGCGGCGGCCCGACCCGCGACAACATTGAGGATATCCGTCGCAATGCGGATCTGGAGGGCGTGCCGCAGATGCGCATGGAAGCGCCGCAGAAGTTCTTTGAGGACTGCGCGCAGGACGGTGAGCCCGTCAACCGCTATGTCGGCGAGCTGTATTTCCAGGCGCACCGCGGCGTGTATACCTCGCAGGCGGCGATCAAGCGCGGCAACCGCAAGAGCGAGATCGCGCTGCGCGAGGCGGAGGTCTGGAGCGTTGCAGCGCAGCCTGTGCTGCCGTATCCGGCGGATACGCTTGACAGGCGCTGGAAGCATGTGCTGCTCAACCAGTTCCACGATATTCTTCCGGGATCATCCATCGCACGCGTATATGACGAGGCGAGAAAGCTCTATGATGATATCCTTGCCGATGCACACAGCCTGACACAGCGGGCGGCCGCCGCGCTGACGCAGGGCGAGGGAAGGACATACTTCAACAGCCTTTCGTGGGAGCGGCGTGCGCTGGTGAAGACGGAGACGGGCTATGCCTATGCCGTCATCCCGCCGATGGGCTATACGAGCGAGCTGGATACTGCCGCGCCTGTGACGCCTGTGACGGTGACGCTCACGGAGAACGGCGCGATGCTTGGCAACGGCGTCATCACCGTACAGCTGAACGGACTTGGCGAGATCGTCAGTCTGGCGGATGTGAAGGGGAACCGGCGCATAGGCGGCAAGGGCAACGAGCTGAGGATGTACAAGGACGTCCCGCGCAAGTACGATGCGTGGGATATCGACAGCGTGTATGCGTATCAGCCCGTTGCGCTTGAAGGCGAATGCCGCCTGTCCATCGCGGAGAATACGCCGTATCGCTGTGCGGTGCTGGTGGAGCGCAGCTTCAGCAGCAGCACGATGAAGCAGCTGATTTCGCTGGAAGCCGGTACGGCTCGCGTGGACTTTGACACGCAGATGGATTGGCATGAGATGCATCGCCTGCTCAAGGTCAGCTTCGCGACCGGCATTCACGCCAATGAGGCGATGAATGAGATCCAGTTTGGCTATGTGAAGCGCCCGACGCATCGCAGCCGTCCGTATGATGCAGACCGCTACGAGGTCTGCAACCATCGCTATACGGCGCTGTGCGATGAGAACCGCGGCGCGGCTGTGCTCAACGAGAGCAAGTACGGCGTCAGCATGCTGGGCGATGAGATTAATCTGACGCTGCTTCGCGCGTCCACCGCGCCCGACCTGCATGCCGACCAGGGCGAGCATCGCTTTACCTACAGCTACTATGTGTGGGACGGTTCGTTCATGAGCAGCGACGTTGTGCGTCAGGGCTACGAAATGAATGTACCCGTCGTTCAGGCGAAGGGCACGGCGCAGACAACCTCGCTGATGTCTGTGGATGCGCCGAATGTGATCATTGACACCGTGAAGGCTGCAGAAGACGGAAGCGGCGATGCGATCATCCGCCTGTACGAGTGCAAGCATGCGGCGACGAACGCCGTTCTGACGCTGGGGATCCCGGTCAAGAGCGTGCATGTGTGCGACCTGCTGGAGCGTGAAGGGGAGGAGCTTGAGGTCAGCGATGGCTGCGTGCGCCTCAGCCTGCGCGGATTTGAGGTCAGGACGCTTCGTGTTCAGCGTGCGTGAGACGGCTGGCAGGACAGCGTGGTATTTCGATAAACGATTTCGCCCGGCGTCGGGCAAACCTGCGAATATCCAGCAATATCAACGATTTGATGAAGCTGGATTTCGATAAAACCCAGCGGGTATTTCGATAGCGCGGTGGGCAGTAATCTGTTATACTTGCATTATCAGGATATTCCATGACCCATTCATTGACGTACAGGAGGATACACATATGGAGCTTTTGGAACAGATTTCTCAGCGTCTTCAGGCCGGCAAGGCAAAGGAAGTCAAGTCCCTGGTGCAGCAGGCGATTGACGCCGGCGTGCCTGCGCAGGATATTCTGGAGCAGGGCCTGCTCAGCGGCATGAGCGTCATCGGCGAGAAGTTCAAGCGAAATGAGGTCTTCGTGCCCGAGGTGCTGGTCGCCGCCCGCGCGATGAACCGCGGCGCCGAGCTGCTCAAGCCGCTGCTCATGCAGGAGGGCGTCAAGGCCACCGGCCGCGCGTGCATCGGCACCGTTCAGGGTGACCTGCACGACATCGGCAAGAACCTTGTCAAGATGATGCTGGAGGCGAAGGGCCTTGAGGTCATCGACCTTGGCACTGACGTCTCTGCCGAGACCTTTGTCAAGACCGCTGCCGAGCAGAACTGCCAGATCATCTGCTGCTCTGCGCTGCTGACGACCACGATGTCCGTCATGGGCGACGTCGTCCGCGCGGCGGAGGCTGCCGGTATCCGCAATCAGGTGAAGATCATGGTCGGCGGCGCGCCGGTATCTCAGGCGTTCTGCGATGAGATCGGCGCAGATGCCTATACGCCCGACGCGGCTTCCGCTGCGGACTTTGCCGCGTCTGTCTGCGGCGCCTGACAGGAGGAGCGCATGAACGTACGTGAGCTTTTGTGGGCGAATGCCGGCGCGGCGTCCACGCGCGCGCTGCCCATTCTGTCCTTCCCGGCGATTCAGAAGATGGACGCCACTGTGCGCGAGCTGGTTGCCAGCCCGGAGCTGCAGGCCCGCGCGATGGAGATCATCGCCCATCAGACGCAGACGCTTGCTGCGGTGAGCCTGATGGATCTGTCCGTCGAGGCGGAGGCCTTCGGCGCGAAGGTGGTCTTCAGCGATCATGAGGTACCCACTGTGATGGGGCAGCTCGTTGAGGATGAGGACGATGCTCAGGAGCTTGAGGTTCCGCCGCTGAGCGCCGGCCGCGCTGCGCTTTGCGTGGAGGGCGTGCGTCAGGCGAAGGCGCTGATCACCGATAAGCCTGTGCTTGCCGGTATGATCGGCCCGTATTCCCTTGCCGGCCGCCTGATGGACGTCACGGAGATCATGTACACCTGCTATGATGAGCCGGAGACCGTCCATGCCGTGCTGGAGAAGGTGACGCAGTATCTGATCGCCTACGGCACCGCGTTCCGCGAGGCGGGCGCTGACGGCGTCGTGATGGCGGAGCCGCTGGCCGGTATCCTCAGCCCGGAGATGGCGGAGGAATTCTCCATGCCGTACGTCAAGCGCATCTTTGATGCGCTGAAGACCGACAGCTTTGCGGTGATCTATCACAACTGCGGCAACTCTGTCGAGCATATGCTGGAGGGAATCTTTGCCCTTGATGCGGACGCCTACCACTTCGGCAATGCCTCCGATATGGAGAAGGTGCTTGCCGCCGCACCGGAAAACGCGCTGTGCATGGGCAACATTGACCCGGCGGGGGCGTTTGTCCACGGCACGCCGGAGAGCATGACCGCCGCTGTGCAGGACCTTGCGGCCCGCTGCGGCAGGTATCCCAATTTCGTGCTTTCCTCCGGCTGCGATATTCCGGCGACGGCCAGCTGGGACAACATCCGCGCGTTCTTCGACGCGGCTGCCGACAGGGGGTAATGCGATGCAGGCTCTGATTGACGCTGCCGTGCGTCTTGGCGCGGCGAAGGCCGTGATCATCCCGGCGGAGCAGGTTGTGCTCTCCGCGGAATTCAGGAAGATCTGCGAGAGCAACAGCTGCGGCAGATATGGCCGCTGCTGGATGTGTCCGCCGGAGATCGGCGATATTGAGCCCCTGATGGAACAGGTGCGCGGCTATCGCTATGGCCTGCTGTATCAGACCATCAGCGAGCTGGAGGACAGCTTTGATATCGAGGGCATGTTTGAGGCGGGCGCGGCGCATGCGCAGCTCAGCCAGCGGATCGAGAAATCCGGTCTGCTTCCGCAGGATCATCTGCATCTGACCTGCGGCGGCTGCCGCCTGTGCGAGCGCTGCGCGAAGGCGGACGGCGAGCCCTGCCGCTATCCTCAGGACGCGCTGCCGTCCATGGAGGGATACGGCATCGACGTGTACAACACGACGAAGGGCACGCCGCTCAAGTATATCAACGGATCGAATACGGTCACTTACTTTGGAATTGTCATGCTGTGAGGTTGATCCTGTGCCTGTATTGACTGTGCGGCTGGGTACACGCCGTTATGAAATACCTTTCACCCCCGGGGCCTCCCTGGGGGATCTTTTGCATGAATTCGGTCATGTGCATCCCTGCGGCGGGCGGGGGATCTGCGGCAAATGCCGCGTGCTGCTCAGTGGGCATGACGAGCCCGTGCTCAGCTGCCGGACGACGCTGGGTGAGGAGGATGCGGAGGTCTTCCTCCCGCAGTCGCTGCCCGTCAGCCAGATCGCCATGACCGGGGAGAGCCTGACGTCCTTACCGGCGAAGGGCGATGTCGGCGCGGCGGTGGATATCGGCACGACGACCATCGCGCTGGCGCTGTATGACATGGAGACGGGCGGCTGCCTAGCAGAGACGGCCATGCTGAACCCGCAGACCGCCATTGCCGCCGATGTTATCGGACGGATCGACGCTGCGATGAAGGGGAAGCTGGAGACGCAGAGGAAGCTCGTCACAGCGGCTGTGGATACGCTGCTGCTGCGTGCCTGCGATCAGGCAGGGATATCCGCCGGGGATGTCAGGCAGCGCGTGCTGACTGGCAATACGACCATGCTCTATCTGCTCACGGGGCGCGATCCGTCGTCCCTTTCCCATGCGCCGTTTCTGGCGGATACGCTCTTCGGCGCAGAGCATGAGCGGGGCTATCTGCCGCCGTGCATGAATGCCTTCGTCGGCGCGGACGTTACCTGCGCCGTGCTGGAGAGCGGCATGTGCGACGCGCAGGAGACGGCGCTGCTGTGCGATCTGGGCACGAACGGAGAGCTTGCCCTATGGAAGGACGGAAGGCTCTACGTCACCTCCACTGCAGCCGGCCCGGTGTTTGAAGGGGCGTGTATCTCCTGCGGCGTGAGCAGCGTGCCGGGCGCGATTGACCGGGTGCTGGCGCAGGGCGGCAGGATGTACGTCCATACGATCGGCGAACAGCCGGCTGTCGGTGTGTGCGGCTCCGGTCTGCTGGACGCCTGCGCCGCGCTGCTGGAGCTGGAAATGATGGATGAGACGGGCTATCTGGAGGATGCGCCCTGCATGCTCGCCGACGGCGTCAGCCTGACGCAGGCGGATATCCGCGCCGTGCAGTTGGCGAAGGCGGCGATCTTCGCCGGAATCAGCACGCTGCTTGCAAAGGCGGGATGCTCCGTGCAGGAGGTTAAGCGGTTCTACGTGGCCGGCGGCTTTGGCAGCCATGCCAGCATGGCGAGTGCTGCGGCGATCGGCATGATCCCCAGACAGCTTGCGGGGCGGGCGAAGGTGATCGGCAATGCAGCGCTGCGCGGCGCAGCAAGGCTGCTGCTCAGCCCGCAGGGACGCGCGCAGGCGGAGGCCATCGCGGGTGCGGCGGTGCATGTGCCGCTGGGCGGCGACGCCGGATTCAACAACGCCTATATGGAAGCCATGATGTTTGAATAAGAACAGGACGCCGGTGTATGCCGGCGTCTTGTTTTGCTGTATAGGGGAATGGCAGGCGATCGGGCTGCGGCGAAGGCACTCAATCTGCATAGCAGCCCGGAAATGCAATGAAGAAGGCCGGAGGCGGTTGCCTCCGGCCGGTGTGTATCCTGTGAGGGGTGATTGCGGATGCTGCCCGATCAGCGGGTCGCCTTCCACTCGTTGTACTGCTTGTAGAACTCGTCGTAGACCTTCTGCAGGCCGGAAGCCTCGAGCTTCTCGTTCATCTCGGCCAGCGTAGCGTCGACGTCGTCAACCAGACCGAGGGTCAGGACGCCGAAGTACTCGGTGCGGATGTTGTTGACAGCGGCGAGGTACGGCTTCACCGGGGTCTCGTCGAAGACGAAGGTGACGCACGGGTTGGAGGTCATGCGGCTGCGGAGGTTGACGTTGTAGGCTTCCTGCTGCATGTCGTTCACGGTGCCCAGCTTGTAGTCCTTCTTCATCCACCAGCCCATGGCGTTGGCGTTGTCCTGATAGCCGTTGGAGGCGTCGTCGGCGCTGTAGAAGCGGCCGCCCTCAGCCTCGGTCCAGTGGGTGCCTTCGACGCCCATCAGGCCCAGGGTGTTGAGCTCGTAGTCGTAGCCGATCAGGTCCATGACCAGCGCGGCGCGCTCCGGATTCTCGGAGTTGGCGGCGATCGCCATGACGGAGTTGTTGTACTCCTCGCAGAAGACGAGGGCGTTCGGGCTCAGATCGCAGGGCACGCACTCGATGCCTTCAGCGGTCTTCTCAACCTGACGCATGTAGGAGAAGATGGTGCCGTTCCAGAAGGTGGAGGCGCCGGTGCCGTTGCCGAAAGCCTGATAGTTGAGGATGGTGTTGGTCAGCGCGGAGCGGCTCCAGGCGCCGGCGTCGGCCAGCTTCTTCATGTCGTGCGCGAAGTCACGGAACCACTCGGTGGTCATGGCGTACTTGATCTCCTCAGCCTCGGGGAGGACGCCGTCTTCCGGATAAGCGACGATGAAGTCGTCGTTGTAGATCGGCATGGCGTTGAACTGCTCATAGTAGGTACGCCAGACTTCGATGTTGTCAGCAGCAGCGGACAGCGCGTAGATGCCGGATTCCGGGGTCTCCTTCTCGGCGATCGTCAGCGCGTAGTTCATCCAGTCCTCCCAGGAATCCGGGACTTCGGTGATGCCGTGCTTCTTGGCCAGATCCCAGCGGATGCCCGGGAACTTATACTGCGCAACCATCATGTTGCAGGGCACGCCCTGAATGCCGTCGCCGATGGTGACGGTGCCCCAGGACTCGGGAACCTGATTGGCATAGGTCATCGGCATGTTCTTCTGGATGAAGTCCATGTCCATCGGATAGAAGGAGCCCTTCGCCGCCTCGGAGAACAGATAGCACCAGGACGCGGTGTAGATCAGGTCAACCTTCTCGCCGCCCGCCAGGATCAGCGGGTACAGGGTCTGATAGTCAGACCAGGAGAGGAACTGGATGTCCAGCGTGGTGTTGTACTCGGCCTGCAGGATCTTGTTGATCTCGGCGAGGACGATGTCCATATCCTGATTGCGGTCGCCGACCAGATACATCAGGACGGTGTAGGGATCAGAGGTGTCAACAGCGGAGTGGTCGTAGTCCTGACGATGGACAGCGGGGGTGGGCTGCTGCTCAGTCGCGGCTTCGGCGAGGCCGAGCACGGGCAGGAGCAGGCACAGCATGAGGATCAGGGTAACGAGCTTCTTCATGGGAAAACCTCCTTTTTTATTCATCAGGACACATGTGCAGTGCCCGTGATTTCCGGATGCATCAGCCCTTGACGGCGCCGATGGTCAGGCCCTTGACGAAATAGCGCTGCACGAACGGATAGAGCAGCACGATCGGGCCGGTGGCGACGACGGTCATCGCCATCTTCATGCCCTCCATGGGGATGGAGGACGTATCGATGACGGCCGCGCCGTTGGACATGGCGGCCGCCTTGCGGATGGCGTCCGCGCTGTTGAGGACGGTCTGCAGGTAGTACTGCAGGGAGTAGAGGTGCTCCTTGTTGACGAAGAGCATGCAGTTGTACCAGTCGTTCCAGTAGGCCAGCGCGGAGAAGAGGCCCAGCGTGGCCAGCAGCGGCGTGGACAGCGGGAGCATCAGCCTGAAGAAGATGACCAGCTCGTTTGCGCCGTCGATCTTCGCGCTCTCGCCCAGCGCGTCCGGGATGCCGCCCATGAAGGACTTGGCGATGATCATGTTCCAGACGGAGAAGAGCAGTGGAAGAATGAGCGCATAGAGCGTATTCTTGAAGTTCAGATAGCGTACGCAGATGATATACCACGGCACGAGACCGCCGGAGAAGAGCGTGGTGAAGAAGAAGAAGAACGAGAAGAAATTGCGCGCGCGGAAGTACTTGCGCGAGAGCACATAGCCCGTCATTGTGCACATCAGCAGGGAAATGACGGTGCCGATGACCGTCACCAGCGAGGTGACGCCGTAGGCGCGCAGGATGTTCTCGGGGTTCTTCAGGCTCATCTTATAGCTCTCCAGCGAGAAGTCGCGGATATAGAGCGTAAAGCCTTCCTTGACGAGGTTGGACTCCAGCTCGAAGGAGGAGATCACAACCAGATAGAACGGCAGGAAGCACAGCAGCGCAAAGGCGATCAGCAGCGCATAGCCGATGAGGTTGAAGGCGATTACGTCGCTGGTCCATTTGCGGCCGGAGAGGGCGTACCTGCTGGTGGAAATCTTTCTCTTGGTCATGCCAGTCTCTCCTTTCTCAGAACAGCGCGTAGTCGGGCTGAACCTTCTTCACCAGGAAGTTGGCGCAGCAGATGGTGACGAAGCACAGGACGCTCTGGTACAGGCCGGCGGCGGCGGACATGCCGATATCGCCGGTGGTCATCAGCGAACGGAACACATAGGTATCCAGAACGTCGGTGTACGGCAGGATGTTCGCGTTGGTCTTGACCGTCTGATAGAACAGGCCGAAGTCGCCGCGGAACACGTTGCCGATGGCCAGCAGGATGAGGATCATCATCTGCGGGCGCAGGCAGGGGATGGTGATATGGCGGATCTTCTGCCATACATTCGCGCCGTCGATGCTCGCCGCCTCGAACATGTCCTGATCAAGGCCGGTGATGGAGGCAAGGTAGACGACCATGCCGTAGCCGGTCTTCTTCCAGGCATTGACGATCGGCACGACGATGCGCCATGCGCTGCCTGTGTTGTACAGATCGAATGCCTCGCCGCCCATCGCGGTGAGGATCATGTTGAACGTACCCTTCTCAAAGTTGAAGATGTTGTACATGATCGCCGCGACGACAACCCAGGAAATGAAGTACGGCAGGAACATGACGGTCTGCAGAACCTTCTTGAATTTCTTGCCGAAGACCTCGTTGAGGATGATGGCGAAGCCCATCTCAAGGATGACGCTCAGGCAGATGAAGATCAGGTTATAACTCAGCGTGTTCCATGTGAGCAGGCCGAGCTTGCCGGAGATCTTCAGGAATTCGAAATTGAGCGTGCCGATCCACGGGGAGCCGAAGATACCAAGTCTGGTTTTGTAGTCCTTAAAGGCCAGCACGATGCCGCTCATCGGCCAGTAAGAGAATACGAGCGCATAGACGACGGCCGGCAGCAGCATCACAAACAGCAGCCAGTTCGTCCTGATCTCCCGCAGCGCGGCATAGCGCCATCCCTTGCGGGCGGCGGGCTTGTCTGCGGATACCTTCTTGGTCATGGTGTCATCCCTCCCTGTGTGTGTTGCGTGATTATTCTTCGAGCCCGATGCGGGCCAGTTCAACAAAGCGCTTGACCTTTGCGGCGGAGTGGCCGATCATGTAGACGTCGCGCTGCGCGATCTCCAGCTTGCAGCCCTTGGCGGCCTTGGCGGTCTTGCGGAAGCAGGCGAGGGTCGCCTCCTCGTCAAGCGCCGGCGTGTCCATGCCGAGGATGGTTGCCGGCGGCTTGCGCAGGAAGGTGACGCCGGTGCCCTGCAGGCGCTCGCCCATCATCTCCTCGTCGCACCACGGGGAGATGGAGACCTTGCGCATGTTCGGCACCTTGGACAGGCAGTTGTCCCAGATGGGATGGGAGGCCTCGCAGCAGCCATAGCTGACCAGACCGAAGTGAGACATCATCTCCTGATAGTAGGGGAAGACCAGCTCGGCGTACATCTCCGGGGAGATGCCGGCGGTTTCCTGAGAGTCCATGAACAGCCACAGGTCGCTCAGCTTCGCGGGCTCGATGCCTTCCTTAAGCTCGTTGGTGAAGCAGTAGCTGCCCTGACCCAGATGCTGCATGCGGGCGTGGGACTTGAGATGCCCGCCGGCCTCGAGCATGCGGTAGAACTTGATGTAATCATCCGTCAGGCGGCGCATCATGGCGTGGAAGCGGTCCTCCTCGTCCATCATGGCGACGTACATGTCGTCCATGTTCATGATGTGGACGATATCCTGCGTCAGGCAGCAGCCGGCGCAGTCGGTGATGCGCTTGGTCGGGAGAATGTCGCCAAAGAGCTCCTGCATCTGCGCCTCTTCGCGATCGGTGCCCTCCACATCCACGGAGAAGACGGAATCGCCGAGCAGATGATCATCCTCCTCCAGCTCGGAGAGGTAGGGGATGAAGTGATGGCCGAGGCTGCCCGTCTCCTGACGCCTGACGGGCAGGCCGAAGGGCACGAAGCTCGTATGCATGCGGATCGGATAGTAATCCGGCACCAGCGTGTCGTCCTCAAACTGGGTGAAGTTGATGATCGGGCGCAGCATGTTGGCCTCGATCTCGCGCGCCTGCGCGCCTTCGCAGCGCTGGATGGCGGGCAGGAGCTGATGCTCAAAGGTATTGATCTCGATACGGATCATCGGACGGCATCCGCCCTTGGAATTGCCGTACTCGATCCAGTCCTGAAAGAGCTTCTGGTTGCGGGGAGAGTGCGCCAGCTCCATCTGGCGGGCGGCGAGCTCCCGGAGGATCTGTCTGTCTTTCTGCGAAATAGCCATATGATTCACTCCTTAAATCTCGATGGTGCAGCGGTATTCATTCTCGACAGTGACGTTCTTCAGGCGCAGGGCGCGTCCGTCCTGATAGGCCGGCGGGTTCTGCAGCCAGCAGGGCATACCCTCGAAATGTGCGTAGACCCTGAGGGTGGCCTTTGCCGGGCGGCCGTAGCGCGTGAGCGCAATCTCCCAGAGGGAGCCGTCGTAGATATCATCGGCGACCTTTTCGCCATCCACGAAGAGCTCGGCGAGCGAGCCTTCATAGTCGGCCCTGAGGTAGACTTCCTCGGCGTCGCCTGAATAGGAGAGATTAAGCTCATAATCGTAGCAGAGGTAGTTGACGTTCTTCCTTCTGCAGACGACGGAGGACTGCTCCTGCGGCACCTTGACGACGCCCTGCGCGCCGTCCGTGGTATACCACGGCGTATCGCAGCGGGCGAGGCAGGTCACGGCGCCGCCATGCTCGATGACGGGCGCGCTGCAGATGATCAGCTGCTCGCGGCCATCCTTGGTGATAGCCCATGCGTCCAGCGCCTCGCGGCGGGTGAGGGTGAGGATATCGGCCTTGCCGAGGCTGCCGTCGATGGCAAACTGCGGCTCGCCGTAGAAGACGTAGGTGCTGCCGTTGAGGATGCACAGAGGGGAGGCGGTGCGGCTGGATACGGCGGCGTCGCCGACCGGGATGCGGATGGGCAGGATGCCGTAATAGCCGGACGGGGCTGTTACCACGCCGAGGCCGGGAATGTCGATTGTGCGCTCCGGCAGCTCAAGGCAGCGCTGATGATTGTTGACGAAGGCGAAGCCAACGCCGTCCTTCATGCGCAGCGCATAGCGCGGGCTCTCCGTATCGGCGGGCTGCTTTGCGCTGCAGTCGGGGATGTCCGGCGCCATAGGGGCGAGCATTTCGCCGTAGCTGCGCAGGAACATGGAGAGGAGCTTGAGCTCCTTGGCAAGGTCGTCGATCTGGCCGCCCTCGCCGATCGGGGCGTGGGGGGAGTAGCTCAGCGTCGGCGTCTCGCAGAAGGAGCCGGACTCGCGCGTCTCGTTGAGCTCGGGGCCGGGGTTGATGCCGCCATGGTACATGTAGTAGCCCAGCAGGTTTGCGCCGCTGCCCAGCTTGACGAGGGACATCGCGCCGGTGTCCGCCGGGATGGCGGTTGGCCTGCGGTGGAAAGTGGAGCCGATGCCGCCGCCCATCTCCGCCAGCAGGTAGGGGTAGGCGTCCTCGTCGAAGGAGACGTTCGCGCCGCGCTCAAAGTCGCTGCCCACGTCCACATCGTTGCGCTCGTGGGAGAAGATGTAGTTCGGGCTCGGCGGGAGGGCTTCCAGGCTGCGGTCCCACGGCGCATCGCAATAGCAGGCCATGACCGGCAGCAGGGAGCCGATGACCGCGCCGCCCCAGCCGGTGGCGGTGTAGTACGGCGTGATAAAGCCGATCTCCTTCGCCATGGCGAGCAGATCGTCCATATGGCTGTTTTCGCCGCTGCCGCCGCAGTGGCCGTATTCATTCTCGATCTGCACGCCGATGATCGGGCCGCCGTCCTTGAGGAACATGCCGCGGACCTGAGCAAAGACCTGCTCCCACAGACGGCGTACCAGCGCGAGATAGCGCGAGTCACTGCAGCGGGTGGGGATCCCCTTGGTCATCAGCCACTCGGGGAAGCCGCCGTGACGGCATTCGCCGTGGCACCACGGACCGATGCGAAGCCAGACAGGCAGCCCGACCGCACGGCATTCCTCGATGAAGTCGTGCAGACAGCGGCGGTCAGAGAAGTCGAAGACGCCTTCTTCAGCTTCATGATGGATCCAGAAGACGTAGGTGGCGACGATATCCACGCCGCAGGCCTTCATCTTCTCCAGCTCTTTGCGCCATTCGTCTTTCGGGTAGCGTGCGTAATGGAATTCGCCCATCATCGGGAGAAAGGGTTTGTCGTCGCGCGAGAGATACTGTGTGTTCCATGAATACACGGGAGCGCTTGACATAGGATTTCACCGTCCTCTATAATATTGAAAAACGAAAAGGGGGATACATATGAATCTGGATCCGGATATTCTGGAGGAATCCTCCGTCCATTACTATATTCCCCAGCCGGAGGACAGCAAGGAATACCTGTATTACCCGACCAGCACCGGGTATTTTGACTGCAAGCCGACCTATCGTGTCGACCGGCATAATTACTTTTCTTATCTGGTCATCGTGGTGCTCTCCGGTTCGCTGAGCTATACCACGATGTTCAGCCGGGGCATCGTCCGCCCGGGCTATGCGCTGCTGATTGACTGCCATCATCCGCACAGCTATAAGGCCAATGGCAAATGCTCGTTCCTGTTCATGCATTACAACGGCGCGCAGAGCAAGGCGATCTATGAGGCGATCACGTCATCTCTTGGCAATGTGCTGCACCTGCAGAATCCGGGCGTGATCAGCGAGTATCTCAGCGAGATCATGACCTGCATGTCCACCGGCAAGCGGATCAATTACACGCAGGCGTCTATGCTGGTGTACAATGTGCTGATGCAGCTGCTCGCAGCGGATACCGCGCAGAGCGAAGGCTCCACCGGCAACCCGACCATCGACCAGGCGATCGCCTATATCCGCGATCATCTCTCGGAGAAGATCACGGTGAAGAGCATCGCCGAGAGCATCGGCTACAGCGAGAGCTACTTTGCCCATAAGTTCATGGAGGCGATGGGCGTGACGCCGTATCAGTTTGTGATGAGCAGCCGTATTGAGCGCGCCAAGCAGCTGCTGCGTACGACGCCTCTGACCATTCAGGAGATTGCGATCCGCACAGGCTTCAACAGCGTGGCCAATTTCAGCTATGCATTCAGGAAGGAAATTGGCTGTACGCCCCACGGCTACAGGGAGCTTCCGATGTAACAGCACAGAATCTCTTTATCTAACTCTAACATATTTCCGATTAAAAGAATATATAAATAGATGCACAATTTTATCGAAATCCTGCTTTGTGCTATGAATAACGAGCATCATAGAGTGTTGAATGCATGAAATTCAGAGGGATAATTGTACACAATCCATGAAGAACGGATGAAAGCTGATGGAAGTGCGCAGAAAATCGATGAAATAGAGCAGTGTTTTGATGTTCTGCCGGAGCGATTATGGGCAGGGCGTAGAGACGGAAGAGATCAAGGCCGCGTCAGAGATGACGCGGCCTTCGTGTTATTCTGTTTTGAAAGAATGGTATTCAAACATTTTTCGGCCCTTCGGCGCCATGTCGCGGATCACCCGGCCGATATCAGCGCCCGGGCCGTCTGCATCCTCACCGCGGATGGAGGCGAGCATATTGCCGACCGCCTCGTCGTCCAGCGAGCGCCAGTTGGTGCAGAGCATGCCGCCGAGCTTGCCCGCCCAGCCATGGCGGTTGGCGAGGTACTGCGCCTCGAGCGCATGCAGCCAGAAGTGAGCGGCGTTCTTCTCGTCCCGCCAGAAGGAGGGGATGGTGAAGAAGCCTTCCTTCACCAGCGTCTCCACGGAGGGATAGCCGGCGCTGTGCCATTCGTAATGCCAGTCACAGACGATGATATCGCGCGTGACTTCATCGCGGCGATGGAGCGCGGGGTGTACGCCGAAGCGGTCGCCCTCCCACATGGAGTAGCCCATCTTCTGCGCATCCAGCAGCCGGTCGCCCCAGATCATGGTATCCAGCCCCTGCGCGGCGAGGTGATCGTGCAGGAGCTTCACCGTGCGCGCATAGAGCTCGGCAGGCGCTTTGCTGCGGCACTTCGGGCAGACGGCGACGTCGAACAGCTCGTCCATGCCGATATGGAATGCCTGCGCGCGGCAGGCCTGCGCCATCTCGTCGATCATCGGGAAGATGTACTGATAGACGTCGTCATTGGAGGCGCACCAGCTGTGCAGCACGAAATCCGGCCAGTCCGTTCCGGGGACGACGCCCTGCCGCTCCAGCAGCTCGGGATGCGCCTGAAACAGCGGGTAGGGAATGCTGCGCGGGCCGGCGGACTGATGGCTCAGGCAGGGGAGCAGCGGCACAAGGCGGATGCCGTGCTGCTCGCAGGCGTCCGCGATGCGCCCGGCGTCCTCGTAGGTGATGGTGCCGGTGGAATACTCGGGGAAGCAGCGGAATGCATAGCGCATCTCCAGAATGATGGTATTGAAGCCGTTAGGGGCAAGCCCCTCCTCGATGAGCCGGATCAGGGCGTCCACGCTCTCATGCGCCTTGATGATGGTATGGAAGCCGATCATGGGTATGCTGCGGTCAAACATCGTATCCCCTCCTCGTATATGGTGGTCTGTTATCTTGATTATAGAATGAAACCCGGTGCGATTCAATCGGAAAAGCGCAGGATAATGAAATCAGCCCCGCCTGAGCAGACGGGGCCGATGGTATCAGTGCATGACGACGGTATAGGGCTTTTCGCTGTCGGTGGTGACGCAGGCCTTGCCGTCCCGGATGACGACGGTGAACGTCGCGGCGGGCTTGCCCTGCAGGTCGGGGATGACGACGGTGCGGCTCTCGCCCTCGGCGAGCTGATAGACATGCAGCTCCAGCCCGTCCAGATAGTCATAATCCGGCCGGCTGTCGCAGCTGCCCATGGGCAGCACCGTGCCCGGGCGCACCATCAGCGGCAGGGACATGAAGTCGTGCGTCTCCGTGCGCCAGTGACCGCCCTGCGCGGTCTCGCCGCTGAGCAGGCTGGTCCATACGCCGTCGGGCAGGTAATACTGCACCTGACCGTCCTTGCGGAAGACGGGCGCGGTCAGCAGGCTTTCACCGAGCATATACTGCCTGTCGAGCATATCGCAGGCGGGATCATCCGGGAACTCCAGCATCATCGGGCGCATCATCGGCGTGCCGTGCTCATGCGCCTCGACGGCTGCGCCGTAGAGGTAGGGCATCAGGCGGCACTTGAGGCGGACGAATTTGCGCAGCACATCGCTGCTCTCCTCGTCGAAGAGCCACGGCACGCGGTAGCTGGAGGAGCCGTGCAGACGGCTGTGGCTGGAGAGCACGCCGAACTGGCACCAGCGCTTGTAGACGTCCGCAGGCGCGGTGGATTCAAAGCCGGAGATATCGTGGCTCCAGTAGCCGAAGCCGGAGTGGCTCATGGACAGGCCTGCGCGCAGGGTCTCCGCCATGGAGACGTAGGATGCGCTGTTGTCGCCGCCCCAGTGCACGGGGAACTGCTGGCCGCCGGCCGTCGCGCTGCGGGCGAAGAGGATGGCCTCGCCCTCGCCGCGCGCCTCCTTGAGCACGTCAAAGACCATCCTGTTGTACAGGAAGGTGTAGTAGTTGTGCATCCGCAGCGGGTCGGAGCCGTCGTGATAGGCGATGCCGCGCACGGGGATACGCTCACCGAAGTCGGTCTTGAAGCAGTCCACGCCCATCTCAAGCAGGCGGCGCAGATAGCCGCAGTACCACTCGCGGGCGGCGGGATTGGTGACGTCCAGAATGCCCATGCCGGCTTGCCACATGTCCGTCTGCCAGACGTCGCCTTCGACGGTCTTGATCAGGTAGCCATGCTCCATGCCCTCGGCGAAGAGGGGACTGGCCTGACCGATGTACGGATTGATCCAGCAGCACAGGCGCAGACCGCGCTCATGATAGCGGCGCAGCATGCCCTCGGGATCCGGGAAGGTCTCCGGATCCCACTCAAAGTCGCACCAGTTGTAGCCCTTCATCCAGAAGCAGTCGAAATGGAAGACGCTCAGCGGGATTTCGCGCTCTGCCATGCCGCCGATGAAGGAGGAGGCCGTCGCCTCGTCGTAGTTGGTGGTGAAGGAGGTGGACAGCCACAGGCCAAAGCTCCACGCCGGGAGCAGCGCCGGGCGGCCGGTCAGCGCGGTGTAGAGATCCAGCGTGCCCTTGGGCGTGCCGCCATAGATGATGTCATACACCATCGTCTCGCCCTCATGGGAGAACTGGACGCGCTCGACTTTCTCGCTGGCGACCTCAAAGCTCACGTCGGAGGCGTCCTCAACAAACACGCCGTAGCCGCGGTTGGTCATGTAGAAGGGGATATTCTTGTATGCGAGCTCGCTGGCGGTGCCGCCGTCGGCATTCCACATGTCGACCGTCTGCCCGTTCTTGACGTATGCGCCGAAGCGCTCGCCAAGACCATAGACATTCTCGCCCACGTCGAGCATCAGGGATTCGACCATGTAGCTCTTTCCGTGCGGCAGCAGGGAGCAGGGGCCCTCTTCCTTGCGCAGGGCGCGGCCCATCGCGCGGAAGCCGGAGGTCGTCAGCACGCGGCCGCCCGCCATGTAATCGACCTGCCAGCCGCCGCGGGAGACGCGCGCGGTCAGCTCGCCGCTGGTGAAGGAGACGTAATCCTCGCTCTCTTCGATGACGGGCGTGACGGGCTCCTCGCAGGTTTCAAAGCGCGGCTCGCGCATCTTCTTTCCGGCGAAGTGGGTGATCTTCACGCGGATGATGTTGCGGCGCGGCGCGGTGAAGGTGATGGTGAGCGTGCCGCCGTCGAGCGTATCGCCGCGATGGCGGACGGGGCGGCAGGCGGAGATCACCTCGAGCGCATCCTCGCGCCTGCTGACGCGGACGCACTGGGTGGCGTAGCTCATGATGTATTCCTGACGGGTCAGCCAGTAACCATTGGTAAAGCGCATAGCTGATTCTCCTTTATCATTCGGTGATGATCTTCACGACGACGGGCAGATCGCTGCGCCAATCCCCGAGATTGACGGTCAGGGCCTCGGTGTCGCGCGTATAGGACACGGCGCCCAGCCCCAGCACCTCGACGCCGCGCAGGAGGCCGTGCCAGAGCGGCTTGCGGCTGGCGTCCGCCTCGCGCAGGCTGCGGATGCGCAGCACGCCGTCCTCCGGGCAGCGCATAGCGATGGCGTAGATATTGCCGCCGCGGCAGGTGAAGCGGAAATCCTCGCTGGTGAAGTCGCGGGACTTCCCGTCGGCGAACTGGCCTTCCTCAACGGCGGTCGGGCCTTCAAATGCTGTGCGCCAGATGCCGGTGCCGTGGATGGCTTCGTCGTTGATCTTCATCCAGCCGGCAAGCGTCTTCAGGATCTCAAGATCCTTTTCGGAGAGGGTGCCGTCCGGTTTCGGGCCGAAGTTCAGCAGCAGGCGACCATTCTTGCAGACGACGTCCGCCAGATCCCAGATGATCTCGATGGGCTCTTTGTAGACGGCGCGTTCCTTGCTCTCGGAGTAGCACCAGCTGTGGCGCATGACGGACGTATCGCTCTGCCAAAGGAAGGGCTTGACCTCGGCGAACTGGCCGCGCTCCACGTCCGGCACGGCGATGCCGAAGGGGAAGGCGTCGTGCTTGTAATTGATGACGCAGCCGCCCCATTCCTCCGCGCGGTTGAAGTAATAGGCCGCGAAGGTCTTGAGATAGGGCTTGACGGCCTCATGATGGATCCACCAGTCGAAGTAGAGGATGCGCGGATGATAGCGATCCACAATCTCGCAGCAGCGCAGCAGCCAGTCCTCCAGATACTCCGTGGAGGGGGCGCAGGCGCCGTCCAGCGTATGATGATTCTCGGGCTCCGGCATGGCCGGCCAGTAGAGATGATCGCGCGGGACATCCTGCGGGATATCGCTCTCAAATTCCTTGCCGTGGCTCATGAACCACCAGTGCTCCACGCGGTGGGACGAGGCGCCGACGGTCATGCCCGCGCGGTCAGCGGCGCGCAGCAGATCGCCCATGACGTCGCGATGCGGGCCCATCTCGGCGGCGTTCCAATGGGAGAGCTCGGAGGCATACATCTGGAAGCCGTCATGATGCTCCGCAACCGGGACGATATAGTCTGCTCCGGCGTCGGTGAAGGCCTTGATCCATGCCTCGGGGTCAAACTGCTCCATCTTCAGCATGGGGATGAAGTCCTTGTAGCCAAAGTCCTTGTGGTCGCCCCAGTGCCTGAGATGATGTTCATATTCCTCGCTGCCCTTGATGTACATGTTGCGGGCGTACCAGTCGTGATACGCGGGCACGGAGAACGGGCCCCAGTGCAGGAAGATGCCAAGGCGCTTTTCCTTGTACCATGCGGGGACGGGATGCTCCGCCAGGGACGCCCAGTCCGCCTTATAACGCCCTTCGCGGATCACCTGATTGATGCGGTCAAGATAAGCCTGTCGATCCATAACGATGAACTCCTTTCTGTGTCGGGAGATGGCATTCATGCCCTGATGGCGCATCGCCGCGCGGGTGAGGCATCATCAGGGTATAACTCTATTGTCCGTGGATCCATGCCGTTTGTCAAGGGCGGAACCTCTGTCCCCTGTGAAAAAAGGGGCCGCTCCGATGGAGCGACCCCCGGAGGGTACGAATGGATTACTTCACGATGCCGCAGGCGGCGAGGGCCTCGTTGATGTGAACCATCTTCTCGGCGACATACTCGTCATAGCCATAGCTCTTGCAGGTGGCGACCATCTCGGACCACAGCTGCTCGAACTGCTCCTCAGACTCGGCGTAGACGCAGTTCCAGCTGCCCTGCTTCATCACCGGGGCGAACAGCGCACGGTTCTCCTTGGAGGCGTCGGACATATCCGGGAACACCCACGCGATCGCGGTGGCCGGAACGACGGAGTGCTTGCCGGTGTTGCGGTAGAGCTCGATGCCGTTGGCGGCGCCGTTGGCATACTCGGTGCTCCAGGCCTTGCTCAGCTCGGTGGAGTAGCGCTCGGTGTAGCACGGCCAGCCCTTATAGGAGTAGGAGTAGGTCTTGCCCGGGATCATCTGCTCGAGCTTGATCGTCTCGTGGTTGAACTTGCTCTCGCCGTCCTGGAAGGTGCCGCCGCCGTACTCAGCCGGCATGGCGGTGGTGTCGCGGGCTTCCTGGCAGGCCCAGCCGAACTCGGTCATGAACGGGACGCCGTTCTCGTCGTAATCCCAGCACAGACCCTTCGGGCCGTAGGTCTGCACGATGACGCCTTCCTCGGTGCACAGCCACTCGATCAGCTCGAGCGCGCGCTCCGGGTACTCGCAGTCGGCGCCGAGGGACCACATGCGGTTGCCGCCGGCAGTGGAGACGGTCAGCTGCTGCGGGGCAGAGTCTTCGAACATGAAGGTGGTGTAGCCGATCTTCTGAGCGGCGCGGTCGGCGTTGTTGAAGTTGCCGGTGATCCAGCCCCACAGCGCCACGAGGTAGCGGCCGCCGGAGAGCTTCTGGGTGTAGGTATCGAAGTTCTGGGAGACGGACTCCGGATCGAACAGGCCGAGGCGATACAGCTCGTTGTTCACCTTCAGCGCGCGGTAGTACAGGCTGCCGTCCTCGAGCGGATTGACGACGTCGCCGGTGGCGTAGTTGACGCCGAGGAAGTCAGCTTCTTTGTAGCCGTAGAAGGTCATCAGGTCCCAGGTGAACTTCATGACGCAGTCCTCCCAGTCGCCGAAGCCGCCGTAGGCATAGACCTTCTCGCCGCTCTCGGTGGTCGGAACGGCGTCCTGCAGCGCCTTCAGGAAGGCGGGCAGATCTTCAAGGGAGGTCAGCGCGGGCTTGCCGGCCTTCTCCCAGGCGTCGTAACGGACCTGCAGCGCGTAGGTCGGATCGGTGATCTCGGCCCAGGCGTCATTCTCCATGGCCACGGAGTAGGAGAAGCCGTACTTGCCCGGCATGCCCTGCGCGGCGGAGAAGTCGCTGACCTTCGCAAAGGCCTCGTCGAAGTAGGTGTCAAGCGTCGGATAGGCGGACATGTCGATATCGGTCATGTCCATCACCAGCTCGGCCTGCAGGGCGGTGGAGAAGTGCTCGCCCATGTCGCCCCAGCAGATGATGTCGCCCAGCTCCTCAGCCGCCACGCCGGCGGTGAAGGCGTTGGTGTCCACGTTGGTGGAGACGAAGTTCAGGGTGATGTTGAAGCGGTCCTTGACTTCCTTGGCAAACCAGCCGGACTGCTCGCCGGCGAAGTTCGCGACCTGGGAGAACACGGTCAGGGTGATGGGCTCACGATACTCTTCTGCGACCGCGACGACGGACAGCATGCAGAGCATCAGAACCAGGGCAAGGATTTTCTTCATGTGGGTTTCCTCCTTTTTTATTTCGCTGACCTGCCTGTGGCAGGTAATGCGCAGCAGGGATGCGGGCCGGTCAGCCCTTGACAGCGCCGATCATAATGCCCTTGACGAAGTGGCGCTGGAAGTAGGGATAGACCAGCAGAATGGGGAAGGTGACGACCATCGCGACGGTCATCTGCACGGAGAGGGACGTCTGCTTGGTGGCGAGGTTCGCCATGGCGTTGGCGTCCTGTGTGGTGCGCACCAGCGCGGCGAGGGACTGCGCCTCGTGCTGATACTTGTAGAGCAGGAACTGCAGCGTGTAGTAGTTGCCCGAGGGCATGAGCATCATCGTGTCGGTGAAGCTGTTCCACTGGCCGACCGCGCAGAAGATGCACAGCGTGGCCAGAATCGGGGTGATCAGCGGCATGATGACCGAGACGAAGATGCGGATATAGCCCGCGCCGTCCAGCTCCGCGCTCTCCTCAAGGGAGGCGGGCAGGCCCTCAATGAAGGTCTTGACGAGGATGACGTTGTAGGGCGAGACGAGGCCCGGGATGACGTACACCCAGAAATTATCGAGGAAGCCAAGGTTGCGCAGGTTCATATACCACGGGATGAGGCCGGCAGAGAAGTACATGGTGATTACGATGAGGCGATACCAGACCTTGCGCAGCCACATCTCCTGCTTGGTGACCAGATAGCCAAGGAACGCGCAGCCCGCGACTGTCCACAGCGTGCCCAGTACCGTGCGGGCGACGGACACCAGCAGGGCGTCCATGATGCCGTCGATCTTGAGCACCTGCACGTAGTTCTCCAGATGAAGATCGCGCGGGTAGAGCTGGATGCGGCCAAGGCGCACAAGCTCGTTGGAGGAGATGGTGTTGATGAACAGATAGTAGAAGGGGAAGATACAGGCCAGCGTGATCAGCAGGAAGACGGTGTAATTGACGATATTGAATGCGATATCGCCCTTGCTGAGCTTCTGACGGCGCTTTTTGATGCGCTTGCTTTCGGTGGTTGCTGTCAGCATGATCATCCCTCCTTATCACATGATGGACTCGCCGCGCAGCTTCTTGGAGGCGAAATTCGCGCTGAAGAGAAGCGTGACGCTGACAAGCGTTTTGAGGATACCGATCGCGGTGGCGAAGGAGTACAGCGTGGTACCCTTGGAGGCGATGGTGATGTTGTAGACGTACAGGTCCAGCACCTCGATGGTGTTCTTGTTCATGCTGTTCTGGAAGACCATGTACTGATCCATGCCGTTGTTGAGGATGTTGGAGATGGAGAGCATCAGCAGGACGAAGAACGTGGGCAGCAGGCCCGGCAGGGTGATGTGGCGCATGGTCTGCCAGCGGTTTGCGCCGTCGACCTTCGCCGCCTCATACTGCTCCTGATCGATGCCGGCGATGGCGGCGAGATACATGATCGCGCCCCAGCCAAGGCCCTTCCATGTGTTCCATGCCCACATCTTCAGCCAGATGTGCTCGCCGCTGTTGAGCCATGCGACGGGCTGGTCGATCGCGCCGATGGCCAGCATGAACTTGCTGAAGATGCCGGTGTCCATCGCGAACAGGCACATTGCAAACGAGAAGACCAGCGCCCAGGAGATGAAGTTGGGCAGGGTGGTGAAGATCTGGACGAACTTCTTGAAGCGGACGTTGTTCACCTCATTGAGGAAGATGGCGAAGACCATCGGCAGCCAGCTGGTCAGCAGGTTGAGACCGGACATGCCGAAGGTATTCTTCAGCACGCGGATGATGTTCTCCCTGTGGCCGGGGTTGGTGAACATTTCAGTGAACCACTTCAGCCCGACGAATTCCTGCTCGCTCATGGGCACGCCGAACTTGTAGTTATAGAAGGCGTAGCTCCAGCCGTAGAGCGGCAGATAGCTGAAGAGGAAGACAGCGACGAGGAAGGGGAGCATCAGCAGGAAGAGCTTGTACTTCTTGGGGAGCTCCTCCAGATGCGCGAAGTTGGCGAAGAAGGCGGCGAAGACCAGCAGCGGCAGCGAGATATAGGTATATACCGTCGCCGTTGCGGAGCCGATTGTGCGCGGCACCTGCGTGCTCAGCAGCAGCCATCCCACAATGCGGACAGCGAAGGCAAGCACAAACAGGATGATGGTGATGCGCCTGTCCTTGTTGGCGATGAGCGCCGCCGCACCGGCGAGGGTCAGCAGCAGCGCAGCCCAGATGCCGATGCTCTGTGTGTTCGCGGCCTGCCCCATGATCTGCGCGACCATATCGGCGGTGAGATCCTCCTTGGGCTCCTCGCCGTACATGGTCTTGCCCTTGTTGTCTTTGGGCTCAAGGACGTCCTGCGGGACGTCAAAGATCAGCGACTGCGCGCCGTATACGGACACCGTGGACTGAACCTTGTTCTTACCGGGCTTGCTGAAGGAATAGGAAGCGGAGGGCAGCAGCATCATGACGACGGCCGCCAGCGCGAGCGCCACAGCAGTGACACGCAGGCGTTTGCTTTCCGGGATGGGGTTGCTGAAATACGGGACATTCGCTGTGCGCACGCCCATCACGCCGCACAGCGCGCTGGCGGCTGCGGTCATCGTCATGAGCATGGGGCAGACGGTGACGCAGCCGAGGCCGAGCTTGGAGAGCTGGCGGGCGGCGCTGGTGAACATGTCGCCGTCGCTGATGGTCATCACGCCCATGACCGCAGTGCCGAAGAGCACGGCAGCCAGCGTGGTCATCGCCAGAGAGAACCAGCGGTCAACCCTGGGCAGGAAGGCCAGCAGCGCGCCCAGCAGCAGCAGAGCCGCGCCGCCGAGCAGATAGGCGTTGATGCCGTTGGTGGAGTTCTTGATGGTGAAGATGCCCCTGATGTTGGTGACGTCGCCGGAGTAGGGCTCCAGCACAGCGATATCACCGGAGACGACGTCGGCAAAGACGTTCTGCTCCCCAGCGATGGCGGCAAGCGTGGGCTCGCTGCCCATCATCTCCTGCGCGAGGGTGAGGGAGCGGTTCATGGCGGCGCTGTCCGCCTCGCTGCCGGTGATGCTGGCCGGCACGCTGACCACATGACCGGGCAGCATCAGCATGGCGACGGCGGCGACAGCCAGCGCGCCGCTGAGCCTGCGCCATGCGGTATCGCCGATGGGCAGTGGCTCTGCGTCCTTGAGGGCGAGCGCGGTCACCAGCACCTGAATGATGGATGCGGCGGCCGGGATATACGCGAAGACCTGCAATTCATCCAGCAGGAGCGCAAAGAGCAGGGAGGAGGAGACGTTCATCAGCTGCAGCGTGAAGGCGGCAATGAACGCGCAGGCGGCGCAGCTGACAACGAACGCAGCCTGCGGGCAGCCTGCGCCGATGAGGCTGAGCACGCCTGTGGCGGGCTGCACGCGGCGGCGGACAGGCACAAGGCTGAGCGCAAGGCCAGCAGCCATCAGCGCAAGGCCGATGATCAGATTCCCTCCGCCTGTCTCAATGAGCGAGAGCTGGGGTATGGCGTCCGCAGGAAGCCCAATGCCCGGCTTAAGCAGATCCAGCAGGGAGAGTGTCTGGGGGAAGAGCGCTGCCGTCTCCGGTCCGATCTGGCTGTGGACATAGATCTTGACTGCAGGCAGGAAGAGACAGATGATCGCTGCAGCCAGACACAGGCAGGCGATCCACTTCTTTTTCATACCGATCACTTCTTTCTGATGTGTTTGCCGGATTATATGCAGGGATTCAGGCGGATGCGGACGGTTTCGCCGCGATGGACGAAGAGCTCGAAGTTGCTCTCATCGCCGTTGCGGCAGCGGTCGCATACCCAGCGATCACCCTCAAAATGCCCTTCCTCCACGGAGAGGAAATTCAGCGTTCCGCTCTGGCGGGACTGGAGGAGCGGCCACGGATCCTCCACAAGGGGATCGGGCCTGCGCCTGAAATCCACCTTCACGCCGCAGCCGGAGAGGAAGAATTCATCCTCATCCGTCTGGATCAGGAGGGCGCGCCCGCGCGCGGTCAGCACGTCGGCGTTCTGCGGGTCGCGGGTATTGATGCGGCTGCCCAGCCCCCAGCGGCCGCCGCCGGCGCTGATGAACTTCGCCTCGATGTGATAGCGATCAAGGCGAAGATACTGCTTGTCCATGAATTCCTGCTGGACGAGCGCATGCACCCTGCCCGTGCCGCGCCAGCGGATGAGCAGAGGCGCGACGCCCATGACGGCCTTCATGCTCTGCGCAACGTGCACGGCCTCCGGCAGGAGGCTGCCGCCCGCGTCCAGCGCGCTGGCGCCGCCGAAGCAGGCCATGCCGATGCAGCCGTAGTCCGCGAAGGCCTCCATCATATTCATGGCGTTGGCCTCGCCCATGATCGGGCTCTCCGGGATGAAGAGCGGGTTGTCATTGCGCGCATAGAGCCCGGTAACGCGGCGGTAACGCTCCCTGTCCGGGACGTACATATCCGGGCAGAGCAGGTCGATGTCGGGCGCTGCGGCCTTGTAGATATCCAGCACGCGGCCCACGGCAGCGCCGCTGTTGTAGCAGGCGCCGGCCTCTTCATAGCCCTGCTCGCCGAGCATGACATTGGTGAAGACCGGAATATCGTACTGCGCCCGACCGGCCATGGCGACGGCGTTCATGTAGCGCGCATGCGCCCATGCCATGAATGCCTCGTGAGCATGCCGGCCAAAACGGCTGCGCCAGCTGCTTCCGCCGGGCATCACGCCGCAGTCCTCAAGCACAATGCCGTCAAGACACGCCGGAACGTCCTGACGATAGAGCGCGAGCGTTTCGTCGGAATAATCGAAGTCGGTGTTGGCCAGACCCATTTCATTCTCAACCTGCACGGCGATGACCGTGCGGGTATCGCCGTCCGCCTCGCGCAGATGCGCCATGAGCGCGGCGAAGGCGCGGCTGTCCGCCTGCTGCGTGGCCTCGCATACGGGGGAGAGGCTGGCGACATGACCGCCGTCGCGCCCGCGCGCGACACGGTAAAGATCGGGGCGGAGCTTGACCCATTCGGGCACATAGTTGGGATGACCGTTCTTGCTTGCGCCGAACCAGAGCAGCACCAGATACAGGCCATTCTCCCGGCAGCGCCGGATCAGATCGTCCGCATCGTCAAAACAGAAGCTGCCCTCCTGCGGCTCTGTACGGAACCAGTAGATGGGCGCCTCGAGCAGATTGCCGTGATAGGCCTTCACAGCGGCGATCTCCCGCTCCAGCATGGACGGGTCGCCCGTGGAGGAGTTATGCGTCTGCAGGCCAAGCGGCAGGATGGGATTCCCTGCACGGTCACGGAAGAAATCCATAGGCAGCCTCCTTATTTCAGCGCGGACACGGTGTCGCCGTCCATCAGCATGCCGTCGACAATGGCGGTATGGGGAACATAGCACTTGGGATCCTCGATCGCGCTGATGATCTCCTGCACGGCAAGACGGCCCATCTCGCGCGGATTCTGATGATAGGTGGTCAGCGGGGTGTTCATCAGCTGGACAACGCTGATGCCGCCGAAGCCCATGACGCTGACGTCCTGCGGCACATGCAGCCCGCTGCGCTCGATGGCCTGCATGCCGCCAAGCGCGCAGATATCATCCGGGAAGATGACGCATGTCGGTGGATGGGGCAGGGTGAGGAGCTGCTTTACGGCGTCCGCCGCAGGCTGTACCTGACGGAAATGGCGGGCAACAACAAACTCGGGCGGGACGGAGATGCCGCATTCCCTGCAGCCCCTGTGGAAGCCGGCAAGACGCTGGCTGGTGACGGTCGAAAGCTCGCCGTGGATGAAGGCGATGCGTTCATGACCGAGGCTGTGCGCATGACGAACCAGCACCTCCATGGCCTGAACGTTGTCGTTGCGGATGACTGTACAGCCGGGCTGCTCATACTCGATGGAGACAAGCGGCATGCCGCTGTCGAAGATGGACTGCATGCTGCTCTTATCGTAGGGGATCTGCACAAGCAGCACGCCGGCGCACTGCCTGCGCATTGCATGCTCGTAGTAGGTCATGCCCGCGTTATTCTGGAGGAAGGTGATTTCATATCCATGCTCAGCGGCTTCCTGCTGAATGGACTCGAGAACCTCGGAGAAAAACTCATGCGTGAACAGATTATAGTAGAGGATGCCGATGTTCTTGCTGCGGTTGGTCTTCAGCAGCCGCGCAGCCTCGTTGGGCTGATAGCCCATCTCCCGCGCGACGCGGCGGACCATCTCTGCCCGCTCGCGGCTGATACCGGGGCGATTGTTCAGCGCGCGTGATACGGCGGCGATGGACAGCCCGCACTGCTCAGCGACCATTCGGATTGTGACCACGGACTGCACACCTCGTTTTCGGATAAAGGTAAAACGTTTACGTTCGATTGTATTATACCGAGACAGCGCTGTGCTTGTCAATCGTAAATGGGCGGTAATGGACAGAATGTAATGAAAATTTATAGAAGTTATGACGTTTGCAGGCGGGAAAATTTGAAATACAAGGCGAATAATATAGTGACATAACAAAAAGAAGGTAAACGTTTACGCTCTGAAGCGGAGCGGGATGGCGGACGAATGGATGAAAAGCTCAGCATTCACTCAGAAATTCCGGCGATGGGAATGCGACGGATGCCGGTTCTGCCGGCCACAGAACCGGAAAACAGCGGCGTCAGGGAAACGGCCGGAAAATGTAAGAATTGTGTCACAAATAGCGATGCGGAGGGCCGGAGAGGGAATCACGCCCGCGGCAGACTGTGGTATACTGATCAAGAAAACGCTGGAGGTGACGGCATGACAGAGGAGTGCGTACGCCTTGACGGCCATCCGCTGATGCTCTGCACGCAGGGAGAGGGCGGCCCGGTGATCTATTGGGGCACAGCCTGCGGGCAGGAGGCGATGATCCGTGAGGCGGCTTCGCTTCTCAGCGAGCGCACGCCGGGCCTTTCGTGGACGCTTGCGGCCTATGGCATGCCGCGCTGGAATCATGACTATTCGCCATGGCCGTCGCCTGCGGTCTTCAGGGGAGAGTCGTTCACCGGCGGCGCACGGGATACTCTTGATTGGCTCCGGCAGGTCTTGATCCCCTATGCAGAGGGGACACGGGGCATGGGCGGCGGAATGCGGATGACCGCAGGGTATTCGCTTTCCGGGCTCTTCAGCCTCTATGCGCTCTACGAATGCGCGCTGTTTGACGGCTCGGCGGCCTGCAGCCCGTCGCTGTGGTATCCCGGGTGGGAGGCATACATGAACGGGCGCACCCCTGCAAAGCCGTGCGCCGTCTGCCTGAGCCTCGGGCGCACAGAGGAGCGGACGAGGAACAGAACAATGGCGGCTGTGGGCGACGCAGTGCGCGCGCAGGCGCAGCGGCTTGCTGGATGCCCGATGGTGAAGCGCAGCGAGCTGGTATGGCATCCGGGCGGACACTTTGCGCAGAATGAGCTGCGCATGGCGCACGGGCTTGCGTGGCTAGTCCGGCATGCAGCCTGCAGGGAGGATGCAGAAGAATCAACCAATAAGGAAGGGATACTGTGAGAAACGTACCGTATATCTATCGTCATCTGCCCATTGGCGGCGGCGGATATGTGACCGGATTCATCTTTCATCCGACGCAGCGCGATCTGCTGTATGCGCGCACGGATATCGGCGGCATGTACCGGTTTGATCCCTACTCGCAGGAGTGGGTGAGCCTGATCGATCATGTGACGCCGCTTGATCTGAGTCAGGCATTCCCGATCTCCGCGGCGGTAGATCCGGCGAGGCCTGAAAGGCTGTATGTCGCCTGCGGCGAGCGGCACCTCAGCCAGGGGACGCTTGCGGTATCGGAGGATTACGGCGATACGTTCCGCTGCACGACGATCCCGGTGCGCGTTCACGGCAACCTGAACGGGCGCGGTACGGGTGAGCGGCTGCTGCTCAGCCGGGAGGACGACAGCACGCTGATCTTCGCCAGCCAGCTGGACGGTCTGCTGATCAGCCGAGATCTTGGCGAAAGCTGGGAGGCGGTGGATGCGTTGCCCGAGCGGGCACTGACCTTCGCGGCGCAGCCCTGCGCAGGCGTGCTGCTTGTGGGCAGCGCCGGCCTTGAGCGGGGCGTGCCGGGGGTACGCCGCGGGCCGAGCCTCTACGTCTCCTATGACGGCGGCGCGAGCTTTGCTGTGATGGAGCAGCCGAAGGATCCCCGCGTGCCGGGGACTGCGCTGCTGGGGCATGTCGCTCAGCGCTGGGCGGCGGACGAGCGCTATGTGTATGTGACGTTTGCTGCGACGGGGCGCAATAGCTACATACAGGACGTCGGCTACAGCAATGACTCCGGCGACAGTGAATGCGGGCGGATCGTCCGCTATCCGATCGGGAACGACGGCAGGCTTGGCGCGATGGAGGATATCACACCGCCGTTCTATGCCGATACGCAGTTCGGCTTCTCCGGCCTGTCGGCGTGCCCTGCCCGGAGCGGGCTGCTGGCAGCGTCGAGCATCTGCCGGGAGGAGGGCGACTTTGTCTGCGTCTCGGAGGACAGAGGCGAGAACTGGCGCGTGGTGATGTGCGATCTGCAAATCGGCCGGATGGAGTTCCGCCTGCCGTATATGCGCCCCTGCTGCAATGCGGGCAGGAGCATCGTCCACTGGATGAGCGACTTCGCGATCGATCCGTTTGATCCCCGGTGCGCATGGTTCAATACGGGCACGGGCGTGTTCCGGACGCAGAACCTGCTGGACGACGAGGTGATCTTCTGCGACTGGTGTGACGGCATAGAGGAGACGGTGCATCTGAATGTCTATGCCCCGACGGACGGGCGCAATCAGGTGATCGATATCATCGGCGATCTGGGTGGGTTCGCCTTCGAGCAGCTCGATCAGCACTGCCTCAACAGCTTCGCTGATGACGACGGCAACCGTTACATCACCTGCATGAACGCGGACTTCCGCGACGAGGCGCCGGATCATGTGATCGTGACGCCGCGCGGCAACTGGAAGGGGTATACCAAGGGCGGCCTGATCGTATCGCATGACGGCTGCGTGCATTTTGACCGGCTGCCGATGCCCTATGGTCTGGATACGCAGATCGATGCGCTGCTGGCCAGAATTGAAAGGCCGAATGTCAATGCCGGATGGTGCGCGCTGTCCGCGGATGGCGGCAGCATCGTATGGGCTGTCGGCGACGGCGACAATCTGCCTGCGCAGTGCCTGATCCGCAGCGGGGATGGCGGCGCGAGCTTTGCCCGCTGCCATGTAACGGACATGAACGGACAGCCTGCGCAGGGCCTGATGAAACCGTTTGCCGATCGCTGCGACAGCAGCCTGTTCTACGGCTTCGGTGAGGCGGGGCAGCTGTATGTGAGCCGCGACGGCGGGCGCAGCTTCGCGCAGAAGGAAGCGCCGGATGGGTTCCCTGCGGTCAATATGGGGCTTGTGGATTGCCGGAATAAGACGGAGATCCGGGTGGAATCCGGCGCATGTGGCGTGATCTGGCTGGCGCTGGGCGCTGGCGGGCTCTGGCGGCTTCAGTATGATCAGGCGAATGACAGGTTCTGCGGCAGGCGGGTTTCTGCGCCGGAGGACGTCGTCTTCCGCATGGGGCTTGGCCTTGGACGACCGGGCGGCGACTATATCCATGAGCGCAAGCGGATCTACTTCAGCGGCATTGTCGGCGGAATGTACGGATTCTACAGCATGAATGACGACGGCAGTGATCTGGCGCGGCTCAATACAGCGCGGCAGATGTACGGCGAGATCAACAGCATGGACGGCGATTGCAGGGTCTATGGCAGATTCTATCTGGCGACGGGCTCCAGCGGCCTGCTGTATGGCGATATCACAGAAGCGAAAGAGGAAGAGGTGGCATTATGAGATTTGAACAGCAGAAAACGAGGCTGATCATCCACGATAAGGGAACGCAGCTATGGATTGAGCCGTGGGGAGAGAATTCCCTGCGCGTACGCATGACGGCGGAGACGCAGATGGACGCGCACGACTGGGCGCTGACGGAGAAGATGCCGGAGATCACCCCCGAGATTGAGCTGAAGGAAATCGATGTGACTGATCCATGGTATGCGGGCGAGGAGTACGCGCATTACCATCAGACCGGCGTCTGCGCGCGGCTGACGAACGGCAAGATCACCGTGCAGGTCACCCATGAGGGATGGCTGTCCTTCTATAATCAGAAGGGTGAGCTGCTGACGCAGGAATACTGGCGCAACCGCAACCGGCTCAATCGCTATTGCGTACCGATCCGGCTGGAGGCGCGCGTGCTCAAGCCGATCACCGGCACAAGCGATTACGCGCTGACGGCGCGGTTTGAGGCGTTTGACGATGAGATGATCTTTGGCATGGGCCAGTATCAGGACAAGCGCCTTGATAAGAAGGGCTCCCTGCTGGAGCTCGCGCACAGGAACAGTCAGGCGAGCGTGCCGTTCTATGTATCCAGCAGAGGCTACGGATTCCTGTGGAACAATCCGGCGATCGGCACCGTCACCTTCGGCATGAACAGGACGGAATGGACGGCGCAGAGCACGAAGAAGCTGGATTATTTCATCACGGCGGGCGACACCCCGGCGGAGATTGAGAAGCAGTATTCCTTCGCAGCCGGCCGTACGCCGATGATGCCCGAGTATGGTCTTGGCTACTGGCAGTGCAAGCTGCGCTACCGCACGCAGGATGAGCTGATGGCCGTCGCGCGCGAGCATAAGCGCCGCGGGCTGCCGCTGGACGTCATCGTGGTCGATTTCTTCCATTGGACGCGGCAGGGCGAGTTTAAGTTCGAGCCGCTGGACTGGCCGGATCCTGACGGGATGGTGCGCGAGCTGAAGGAGATGGGCGTGGAGACCGTCGTCTCTGTCTGGCCGTCCGTAGATGACCGCAGCGAGAACTATGCGGAGATGAACGATCGCGGCTATCTCATCCGCACGGACAGGGGTCAGCCCTACCATATGCTGTGGATGGCGAACTGCGCGATCTATGATGCGACGCATCCCGGCGCGCAGGCCTTCGTCTGGGAGAAGTGTAGGCAGAATTACTACACCAAGGGCATCCGCTGCTTCTGGCTGGACGAGGCGGAGCCGGAGCTTGACCAGTACGACTTCGATATCTACCGCTATTATGAGGGGCCTGCGCTGCAGTGCAGCAACGTGTATCCCGTCGGATATGCGAAGGGATTCTACGACGGCCTGCGCGCGCAGGGTGAGACAGAGATCCTCAGCCTCGTGCGCTGCGCATGGGCAGGCAGCCAGAAATACGCCGTGCTGACGTGGTCGGGCGATATCCATTCTTCCTTCCGCTCGATGCGGGAGCAGCTGCAGGCGGGCCTGAGCATGGGCATGGCCGGCATTCCGTGGTGGACGTGCGATATCGGCGGCTTCCTCTCCGGCATGAATGACGATCCGGCCTTCCGGGAGCTGCTGGTGCGCTGGTTTGCATGGGGTGCGTTCAGCCCGGTATTCCGCATGCATGGCGAGCGGTCTCCGTGGCATGAGCGCGAGCAGGAATTCCGAAACGGCGTGCGCCAGCTCACCGGCGGGCAGGATAATGAGGTCTGGAGCTTCGGCGAGGAGAATTACGAGATCTTCAAGTCCTATCTGTTCATGCGTGAGCGCCTGCGTCCGTATATCAGGGAATGCATGCGCGAGGCGAGCGAGAGCGGCGCGCCGGTGATGAGACCGCTGTTCTATGAGTTCCCGCAGGATGCTGCCTGCTGGAAGGTGGAGGACTCCTATATGTTCGGCCCGGATCTGCTGGTGTCGCCCGTGATGGAGGCCGGCGTCAGCGAACGCGGTGTCTATCTCCCGGCCGGCTGCACGTGGACGGACGCCTATACGGGCAAGGTCTATGAAGGCGGCCAGAGGGTGATTGTGCCGGCGCCGCTGCATGTGATCCCGGTCATGGTGCGCGGCGGCAAGTCCTATCCGATCTATCATGCGTGATGGTGGAGGATGAAGAACGGATATTCATAAAAAACGCGCATGGCGTGGAGTGTGCCGTGAGGAATGGACGTTAATCATCGCTGATTGTGGTGATTGATTGAATTGCGCATATATACAGAATCGCCCCGGAATGCAATGCTCCGGGGCGATTTGTGATGTTTTCTGTTCAGACGCTGCCCGCTGACCCGGAGAGCCTCTCCCTGTACTGGCTGGGCGTCATCTGGCACTGCGCCATGAAAGCGCGATGGAAGGTGCGGGGATTGCCGTAGCCGCACAGATAGGTGATCTGAGAGATCGTGCAGGACGGATCGTGAAGCAGCTGGCACGCGCGGTCAATGCGCAGGGAATTGATGTACTGACGGAAATTGATGTGCAGCTGCTGGGAGAAGATGTGCGAGAGATGGATACGGCTGATGCCCAGCGCATGCGCGGTGGTCTCAAGGCTCAGCGGCTCGGTGAAATGCTCTGAGACATAGTGCAGCACCTGATAGGACAGGCTTGACTGCAGGTGCTTCTGCGAGTCCTCAAGCCGGACACAGGTGAAGAGATAGGAAAGGAACAGATGGAGGAAGCCCAGCTTAAGCGGGCTGTCATCCTGAATCCCCAGATGCTGCATGGCGGCGATCAGCTGATCGAGCGCGGGGTCCTTCTCTTCGGCCGGGAGGAGCGGCTGTACAAGCGACTTGCGGCGGAACTGATGCGTGAACTCTGCAATCACGTCAGGGGAGAAGATCAGCGCAAGGCCCGCCGCATCCTCGGAGGCGCGCACATAGCTGTGCGGGATTGAGGGGAAGGCGATAGCGATATCGCCCGGATGCACGGTAAAAGGTCTTCCGGCGATTGTCATCTCCAGCGTGCCGCTGGTCACGCACACGATCTCCGTGACGTCATGCACATGGAGGGGGAACGGGTATTTGCAGATCGAGCCGATAAACATCTCCTCGGATCGCTTTTCATAGAACACGGGGCTCATCGTTATCCTCCTTCTTTCGTGGGTTTACCCGCCCCTGAATATGGCGGCGGACAGGATGAATGAGAGAGATACAATTGTCTGCAATATGCGATGATGCGGTATTGCCGCAGGGCGGCGCATTCCGTATAATGACAGTAGATACCGTCCTGCGGGCCAAACCGTAGGGCACGGGGAGTGAAGAATATGATACGCAGAGTCAAGGTGGAAAACGGCTGGGTCCGCGGCCTTCCGGCAGCGGATCCGCGCATCACGAGCTACAAAGGGATTCCGTTTGCGGATAAGCCTGTCGGCCGCAACCGCTGGCGTGCGCCGCAGCCCTGCCCGGATTGGGAAGGCGAGCTGTTTGCTGCGGACTTCGGCCCGATTGCTATGCAGGCGAACTGCGCGGGCGACCCGGCAAAGGACATCTATGCCCGCGAATGGGCGGTGGACGCTGAGCTTCCCATGAGCGAAGACTGCCTGTACCTGAATGTATGGGCGCCTGCGGACGGGCGAAAGGGTATGCCCGTGTATGTGTGGTATTTCGGCGGCGGCCTTCAGGTCGGCAATACGACGGAGATGGAGTTTGACGGCGAACGCATCGCCCGAAGAGGGGTTGTTGTGGTGACGGTAGGTTACCGGCTCAACGCCTTTGGATTCCTCTGTCATCCGGAGATCACGGCGGAGGCGCCTGAGGCGCCGGCGAACTTTGGCTTCCTTGATCAGCAGTACGCGACGCGCTGGGTGAAGCGCAATATCGAAGCATTCGGCGGCGACCCGGAGAATATCACCATCGGCGGCCAGTCTGCCGGCGGCATGAGTGTCTGCGCGCAGATGACGCATCCCGCCAACGAGGGCCTGTTCAAGCGGGCAATCGTGCAGAGCGGCACGTTTGTGCAGGCGTATGGCCAGCGATTCGGGCTGGCGCCCCGCACGCTGAATGAAGCGGAGACGCAGGGCGAGCGGTTCTTCGAGGCCCTCGGGGTGAAGACGCTGGAGGAGGCCCGTGCGCTGGACGCGAGGACGATCGAGAATAAGTCGCTCGAGTGGCCCTGGGGCTGCTGGAGCGAGGCGGTGGACGGGCAGTTCTCCCTCTATCCGAGCAATGAGTGGTTCCTGCATACAGATCGTGTGGTCTGCCCTGTGCTGCTGGGTCAGACCAGCTCGGAATTCACCAATGACCCTGGCGTCTCCTCTGAAGAGGAGCTTGCGGCACTGGCGCAGCAGCTGCTTGGCGAGCGGGCGGATGAGCTCCTTCGCTGCTTCAGCCATCCGGCGACGAAGGAGAGCATCGCCGGTGACGGGCTTATCCATTCCATTGACTTTGCTATCCGCGCGGCCTGCCGCAGGAACAGGGAAGAGGGAATTGATCAGCCGCTGTATGCCTACAACTTTGACGCCGAGATCCCCGGCTGGGATCAGCCCGGGACGTTCCACTCGGTGGACCTGTGGTTCTTCTTTGAGACGCTGGCGAAGTGCTGGCGCCCGTTCACAGGCGTTCACTATGACCTTGCGCGGCAGATGTGTGATTATTGGGTGAACTTCATCAGAAACGGCGACCCGAACGGCAAGGATTTTCATGGAAATGAGCTGCCGTACTGGCCGGCGCTGAATGAGGATGAGCCGGTGCGGATGGTCTTTGCCGATTCGGCGAAGCCTGTGCGTGCCCCCCTTAGCGAACTGGAGAGCCTGCTGCTGGAGGCGTATCTGGAGCGCGCGTGAGACAAACACTTGCCAACAGTATAGCAGAAAAGAGAATGCCCCGGCGCAGGAATATCTGTGTCGGGGCTTGTTTTTTGATCAGCCCTTGACGCCGCCGAGCACCATGCCGGTGACGAAATAGCGCTGCAGGAAGGGGTAGACCAGCAGGATCGGCAGCGCGGAGACGACGGTGATCGCGCAGCGGATGGTGATCGGCGTG
The DNA here is from genome assembly GCA_017938795.1 of Clostridia bacterium. Taxonomy (GTDB): domain Bacteria; phylum Bacillota; class Clostridia; order Christensenellales; family Aristaeellaceae; genus Ventricola. The sequence goes on from JAGBAV010000001.1 coordinate 37,261, forward strand.
GTCTGTGTTGTGCTCTTGAGCGCTTCGGCCGAGGTGTTGGCCGCGTTCATGCTTTGAGTGGTGGTCGCCAGCTTCATCTTCAGCAGGTACTGCAGGCTGTGCAGGTACTTCTTGCCGCCGTTGTAGAGCTGGGTGTCGAACCACTGGTTCCAGCTGCCGACGGCAACAAAGAGCGCGACGGTCGCCAGAACGGGCATGCACAGCGGGAAGATGATCTGCCAGAAGATGCGGATATCGCCCGCGCCGTCGATGCGTGCAGATTCAACCAGTGCCTCGGGCAGGCCGATGATGTAGGTGCGGATGACGATCATATTGAAGCAGCTGAACATCGTGGGGATGATGTAGACCCAGAAGGTCTTGCTCAGCTTCAGCGTCTTGGAGATCAGCAGGTAATTGGGAATCAGGCCGGCGTTAACATACATGGTCAGAACCATCGCCGTGGTGATGAAGCCGCGCAGCACATACTCCTTGCGGCTGAGCGCAAAGGCGAGCATGGAGGTGAAGAAAAGATTGAGCAGCGTGGTGATCACCGTACGGGAGACGGAGATGAAGAAGGCCTGATAAATCATCGGGTCCTTGAGAAGGGACTCGTAAGCCTTCGTGCTGAAGACGCGGGGCCAGAGCTCGATGCCGCCGCGCAGGGCGTCGGTGCCGTCGTTAAAGGAGATGGCGACCGTATTGAGCACGGGGTAGAGCGTCACGAACATGAGGATGCAGAGCACGATGCCATTGACGAGAGGGAAGATGACATCCCGCTGACCGGGCTTTCTGTTCTTTGCTATGGCTTTCACGGAATATCCCTCCTTAAATCAGCGTATCTTCGTCCAGCTTCTTGGCGATGAAGTTGGCACTGAAGAGCAGGATGATGGCGACGATACTCTTGAACATGCCCGCTGCAGTGGCGATGCCGTATTCATTGGAAGAGATACCGTACTTGAGGACGAAGACGTCGATGGTCTGCGAGTAGTCGATGACCTGCGAGTTGCCCATCAGGTACTGGATCTCGAAGCCGGCCTCCATCAGATGGCCGATGTTCATGATGAGCAGCACGACAAATGTCGACTTGATGCCGGGCAGTGTGACATGCAGGATGCGGCGGAAGCGGCCCGCGCCGTCGATGGACGCAGCCTCATAGAGCGTGGGATCGATGGAGGTCATCGTAGAGATATAGATGATGGAGTTCCAGCCGACTTCCTTCCAGATATTGATAACGCCGACAAGACCCCAGAAGAGCTTCTCCTCGCCCAGCCAGAAGACAGGATCGTCGATGAGGCCGAGCTTGATCAGCAGGGAGTTGACGGTGCCGTTGCTTGCAAAGATATTCTGAGCCATGCCCACGACGATGACCATGCTCAGGAAGTGGGGGAGGTAAGTGACCGTCTGTACGGTGCGCTTGAAGGCGCGGGTGCGGACTTCGTTGAGCAGCACGGCCAGCAGGATGGCAGCCAGCGTGCCAAATACCAGATTGATCAGGCTCATCGCCAGCGTGTTGCGGATGCTGAAGAGGAAATCCTCGCGATTGAAGAGCCACTTGAAGTTGTCAAGGCCGACCCATTTGCTGCCGAAGGGGCCGAGCTTCGGGTTGTATTTCTCAAAGGCAGCAATCCAGCCCCACATGGGGTAATAGTTGAAAAGGAAAACATACAGCAGCATGGGGACGGACATCAGCATCAGCTGTTTTTGCCCCATAAGCGTTTTGAAGAATTTACGGATACGAGCAGTCCTGGTGAGCTCCGGCTTTCTTGCAGGCTCTGTCATGATATCGCCCCCTTATTCTGAAAAAACCATGGGGAGAGAATATTCTCTCCCCATGGCGTGCTTGATGCGGTTACTTGGTCGCCTGCTCGACGAGCTTGAGGACCTCAGCCTGCATGAACTCGGTGTAGATCTGCGCGCTCGGGGTGATTTCGGCGACGAAAGCATCCCAGTTCGCGTCGAACTCAGCGTCGTCAGCGGACATGATGATCGTGGGCAGCCACTGATCCTGAATCGCCAGGAAGTCGTTGTAGTCAAGCTGGATGGGGGTCTTGTCGATCTGCCAGGCCTCGCCGTACGGAGCCAGCGTGCAGGGAGCGTTGAAGAAGTCGGCCGGCTTCTGATAGCCATAGGCGGTCAGGAAGGCCTTGTCATACTCGCTCATCAGGTTGAAGTAGTTCTCCGGCTGGTCGCTGTGCGCCCAGGCATTGCCGTCGTCCATGGTGCCCTGCTTCTTCGGCGCGGACTCCCAGATGGCCTTCGCGGTGTTCTGCATCTGCCAGGTGGCGTCCTGACGGTTCCTGTACTGCTCGTCGGTCATCAGCATACGGCCGTTCTCGACGTAGTAGTCCTCGCCCTCAACGCCCCACTGGAGCAGCTTCTGCCACTTGTCGGAGAGGAGGTTCTCGAACAGGTTGATCATGCGCTCGGGGTACTCGCAGTTGATGGAGATGCCGAAGCCGCGGTCCTTATTCGGGACGGCGCCGTTGAGGTACTGCTCGGAGATGACCTTGCCGTCGACATACTCGGGGTCATAAACCAGCGGGAGGGCGATGTAGGTGTTCTCATACATGCCGGCGGTCTCCAGCGCGGCGGTGGCGGTGCCGAAGTCCCAGGTCTGGTCGAACATGCCCAGCACGGTGCCGCTGGAGAGGGCCGCGATGTACTGGTCGTAGTTCATGACGAAGGTATCCTTGTTGATGAGGCCCTTCTTGTATTCTTCGTTCAGCTTCTTGTAGTAAGCCTTGGCATACGGCTTGTCGATGAAGGTTTCGGTCTCCCAGTTGCCGGAGTTGACGTCGATGATGACTTCGCCGTCATTCGGGCGGCCCATCAGGTGCTGCACCGGGTTGATCAGGCAGAAGTGACGCCAGCCTTCGCAGAGGATCGCGAAGCCGGTATACGGGGTGCCGTTCTTATCGGTCGGGTTCGCCGCGATGAACTTCTCGATGACGTCGAAGTACTCGTTCAGGGTCTTGATCTGCGGATAGCCGGCC
>JAGBAV010000022.1 GCA_017938795.1 Clostridia bacterium
GTTGCTGTAGCGGCGCTTGTCCTTCATCAGCCATATAAGCCAAAAACATTTGAAGTTGATGGTGAGAATTACTCAGCAATGTGTGGTGATGGTGGTTCACTAGTATTAGATTTGAATAATGATAACAATAGCAAAAAATGGTCAATTACGCAGACCGCTGAGTGCTATGCAAGCGATTATGATGTTGAAACTGAAACTGTTTCAGAATTCCACATAATTGCTTTATCGGAGGGGGAAGGGGTAATGAAATTCCAATGTGTAAATGAGGATGGCACAATAGAGAATTACGAACTGACGCTTTCTATTTCCCGACACAAGAAAAACCATCTTCAAATTGAGTTTGTTTCCTTTGAAAAAACAGATTGACCAATTCCAATCTGCCGGGCTGGTGATAAAACAACCTCCCCCCATCTCATGAGGGCACAGTGTTGCGCACCATTCCGGCGCATTGCGTGACAGAATGATATAAGCAAAGGGCATCCGGAACGCCGGATGCCCTGTTTTGTTGTTGTATTGCTTGTTCCTGAAAACTCTCCCGCCATGCAGCCCGGCTTTTTCGTCGTATCCGGCGGCGTCCGCTCAGTGCCCGATCAGGTCGTGGATCCTCAGGCACAGCTGGAGGTACCAGCGCATGCCGGGGTCGCGCACGGGAAGGCCGAGCAGCTCCTCGATCCTGTCCAGCTGCTGGCTCATGGTGTTGCGGTGCATGAAGATGGACTTGGCGGCGGCGTTCACGTTCTGGTTGTTGTCAAGGTATGCCTTCAGCGTGGCGAGGTAGCCGCGCCCCGCCTCCTCGTCAAAGTCGTGCAGCCGGCGGAAGCCCTCCAGATAATACTGCTCCAGCGGGAAGTACTGCTGGCAGCGGTAGAGGAAGGCATAGTCCAGCCACGTCTCCGCCCGGTGCAGCGGGGTCTGCGGGTCAAGGCGAGCGGCGATGCGGCAGGCGGCGAGGGTGTCCTCGTAGATGCGGCGCAGATCGAGCAGGTCGGAGAAGGCCGTGCTCACGCAGCCGCAGCCGCCGCTCTGCGCGAGCAGCGTATGGGCGGGCCCCTCCGCGTCCTCGACGGTCATCGCGTCCTCGGGGAAGACCGCGAGCAGCCCGTCCTTGTGCGGGAAGACCCATGCCCGGGGCAGGCCGACCTGCAGCTCCATGGCGAGGGTCTCTGCCTGCTGCGGGTCGCCGGGGAGGAGGACGAGCGCGCGGTAGAGCGCCCTGCCGGGGAGCAGATTCTCCATCGCGAGGCTGCGCTCGAAGTAAGAGCGCAGGCCGGGCTTGTAGTCAAGCAGCTCGCGCAGCAGCGAGATGCGCCGCGCCTGCTGGCCGCTGGTGACGGTGAAGCGCTTGCGCATGAACACGGAGAACGCGCCGGCGATCATCGAGGCGAGGTACTGCACGTCCTCCGTCAGCGCCTGATCCCAGATGAAAAAGGTGATCGCGCCGGGGAGCGCCTGCTCGCCGATGCGCAGGGGGAAGGTCAGCCGCGCGCAGGGGTTGCCCGGGCAGTTCGGGTCGCGGATGACGTTGCACAGCGGCTTGTCGGTGAGCATGCTCTTCAGGTGCTCGCGCCCGACCTGCCGCGTGGTCATGGAGTGATTGAACGAGGGGCAGCTGTGCTCGTCGGGCTGGCTGCCGGCGACGATATAGCCCTGATTGTCGCAGATGAAGAGCGAGGCCTGCAGCATCGTGCAGGCGAGGGTGATCAGGCTGTCCAGCGAGTCGATGTCCATCAGCTGCTCCTGCAGCGTCTGGCATTGCTCCAGCAGGTCGATCCTGCGTCCTTCGTGCATGGCGCACCTCCGCGTTTGTGAAATGTGATTAAAGTTTAATGCATAACATAAGTGATTGTCAACATAAAATGGCATTTGTGCACAGCGGAAAGGGGAAAACAGGGCAATCCTGCCCGTGAGATGCGCAGGGAACAATGATATAATTGTATCAGGATGGGCGTATGCCCATATGGATCGTATGTTGTTTATGTATACAGCCGGGGGCGTATCCTCCGGCGGATGAATGGGAGGAATGAAACGTGGCAAAGTATGGAATGGTCCTGAATATGGACCGCTGCTCCGGCTGCTACACGTGCGTTGTGGCCTGCAAGATGGCGAACGGCACGCGCCCGGGCGTTGACTACAATGGCATTGAGCGCGTCGAGTGGGGCGAGTATCCGGACGCCCACGTCCGCTATAAGATGACCATGTGCATGCACTGCGAAGACGCCGCCTGCGTGAAGGCCTGCCCGATCGGCGCGACCTACACCACCGAAGAGGGCGTTGTCGTGGTCGATTATGACAAGTGCATCGGCTGCGGCGCCTGCGTGACCGCCTGCCCGTACGGCGCGCGTCACCTCGTGACCGACGACGTCCATCATTACGACGGCGTGGTGCTCCCGTATGAGGAAGTCACCACCGAGACCCGCGGCCTCAACCTCGTTGAGAAGTGCAACTTCTGCATCGGCCGCGTGAACAACGGCGAGAAGCCCATGTGTACCGTGCATTGCCCGGCGCAGTGCCGCGTGTTCGGCGACGTCGAGGATCCGGAGAGCGAGATCTCCAAGTACATCGCCCAGTACAATGCCCAGCAGGTTGAAGGCACCCGCATCTGGGTCGTCTATCCGGAGGGCATGCCGGAGGAAGAAAAGCTCAAGACGCCTGTCGAGCAGGCCAAGAGCAAGGCGTAAGGAGGTGCATGCATCATGAAGATGACAAGGCGTAGTTTTCTGAAGCTGTCCGCTGCGACCGGCGCGACCGCCGCGGCGATGGGCAGCTGCCTGTATATCAACCCGGATCCGGCGCTGGCCGAGAGCACCTCTCCTGAAGAGGTCAAGTACACCCATTGCGTGCAGTGCAACCATGGCCCGCGCTGCGGCATGAAGTGCATCGTCAAGGACGGCAAGGTCGTGCGCATCGAGAAGCGCGAGAATTACCCCAACGTCAATATCTGCGCCAAGGGCGTCTCCGCTGTGCAGGAGATGTACGACCCGCAGCGCCTGCTCCACCCGATGAAGCGCACCAACCCGAAGGGCGAGCCCGGCCAGTGGGAGCAGATCACCTGGGAAGAGGCTCTGGCGACCATCGCCGAGAAGCTCAACGGCATCAAGGAAAAGTACGGCGCGGAGAAGGTTCTCTTCTCCACCGGCGACCCGAAGGAGCCCCGCTCTGCCGTGCAGCGTCTGGCCTTCACCTTCGGCTCCCCGAACATGGGCACCGAGTCCTCCACCTGCTATAAGGCGACCGAGCTGTCCCAGAAGCTGATCTATGGCCCGGAGTGGTTCACCGCGAAGTCCTTCGCCACCGGCACCAACCCCGTCGCCGGCAAGACCCGCTGCTGCATTATCTGGGGCAACAACCCGGCGTGGTCCGGCCCGGCTGGCTGGAACGGCCTGCTCAACAACAAGGCCGGCGGCGGCAAGTTCATCGTCGTCGACCCGCGCAAGACCCCGACCGCTGAGTGCATCGCTGACGTGCACCTGCAGATCCGCCCGGGCACTGACGGCGCGCTGGCGCTGTGCTTCGGCAACGCGATCATCGAGTCCGGCAACTATGATAAGGAGTTCGTGGAGAAGTGGTGCCACGGCTTTGAGGAGTACAAGGAGTACGTCAAGGCGTTCACCCTTGAGAAGACCGCCGAGATCTGCCAGATCCCGATGGATAAGCTTCAGGCTGCCGTCAAGCTGCTGACCGAGGGCACCGGCCCCGTCGTGCATAAGAGCGCCGCGGCGTTCCCGCACCACACCAACGGCGTCAACAACTATCGCGCCATCTCCCTGCTGCTGCCGCTGACCGGCGGCGTCGACGTCCCGGGCGGCGTGTCCATCGCCGACGAGCCGCTGTGCTTCGACGAGTGGCAGATGACCTTTGACTTCGCCCGCAGCTCCGATCTGCTCCCGAAGCTGGATCACCTGCGCGTCGACCGTCCGTACTTCCCGGTCTGGGCTGATACCGACCAGCAGGGCTCCGTCCAGCTCAACCGCCTGCCCGAGTATGTGGAGACCGGCGCTATTCGCGCCGCCGTTATGTTCGGTCAGAACTCCATGATGTGGCCGCAGACCAAGCAGTACCAGGAAGCCTTCAAGAAGATGGAGTTCTGCGTGGCTGCCGACTTCTACAACAATAAGTGGACCCACGACTACGTCGACATGATCCTCCCGGCGGCGATGAGCTTCGAGCGCTCCTGCCCGATCACTGTCTTCGGCCGCCGCATCTTCCTGCGTGAGCCGATCGTCAAGCCGCAGGGCGAGGCCAGGCCGGACTACCGCATCGCCTGCGATATCGGCGTTGCGCTGGGCTTCAAGGACGAGTTCTGGGGCGGCGGCGAGGAGTCCGAGATCAATTGTATCCGCGAGTCCCTGCGCACCCTCAACAGCCCGACCCCGATCACCTATGAGGAGCTGAAGGCCGCCGGCAAGGACGGCATCACCATCCCGATGAAGGGCGAGAAGCAGACCAAGAAGTACGAGCTGGGCCTCCTGCGTCCGGACGGACAGCCGGGCTTCACCACGCCGACCGGCAAGGTCGAGTTCGTCTCCGAGACCCTCAAGAAGTATGGCTTCGACGGCCTGCCGGTCTGGAATGAGCCGGTGCAGAGCCCGGTCGCCACGCCGGACGTCGCCGCCGACTATCCGCTGATCCTCAATACTGGCTCCCGCGTGCCGATGTTCACCCACTCCAAGCAGCGTCATGTGCCGTGGCTCCGCGCCCTCATGCCGGATCCGATCGTGCGCATCTATCCGTCCGACGCTGAGGCCCGCGGCATCGCGCAGGGCGACTGGGTCTATGTCTCCACGCAGCTGGGCGAGATCAAGGCCCGCGCCGACGTGACCAGGATGGTCAAGCCGGGCTGTATGGATATGTTCCACGGCTGGTCTCAGGCGAACGTCAACGAGCTCGTCTCCCGCGACTTCGACCCGATCTCCGGCTTCCCGCCGTACAAGGAGGGTCTGTGCCAGATCCGCAAGGCCGAGGCATAATCCTTCCCGCCGCATGACGGCATCATAACAACATAAACGCAGCCTCCCCGGAAGGGGAGGCCGCGATCTTTTGTCCGCATTCCAGCGGAGCCTTGCGCTGTGCCGCGCGCCGTGCTATCATACAGACAGCCAAAAAAGTGGAAGGGGTGGCGGGGAATGGCCAAGATACGCAGGGCGCCGTTGGGCGAGCGCAATATCGTCGGGGCGAAGGTTGAGCGCCTGCGCCGCGCGAAGGGCATCAAGCAGAAGGAGCTTGCCGCCATGCTGCAGAGCGCCGGCATGGATATCGGCGAGACGAGCCTCTCCCGGCTGGAGGGGCAGACGCGCCTTGTGCAAGATTTCGAGATCCCGATTCTTGCGAAGACGCTGGGCGTCAGCGCAGCATGGCTGCTGGGCGAGGAAGAAGAACAGCAATAACGGACCTTCGGGGTGAGCCGAAGGTCCGTTTTATATGCTGTTACGGCGCAAGCCGCATCTCCAGCTCCCACAGCGTGTCGGTGATCTGGTTTCTGCACCCGGTGAGGCGGAAGCCCCGCCGCTCGTAGAGTCGCTGCGCGCGGGCGTTGTTGGATAGAATGAAGAGCGTCGGCGCGCCGCTGCACAGCCCGATGGCGTATTCAAGCAGCTGCGAGCCATAGCCTCTGTTCTGGTATTCCGGCAGGATGTAGAGATTCTCGATCAGGCTCCCCGCGACGGACACGACGCCGACGGGGCAGCCGCCTGCCGTCATCAGGAAGACCTGCTTGCCCGCGGCGATCTCGCGGCGCAGGTGTTCGCTCTGCGCCTCGGGCGTGTGGCGGCGGATGAACGCCGCCGTGCAGAAGCTGCGGTGAGATTCCTGCCATGAGAGGGCGTGGACGTACCCCGCCTCGCGGAGATTGCCTTCCGTGACGGAGAGGATCTGCACGCCGCTCATCCCTGCATCCCCGCTTCAATCAGCCGCAGCGCATCCTCCGCGCAGACGGCATTTGCCGCGAATACGCCCTGCGGGCGGTCAAAGCGCACGACGCCGCCGTTGAACGGGGCCATGAACCGCCCGCCGGCCTCCGTCACCAGCAGCGCGCCGGCGGCGAAGTCCCACGGCTGGAGCACGAGCTCAAAGAATACGTCGATCCTGCCGCAGGCGACGTGGCACAGGTCCAGCGCGGCGGAGCCGCTGCGCCGGATGTCCGCGCAGCTGCGCAGGAAGGCGAGGGCCAGCGCCATGCTGCGCTCCGCCAGCGCGGCGTTGTAGGGCGACGTGCCGAAGCACGCGAGCGCGCGGTAAAAAGGGGTCTGCGCGGCGCGGATGGGCCTGCCGTTCAGCGCTGCGCCGCAGCCCTTCTCCGCGAAGAACATTTCGTCCGTATACGGCTGGTAGACGGCGGCGATCACCGGCGCGCCATTTTCGCACAGGGCGATGGATACGGCGGACTGGCGGTAGTCGTGGATGAGGTTGGTCGTGCCGTCCACAGGGTCGATGATCCATGTCGGCGCAGCGGTGAGCGTCTCGTTCTCCTGCTCCTCGCCGATGAAGCGCGAGCCGGGCAGCGCCTGCGGCAGCGCGGCGGAGAGATAGTCCTGCACGGCCTTGTCCACGCTGGTGACGAAGTTCGCGTGCCCCTCCTTCTGCTCCACGTCGTATGCGCCGAAGCTCAGGATGATGCGCCCCGCCTCCCGGGCGATGCGCTGCACGTCGCCGCCGAGCAGGCTGCGGCGCAGGGCGGCGTAGTCCTCCGGCGTGTTGAGGTTGGCGAAGACGGCTTGCGGGATTTCCTCCGGCAGGCGCACGCGTTTGACGCGCAGGGTGTCGAGCATGCGCATGAGCTTGTACTTGCCTTCGTCAAGGTGCGCCGTCAGCGCGGGCAGGCAGCTCTTCGCGTAGACGCCCATCATCGGGTGTACGCGGCCTTCGTCGTCCTCCGGCAGCACGGCGTCAATCCCGTCCTCCATCTGTGCGGCGAGGAAGGCGGCGGCCGCGGCGGTGTAGTGCGGCGCGTCGCAGGGCACGGCGAGCAGCGCGTCGCTCGCGCAGGCGCTCAGGCAGGCATGCAGCCCGCCCATCGGGCCGCAGCCCTCGTACCGGTCGCCGATGCGCGCATAGCCCTCCGGCGTGGGGATGGACGGGTCGTTGACCGAGAGGATGCGCTCGTCAAAGCCCGCGCCCGTGCGCGTGATGCGCGCAAGCAGCGTCTCCCCGCCGGCCTCAAGCAGCGCCTTCGGCTGGCCCATGCGGCTGGAAAGCCCGCCGCTCATCAGTAGAAAACCAATTGTCATCGCAGAATACCCCTCTTTGGCAGATCTTGTCTGCATTGTATCAGCCGCGGGCGCGCGCTGTCAAGCGGCGGCAGATGGTTGACAGCCTTTGGAGGATATGGTATAATACCAAACAAGAAAATTGTACAGTTTTGCGTTTCGAGCCCGGCGCGCTACGGCGTGCGCTATGCGTACCGGGCCTGAGCAGGGGGGCGTGCCCTCTCTTGCTCACGGGGTCGTTGCCGGAAACGGGCGGCCTTCCATCGTGAGAAGAAACGGATCATAGCGGGCGGGGTCTCTCTGTCCGTGTATTGCCGTATGCTTCGCATGCGGCATTTGTTTTTGCCGTCTGCGCGGGCGCATCGCTGATACAGGAAAAAGAAGGAGGCTGTCCCCATGAAAAAATCGCTGACCCTGATCCTTGCTGTGATGCTCTGCCTCGTCTGCGCTATGGCGCAGGCCGCGCCCTTCACCGACTCCACAGGCCGCACGATCGACCTGCCCGATGAGATCACCCGCGTGGCCGTCACCGGCAGTGCCGCGCAGATCGTCACCTTTGCCGTCGCGCCGGATATGCTCGTGGGCATTGCCAGCGACTGGGACGACGGCAGCGAGCCCTATGTCGGCCAGTATGCGGATCTGCCCGTGCTCGGCCAGCTCTATGGCGGCAAGGGCGACATGAATCTGGAGGAGCTCATGACCGCCGCGCCGCAGGTGGTCATCGACGCAGGCGAGACGAAGGACGGCGTCGGCGAGGATCTGACCGCGCTGAGCGAGCAGTCCGGCATCCCCTTTGTGCATATCGGCATCACGCTGGATACCGCGCCGCAGGCCTTCCGCATGCTCGGCGGGCTGCTGGGCCGTGAGGAGCGCGCGGAGGAGATTGCGGTGTACTGCGAGGACGTGCTTGCCCGTGTGGATGCGATCATGGAACAGGTCGGCGAGAACCGCGCGCGCCTGATCTACTGCCTCGGCGAGGAGGGGCTGAGTGTGCTGGCGAAGGGCAGCTACCATGCGGAGATCATCGACCGCGTGTCGGATAACGTCGCCGTGGTGGATTCGCCGTCCTCCCGCGGCACGGGCAACCAGATCGATATGGAGCAGATGCTCATCTGGAATCCGGATTACATCGTCTTCTCCCCGGACAGCGCGGACGTCTCCGCCGACCCCGTCTGGCAGGGCGTGAACGCCGCCGCCTCCGGCCGGTATGTGAAGACCCCGTCCCTGCCGTATAACTGGATGGGCTATCCGCCGTCCGTGCAGCGGTATCTGGGCATGCTCTGGCTGTGCGATTTCCTCTACCCGGAGCAGGCGCAGCTGGATATGTATGCCGAGACGGCGCGCTACTATGATCTTTTCTATCACTGCGACCTGACGCGGGAGCAGTATGACATTCTGACGGCGGAGGCGTTTGTCCAGTGAGGGAATCCATCCGGCATGTGGTGATCACCGGCGAGGTCGGCGCGGGGAAGAGCACGGCGCTGCGCGCTGCGCTCTCGCTGCTCGGCGTGCCGGCGCAGGGGGTGGAGACGTATGCCCCCGAGGCGCGCGGCGTCTATCCGAGGCATCTGCATATCCGGCCCTTCGGGGGCGGGGAGCGGGGCGTGCCGTTTGCCGTGGTGCCCGGCGGGGATGCGCAGACCGCTGCCGCTGTCTTTGACGGCGAGGGCGTGCGCCTGCTGCAGCAGGCGCGGGAGAGCGGCGCGCCGCTGATCGCCGTGGATGAATGCGGGCGGCTGGAGCGCTGCGCCGGGGCGTATCAGCTGGCGCTGCGCGCCTGCCTTGACGGCGATACGCCGATGCTCATCGCGCTTCGCCTGCATAAGGCGGAGTGGGCGGACTTCATCCGCAGCCATCCGCGCGCGGCGCTCATCGAAGTTACGCCGCAGAACAGGGATGCCGTGCCGGAAATGGTCTGCCGCATGCTGCGGCGCGCAATGGAATAAACTGCATAGCGCACAGGGAGGGGCATGGCTCCTCCCTGTGTTTTTGCTGCCGGATATGCACACAAAAGGTGACGGGTCAGTCGGTCGTCGTGTATGGACAAATCCAAAACGCTGAAGTATAATACTGTTGCAGAATTGTTTCAGGGTGTCTGGGTATATAAGAGGAGGATTGACTTTGGTCAGGATTTTTGCGGACAGTACGTGCGATCTGTCTCCGGAGCTGATTGAGCGTTATCATATCGGGATCATCCCGCTGCATGTGATTCTTGGCGACGAGGACTATCTGGACGGGCAGAACATCACGCCCGACGGGATCTATGCATGGGCGGACGAGCATAAGACAACGCCGAAGACGGCGGCGGTCTCCATGGACGACGTCATGCAGGCGCTCTCCCCGGCGCTTGACGCGGGGGACGAGGCGGTCTGCTTCGCGATCTCCTCGTCGATGTCCACCACGGTCAATGTCTTTAACCTTGCCGTGGACGAGCTCGGCGCGCAGGACCGCGTGAGCGTGGTCGACTCGCAGAATCTCTCCACCGGCGGCGGCCTTCTGGTCGTCGAGGCGGCGCAGATGGCGGAGGCGGGCATGAACCGCAGCCAGATCGTCGGGCAGGTCACGGCGCTGCGCCCGCGCGTGCGCGCGAGCTTCGTCGTCGATACGCTGACCTACCTGCACAGAGGCGGCCGCTGCAGCGGGCTTGCCGCGCTGGCGGGCGGCGCGCTCAGGCTGCATCCGCGCATCAGCGTGCGCGAGGGCAAGATGCAGGCGGAGAAGAAATACCGCGGCAGGATGAATCATGTCATCCTCGCCTATGCGCAGGATATGGAGAGCGATCTCCTCGCGGCGAAGCCGGAGCATGTCTTCATCACGCATTCCGGCTGCGCGCAGGAGGACATCGACGCCGTCTGCGCCTACATCAGGGGGCTTGGCCGCTTTGAGCAGGTGCACGTCACCCGCGCCGGCGGCGTGATCTCCAGCCACTGCGGCCCGGGCACGCTGGGCGTGCTGTTCATCGCAGGGGAGTAACCTCATATTGCTTCATGGCTCCGGCTTGTGCCGGAGTCTTTTTTTGTATATCCTCCGGCCGGACAGCCGACCCGGCAGCGGCTGAAAATATATGCAAAAAAACATGGTCGGAAAAGCGCGGGCTTTCCCTGCGTCGCTCCAATCCGGAATATGATCATAACCGTAAAGAGCGCCGACAATGGGTCGGCGTCATACACCTTCGATGACAGAGGAGGATTTGTCATGAAGAAGTACGATTTCATCGAGCGCAGCGCATTCTTCTCTCTGCTGAGCGACGAATACGCCGCGTCTCAGGATGCTGCGGCGGAGGCCGGGGAGCCCGCCGTCGTGATGATGGCGAAGGCCGAGGAGCCCGCCGCCGCGATGATGGCGAAGGCCGAAGAGCCTGCCGCCGCGGTAATGGCGAAGGCCGAGGAGCCCGCCGCTGACGCGATGATGGCGAAGGCCGAAGAGCCCGCCGCCGCGATGATGGCGAAGGCCGAGGAGCCCGCTGCCGTGATGATGGCGAAGGCCGAAGAGCCCGCTGCCGCGATGATGGCGAAGGCCGAAGAGCCCGTCGCCGTAACCATGGCGAAGGCCGAAGAGCCTGCCGCCGGGACCGAGGCGAAGGCTGAGGAGCCCGCGTCCCGCCCGATCCCCATGAAGCCGCGTTCCCTGCTCGTTGCCGCGCTCAACGAGAAGGGTGTGCTCGTCCTTGGCGCGAACACCATGCTCTCCGACGTGCCCGACGGCGTGCGCAGGCTGGCGCTGTTCATGGCGGAGAACTTCGACGGCATCGCGCCGCTGCTCACCGCGATGCGCAGCGCCTACTGCGTCGCCGACCCGAGCAAGCGCGGCCGCTTCTGGTATGCGCTGCGTGAGCAGGACGACCCGGATCTGCTGGCGGATCTGGCGGCCCGCCTGGAGTACGCCGGCTGCCTGAACGAGTGCAAGATCACGCGCACGTCGATCTCCGGCCGCGTGTGTATCGCCCCGGTGGTCAATGCCTTCGTCATCGGCCGCCACGCAGAGATGTGGAGCCACAGCGTGACGCGCGATGTGGCGGCGAGGCTGGCGGCGCGCCTTGGCACGGATTGGGAGGTTCTCTCCAACGCCGTGCTGACCCTGCCCGGCGGCGAGCGCGCGGAGGCGGACGAGCTGCTGCGTGTGGGCGACAAGGTCTTCTGCGTCGAGGTCAAGACCCAGCAGAAGAACGTCGACCTCGACCGCTTCCACCACGTGGGCGACGTGCTTACCGGCAATGACCCGACCCATCTGCTCCTGCTGCACATGCGCGCCAACGATGAGCAGCTGGAGATGCTCCGCTACTTCCATCGCTTCCATGCGGCGAACAGCCACTGCTACGAGCAGGCGCTGGAGCGCATGATCCTGGAGGCGCACGGCATGCGGATGCGCGACGCCGCCTGATCCGGTCTTCAGCAGGGGAGGGGGAACGATCCCCCTCCCTCATCCCGCCGGATACTCCCCCCGACCTGAAAGGAGACAGCCTATGGATACGAAGCATTACCCGCAGGGGGAATTTGCGCTCGCCGAGGATGAGCGATTCATGAAGGGCGCGTGGCTGCGCATCATCAGCGAGCCGGAGCGCCAGAGCGTGCTGCGCGGTGTGGGTGCGCCGGCGCGCAGCCAGTTCAGCCATGAGGAGATGCAGGTGATGGCGCTGCTGTGCGGCTGGCAGGCGCTGACCCGCGGCATGCTTGCCGTGCTGCTGCGTATGCGCCGCTGCGCCGTGATGGATGAGGAGCTGGACGCCATTCTCGCCAAGCTCGTCCGCATGCGCCTGTGCGGCTCGTTCCGCCTGATGGCGAAGGACGGCGGCGTCTCCGCGCCGGTGTACTGCATGCTCGGCACGGGCACGAACGCGTACCGCCAGATGACGGAGGCGAATTACTACGCGCTGGATCTGCTGGAGTCCCCGGCGAAGATCGAGGCCGGCCTGCTCGCGGCGCGCGTGGCGATCGCCTTCCTCAATGAGGGCGTCGTCCCCGGCGGCGTGGCGATGCGCCGCTGCTATATGGAGCATAAGGGCCGCCATCCGGACGCCATCGTCCGCCCGACCGCGCTCTTCTGCCTCGAGGACAGGAATGTCTTCGTGGAGGCTGTGCGCCGCGGGGACGGCTGGGAGGAGGACTTCGTCAGCAAGGCGGGCCGCTACGGGCTCGTCGCGGGCTATGAGGCGGAGTACCCCGTCGTGATCTTCTGCGGCGAGGACGCCGCCCACTGCGATCGCATGGCGCAGCTGATCGAGCAGAGCCGCGCGAAGATCTGCCCGCTGTTTCTGGATGCGCCGGATGCCGACGGCAGCGGCCTCACCGGCAGGCTGTACTGCCTTGACGGCGGCGTCCGCAGGCGCGTGCGCTTTGGCAGGCCGAAGGCGGCCTGAGGCGCAGCCGGTTGATATAGAGCGGCGGAGATCATGGGGCGTCCCGTGATGCCCGCCGCAGCCCGAAAAGGCCTGTGCATGGCGATCATGCACAGGCCCTTTTCCTATTCAGATGCGGATTATTCTGCTTCGTCCATATAGGACGCGGCGTAGATCGTGCGGAAAGCCTCCAGCTCGACGTCGCGCGCCGTGCTGCACAGCAGCAGGAAGTACTCATATCCCGTCGTCGGGCGGATATGACCGAGCAGCTCGCGCAGCGTGAGGTTGATCGCGGTGCGCGTGTATTCGAGGTTGACCGCGGCGAGGTCGCCGTAGTTGTCCTGCGGCGCGGCGCCGAATTCGCCCGGCACGGTGATCAGATGCTCGCGGTGGGCGCTGTCAAGGGCGACGATCATGAAGGCGATCGTCTCGAAGTCCCACTTGCGGGGGAGGCGGCTGCGTCCGGCGGTATCAGTCAGGCGCTGCTGGGTGAGCCTGCGCTCAAGGAGGCAGGGGGCGAGGATGCTGCCCGTCTTCCGCAGGACGTACAGGTTGTTGTCGAGGCTGTCCACCCGGCTGCCCATGTAGAAGAAGTGCTCGAAATCCGATGCGGTCATCGGGACGGGCACAGCCGACGGGTCGCGCGGCGCATTGTCGGCGGCAGCGCGCATCTGCTGGGCCAGCTCGGATTCGGGCGCGAACGAGGCAATGTCGCTGCGGATGCGGTTCGCTTCGCTGCGCAGCAGACGGAGCGCGGGCGAGAGCATGATCCCGTCTTTATAGACGGCATGCGCGCCGTCCCGCATGCGCTCTCTCATCTGGTCGTGCGACTCGGTGGCGATCAGGTGCGAGGAGATGATCGGGCCGAGCTGCGAGAGCAGCTGGTCAAAGAGCCTGTACTCCAGCCGGGGCAGGTGATAGTATCGCTTCATAGCGCTCATGCGCCGCACGAGGAAGATCTCGTCCGACTCGGAGGAGATCATGAAGAGCACCTCGTTGATCTCCTCGCCTGCGCCGGGGTCTGCGCCGCCCTCTTCGGGGGTGAAGTCCTCGTTCTGCGCGGCCAGCATGCCGACCACCTGCTGATAATGCGTGTAGGCGTCGCCGGGCTTGAGGTTTTCCTGCGCGAGGGCCCAGTTGAGCGTATAGGCGCAGGCAAGCTCCTTCTCGCTGCGCCAGTTCAGCGCTCTGGCGTCCGGGTGATAATCGGCGAGGAACAGGATCAGGTCGCTCGGCGTGAAGGAGAGGGCGAACGCGAGGCGCAGCATGTCCTCCCGATCGAGCCCGGACTCACCGCCGCGGGTGAGGAAGAGGCGCGCCGTTTTCTCTGCATTCTTGCTGCGGAAGCTCGCGCGGGACTTGAGCAGCCACGCAAGCACGCGGAGGAAGTCCTCCTCCGGGCTGTTTTTGGTCAGCGGGCCGACGGCCTCCTGCTTCTTGCCGGCGGGGATGCCGAAGCCGCGCTTGTACATATACCTGCGGACATAGGCGGCGAGGCAGATGTGCTGCTCGATGAAGCGGATGCGGCTGTTGATCTCGCGGATCGTGTGCCCGGGGTCGGCTTTCAGCACCTTGCCGTTCAGCTCCACGCCATAGAGCAGACCCTCCAGATCATTCTCCGCCTGATACTCGCCGTCGATGAACAGATCGTCCGGATAGAAGAAATCGCGGCAGTTGCGCAGCATGGCGACTGTCAGGGTTTGCGGCTGTTCCATGGGATCGTCCTCCTTTGTATGGATATGCCTTATTATAACATACGCACTGTTGTTCTGTCAGCGGGTATTTCGCTTTGCCTGCCGCAAATTGCGGGATACACAGAATACCGCCGCCGGGAAGCCCCGGAGGCGGTTCTGTGCGTCATGGGATTATCGGTACATGAACGTCAGGCAGGAGAGGCAGGCCTCGTCGCTCCCGCCGTCAAGGAACGGGGCGAACCATTCGCGCACGGCCTGCTCGTGTTCGCCCGTATGCAGGCGCAGCTCAGCCAGCACATGCAGCCGGATCTCCTCGCGCTCGAGCCGGGCGTCGCCGCCGAGCAGCAGCTTCGCCTCCATCACCGCGCCAAGGCAGATGACCGACTCGACAAAGCTGCCGCGTGCCGGCGGGAATTCGCGCAGCGCATAGGCATAGAGGCGGACACGCTGCTCATTGCCGCGGGCGGCCTCCAGCACGACGGCGCAGGAGAGGATCAGCTCGCCCGGATGGCGCAGGAAGCTGCCGTCGCTGCGGTCATACCATGCGGCGATCTCCGAGAGCGCGGGCGCGGCGTCCTCCCGCCGCCTGTGGCGCAGCAGGAAGAGCACGGTGTGGATCAGGTGCCCCTTCTGATAGTCGCGGTGGCCGTCGGGCAGGGCGATGAGCGCGCGCAGCAGCTGCGCGATCTCCTCCGGTGTGTCCATGCCGCCGGCAACGCCCGTCACTGCGCGCAGGGATGCGAGCCAGCCGCGCAGCACGGCGTCGAGCCACTCCTCGTCCGCGCAGAGCACGGCGCAGCGCAGGATATTCGTGCGCAGCCGCAGCAGCTGCACGCCCGCCACGCTCAGCTGCGCGGCATGCTCGCAGGCGAGGAGCATCCGCTCCATCGCCTCCGGATAGCGGCGCATGTAGGCGAGCAGCTCGCCCTGCTTGCCCAGCAGGGACATGGCGGCGTTGTGCGCGTATTCCAGCAGCGCAGGGTCGTCCGCGGTGTCGCAGATGTGGGTATAGCTCTTCTCAAAGCCGTCGACCAGCGCAAGCGCCTGCGTGAAGAAGAAATCATCCTTGAGCGTCTCGGCGTTCGTCAGCTGCGTATCCAGCCCGACCCTTTCGCCGAGGATGCCCTTCCCGGCGTACAGCTCCCTGAAGAGGCTGCCCGCGCCGAGGCCGTTGTAGGCGCTGCTCAGCAGCTCGGCCATCTGCCTGCGGCATATGCCGGCGAGGGAGCGCGTGCTCTCGTCCTCGCCATCCGCGGTGAAGGGGGAACCCGGCAGATGGATCAGCGCCTCGCAGGCATAGAGCAGAATCTCCCAGCGTTGGGTAATGAGCATCTCCTGCGTCATCGTCTGCAGGCAGGCCGCGATGTCCCGCCATGTGTACTGCTCGTCGGCGAAGACGCCGGTCAGGTAATCCGCGTCCTTCTCTGTGTAGAAGGGGTTCAGGCCGGAGGCGGTGCGCAGGTCGTAGGCGGCGCACAGGTGCTCGTAGAGCGGCAGGCCCGTCTGCGCGTCCCGCTTGGCGAGGGCGAGCAGACGCTTCAGCGCGCCTGTCAGCTCGGCGTCGGTCCTCCAGCGCAGCTGCGGGATGATGCCCTGCGTATTGACGACGATCCTTTTGATCTGGGTGAATGTATCCAGCCGCATCCGGCGGAAGAGACTGCTGTCCTTGCGGTAGAGCATCTGCGGCAGCCTCGGGTAGTCGTAGCTGACCTTGCGGTCGAAGAGCTTGTTGTAGAAGACCGCGCCGATGGCATACAGATCCGACGGCACGCCGATCGACTGGATTTCTCCGGTGATCTGCTCCGGCGAGGAGTAGCCCTCGGAATAGGTGAGCAGCTGCGCCTGATCCTCGGTGACGGGCAGGGAGACGACGGAGTCAAAATCGATCAGCTGCAGGGCGTCCGCCTCCTGCTGCAGCACGATGTTGGCCGGCTTGATATCCAGATGCACATAGCCGCTCTCATGCAGCACCTCGGCCGCGCGGGCGAGGGAGAGCATATGCCGCGTCAGCTGCTCTAGGCTGGTCTCCTCGATATCTGCGTAATTCTCGCCCCGGCTCAGCGGGAAGAAGAGGCAGAGCGTGCCGCCGGAGGCATATGCGCTGTGCAGCTGGGCGAGGACGCCGGCTGTCTGCGGCGAGGCGGCGGTCATGCGGTTGAGCCGCGTGTTGCGCAGGAGGAACCGGGAGAGATTCTCTTCCAGCGTATGGCGCTTCGCCGCGTCAAAGCGCACGCTGCGCCCGTCCTCGGCTCTGTGCGCGAGGGAGACGGGCATGTACTCCTTGAGCAGGCCTGTCTGCTCCAGCCCGCTGCCGTCGCGCAGCGTGCCGGCATAGGCGTAGCAGTTTGCGCCGGAGCCGAGCAGGGACGAGATGGTGAATGAGCAGTCCGTCTCGCCTGCGCCGTCTGCGAGCAGAGGCAGGAGGCTGCTGGTGCCCTCGAGTGCGGAGGCGGGGAGCCTGCGCATGCGGATAACATCTGTAAGCGGGGATCTCATGAATCACAACTCCTTTATTCCTCGGGCGTTCATGCCGGCTGCGTGTCAGAGCCTCTTTTCGACAGGATCCGCCGCTTTTCCTTGTTTTGCCGCCCGCATCCTGAGGATAGCATCGCCCGCCGCGGCGCAGGGAGGAAACAGCGCTTCTGCGCGGGTGTGCCGCATATTTCTTCGCGGGAAACGCCCGATGGCTCCCTGCCCCATAGAAAAGGAATGTATCCTCAAAGTAGAGACAGACGAACTGCAATCATCTATAATGAAGGAGGATACAGCAATGGCAAAACGCAGGAGCAAGAAGTACACCTGGAACGAGAAGATCGCCCGCAGGGAAGCCCGCAGGAAGAGCGCGGGGGCGTGGTACTCGATGAAGGATTCGATGAACGAATTCGTGATTCTGCCCGGCGGCAGCAGGATGCTCCTGCGCAGGGGCTTCGGCCGCAAGACCATGCAGCGCGAGGCGCTGCGCTTCTACCGCCGCGCGGCGGGATGCACATGGCGGCACGATGCGTCATATGACTGAGCGGACGCGCCGTCGCATGAAGGACAAAGAGAATGGAGGCATACGGAATATGGACAGACAATGGTACATTGCGCTGAGCAAGGAGGTCTCCTTTGCCCTGCGCCACCGTCCGGAGCGGTACGGCCTGACGCTCGACGAGGACGGCTTCGTGCCGGTGCAGGTCTTCCTTGACGCGCTCAACGCCGCCAAGCCGCGCCCGCATACGCTGACGCTGGAGGATCTTCATGGCGTGATGGCCTGCTCGGACAAGCAGCGGCTGGAGATCCGGGACGGCATGATCCGCGCGCTCTACGGCCACAGCACGAAGACGCGCATCGACAAGCAGGCCGCTGAGCCGCCCGCCGTGCTCTATCACGGCACGTCCCATGCGGCGCTGAGGGCGATCCTGCGCGAGGGGCTGCGCCCGATGAAGCGGCAGTATGTGCACATGGGCGCGGACAAGGACGTCGCGCTGGACGTCGGTGCGCGGCATGACCGTGCGCCTGTGCTGCTGCAGATCGACGCGGCTGCGGCGCATGCGGACGGCGTCGCCTTCTACCCGGGCAACGACCGCATCTGGCTGTGCGACAGCCTCGACCCGAAGTACCTGCGCGTGCTGGACGCATGATCGGCAGAAAAAAATATTCCGACGGATGCAGGGTTTTCTCCCTGTCATCCGTTTTCATATGGCAGAATCATCCGGAGCCCGCGGCAAAAGGGCCAGCGGGCGGATGCGAAAGAGACAGGAGGGATACGTATGGTACAGGCAATGAGCAAGGCTGTCCGCTGGTCGGCGGGCGCGGTGATCGGCGGCGTTCTGACGGCGGTGATGGCGGCGCTGGTTCCCGGCGCGATGGGGATGATACATGTGCTGCCGGGGATGAACGTCGGCTTCTTCGGCGGCTATATGATCCTTGGCGAGGATCGGCGCACATGGGCAAAGACGCTGCTGATCAGCTATGTGATCGCGTCGGTGCTGTGCGGTCTGCTGCTCTACGGGGCGACTCCGATCGGCGCGGTGATCGGCATATACGGCGTGATCGCGGCGGGCTTCTGGGGGCTGATCCTGCGCGCGTGCCGCAGGATTGCCGCGGGCTTTGTCGTGGTCAGGCCGAAGGAGGATGAGGAGGAATAAGCCGGGGGAGGCGGCGCTGTGCAGGAGGACGAGCGGGAGAGAGAAGGAGGAATGCAGATGAATCGGGACATTGACATCGTGAGGGCGACGGTTATGCGCGGCATCGGGCTGATGGTGGAGAAGGACGACGCGCAGGCCAGCCGGGTCATCCGCCGCGCGGCGGGGCTGGCGCTTTCCGGGCTGCAGAGCGCGGGCGACGCGCAGAAGACGGCGTTCCTTGATGTGCTGCAGGACGCCTGCATGATGCTGTTCTGGGCCGGGCTGACGGAGGGCGAAAACGGCCCGGCGTGGATGGCGTTCCTGAATGACGAGGCGGAGCGGCTGGAGGGGCAGGCCTGTTCCTTCCAGCGCAGTGCGCAGGCGCTGCTGCTGTGCTGCGCCGCCTACTGGGAGGAGGACGACGAGCGCGCGAAGGCGCATGCCCGCCGCGCGTATGCGCGGATGAAGGCGCTGCGGGAGGAGAAGGCGTACCGCCTGAGCGAGCTGCACTGGTGTCATGTGCTGACGTTTATGCACGACCTGACGGATCCTGCGGACATCGCCAGCCGCAGGGCGCTGCTGCGGGAGACGCTGCAGGTCTCGGGCGCTGTGCTCGCCCGCCGCGCCATGCCTGTGGAGCGCCAGCTGCTCTGCCATCTGCGCCTCGTGGCGCTGGGCGGCATGCGCGATATCTGCCTTCGCGAGGGGCGGCGTGCTGCGGCGGCGTGGTGGGTGCTGATGCGCGGCGCTGAGCGCCTGCGCAGGGTGTTCTTCTCGCTCTGCTCCGTCGTGAGCAACGCTGTGGATGACGCGGCGGGGGCGCTGCGCCGCTTCCTGCGGATCAATCCCGCTGCGGCCCTTTTCGCCGGCATGATGATGCTGGCGCTGACGGCGATGCGGATGATGCGCTGACCGCAGACATACAGAAAGCGGGCTGCCGGTTATTCCGGCAGCCCGCGCTTTGGTTATTCGTTGTTTGCCGCCTTTGCCCGTGCGCTGGATGCGCGCTCGACGAGCTCCGCGTGCAGCAGATGCGTGCTGATATGCACCTTGTTGAGCAGGCTGGCCAGCGCGAAGAATGCGCTCTTGCCGATCTCCAGCCTGTTCTGGCGGATGGTGGTCAGCGGCGGGGTGACGAAGCGGCTGAGCGGGATATCGTCAAAGCCGATCACGCTGACGTCGCCCGGCACGCGCAGCCCCAGCTCCTGGCAGTGCATCATCACGCTGGAGGCGAGCATGTCGTTGCAGCAGACGATCGCCGTGCAGCCCTGACTGAGCAGGCGGGGAAGGTGCTTGTTGAGGCATTCTGCGGTGTAGGGCGAGGTGCCCGCGAGCGTGCGGGAGGAGCCCAGCCCGTTCTCATACAGCGCGCGGAAGAAGGAGCGGTAGCGCTGCTTGTAGACATAGTTGCCCAGCGGCGTGCTCAGGTAGCCGATGGTCTTATGCCCGAGCGCGCGCAGATGTGTGACGATCAGGCGCATGCCCTCGTCGTTGTCCACGCCCACATGCGCGACCGCCGGGTTGCCCACGACATGGTTGTCGTAGAGCACGACGGGCGTGCGGCAGGAGGCGAAGCCCCTGAGCCACGGATCCACATGCGTCAGGCCCATGAAGAAGCCGGCGCGGTAGCCGTGCAGCAGCATGTACTGGTCGTAGCCGATCTCTTCCTGCAGCTGGGGCGTCAGCTCGACAACCGAAATCCTGAAGCCCAGCGGCTCCGCGATCTGGCGGAAGCCCATGATGATGTCGTAGCCGAAATCCTCCGGCTTCTGATAGGCCATGTTCTCCACGAAGATGCATACGGCAATGCCCGAGCCGTTCCTGCCCACGCGGGAATAGCCCATCTCCACCGCCTTTTCCAGCACAGCCTTTCGCGTCGCCTCGCTGATATCCGCCGCGCCGTTGAGCGCCTTGGAGACCGTTCCCTTGGACAGCCCGAGCTCCCGGGCGATATCGTCTAGTTTAGCCAATTCCGATTCCTTCTTTGTTTCCCGCAGCGGCGCTGCGGATTCTCGTTGTGTTTCGCTCTGCGCGGAATTCTGTCGTCCATCCCGGCAGCATGTTGATTGTATTATAGCGTATACATCGAAAAAAAGCAAATACAGGACGCGCTCGGCACAGGCTAAAACCATTTCGCGCTGTTTCGCTGCCGATGGAAGCGCATGGCCGAGAACCGGTGAAAAAAGAAGAATATGCCGAATATCCGGCGGTTGTCTTGACGCGCAGGGGAGGATGGTCTATACTGCAGACAGCGAAACAATGCGAAATGATCGCTGCGAAAAAATGTTTCGGAGAGAAAAGTGAACGGTCAGCTCTGCGCGGATACTCATGCGCAGGGCGGGGAGGATGCGTATGCTTGACAAGACAAAGCGCGGCTGGCATAAGTCCGCGGTCTTTTATCAGATCTATCCCAAGAGCTTTCAGGACACCAACGGGGACGGCGTCGGCGACCTGCGCGGCGTCATCAGCAGGCTCGATTACCTGCAGCAGCTGGGCATTGACGGCATCTGGCTTTCGCCCGTGTTTGCCTCCCCGCAGAAGGACAACGGCTATGACATCTCGGACTACTGCGCCATCGACCCGATGTTCGGCCCGATGGAGGATATGGAGGAGCTGATCGCGCAGGCGAAGGCGCGCGGCATCTCCATCATCATGGATCTGGTGCTCAACCACAGCTCCGACCAGCATCCGTGGTTCCGCGAGGCGGTGAAGTCGAAGGACAATCCGTACCACGACTACTATGTCTGGCGGGACGGCGAGCCGGGCTGCCCGCCCAACGACATGCGCGCGACCTTCGGCGGCTCCGCGTGGACGTATGTGCCGCACCTCGGGCAGTATTACTTCCATCAGTTCGTGCCCGAGCAGCCCGACCTCAACTGGGAGAATGAGGACATGCGCCGCGGGCTCTACGGCTTCATCCGCTTCTGGGTGGAGAAGGGCGTGGAGGGCTTCCGGCTGGACGTCATCGACCAGATCGCCAAGGAGCCGGACCGCCGTATCACGGCCAACGGCCCGCGGCTGCACGAGTTCCTGCGCGAGCTCTCGCGCGAGGCCTTCTGCGAGGAGGGCATCGTCACCGTCGGCGAGGCATGGGGCGCGGATGTGGAGCGCGCGAAGCTCTACAGCGCGCCGGACGGCAGCGAATTGAGCATGGTCTTCCAGTTCGAGCATATCGAGCTGGATCATGAGCCCGGAAAGAGCAAGTGGGAGGCCATCCCCCTGCCGCTGCCGGCGTTCAAGGCCTGCATGGAGCGATGGCAGCACGGCCTGCACGGCAAGGGCTGGAACAGCCTCTTCATGGATAACCACGACCTGCCGCGCATCGTTTCCCGCTGGGGCGACGACGGGGAGCACCGCGTGCGCTCGGCGAAGATGCTGGCGATCATGCTCCACGGCATGGAGGGCACGCCCTATATCTATCAGGGCGAGGAGCTGGGCATGACCAACGTGCGCCTTCCGCTTGACGCCTATCAGGACGTGGAGATCCTCAATCTCTATGACGAGCGCCGCGCGGCGGGCGAGAGCCACGACGAGGTGATGGAGCGGATCTATGCCCGCGGCCGCGACAACGCACGTACCCCGATGCAGTGGACGGCGGGGGAGAACGCCGGCTTCACCACCGGCACGCCGTGGCTGCCCGTGAACCCGAACCATGTGCAGATCAACGCTGATGCGGCGCTGGCGGATCCGGATTCCGTCTTCTATACCTACCAGCGGCTGATCGCCCTGCGCAAGGAGCACGCCGTCATCCGCGAGGGCAGCTTCACGCTCCTTTGCCCGGAGGATGAGCGCGTCTTCGCCTATACGCGCGATCTGGGGGATGCGCATCTGCTCGTCGCAGCGAACTTCACCGCGGAGCCTGTGCCATTTGCCCGCCCCGCCGCGTTTGACGGCGCGAAGACGCTCATCGCCAATGATGGCGATCCGGCGGACGGCCTGCGCCCGTACGAGGCGTACATGCTGTATATCGAGGGATAATCATGAGCCGGTCGCCCGCGGGGGCGTGCCCTCTCAGTCACCTGCGGTGACTGAGAGGGCGGAATGTGACGATGTCCGAAGATATCTCCGGCGGCGTCAGGAAAAAAGAAAAACCCCTGTTGCAAAAAAGCCCGGTATTTGCTATAATACCCGCATGCATATCACGCGCTCCCGCGAGGGAGCAGGGGGAGAATACGCTGTCAGCGGCTCAAGAGACCTGCCGGTCGGTGCGAGGCAGGGCCTGAAGCAGCCGATCCGCTTCCCTGATGCGGCGGGCGATGAGCCCGCGGGCTGCGCCCCCTTACGGCGCATAAAGTGGCCGCCTCCGGCGGCAAACTGGGTGGCACCGCGGAGTTCTTCGTCCCATGTGGAGGAGGGGCTCCTTTTGTTTACCCGGGTCCATCACGATTCGCAGCCGGCGCAGCCGGGCTGACAGAAAGGAAGACAACCATGATCGATATCAATCTGATCCGCAAGACGCCCGACGTCGTGCGCGAGAACATGAGGAAGAAATTCCAGGACGCGAAGCTGCATCTGGTCGACGAGGTCATCGAGCTTGACCGCAAGAACCGCGAGGCCATGCAGCAGGCTGACTCCCTGCGCAACCAGCGCAAGGTGATCTCCAAGGAGATCGGCGGCCTGATGAAGCAGGGCAAGCGCGAGGAGGCCGAGGCCGCCAAAGCGAAGGTCGCCGCCATCGCCGAGGAGCTGGCGCAGCTGGAGGTCCTTGAGGAGCAGTACGCCGAGGAGATCAAGAAGCGCATGCAGGTCATCCCGCAGATCATCGACCCGTCCGTGCCGATCGGCAAGGACGACAGCGAGAATGTCGAGATTCAGCGCTACGGCGAGCCGTTCACCCCGGACTTTGAGATCCCGTATCATGTGGATATCATGGAGAAGCTCGCGGGCATCGACATCGATTCCTCCCGCAAGACCTCCGGTAACGGCTTCTACTACCTGATGGGCGACGTTGCGCGCCTGCACAGCGCCTGCCTGTCCTACGCGCGCGATTTCATGATCGACCGCGGCTTCACCTACTGCATCCCGCCGTACATGATCCGCTCCGGCGTTGTCACCGGCGTCATGTCCTTCGCGGAGATGGAGAATATGATGTACAAGATCGAGGGCGAGGATCTTTATCTGATCGGAACCAGCGAGCATTCCATGATCGGCAAATTCATCGATACCCTGAATCCGGAGGAGAAGCTTCCTTATACATTGACCAGCTATTCTCCCTGTTTCCGCAAGGAGAAGGGGGCTCACGGCATCGAGGAGAGAGGCGTTTACCGGATCCATCAGTTTGAAAAGCA
>JAGBAV010000023.1 GCA_017938795.1 Clostridia bacterium
CCGGTGCGGCGAGCGGTCTCGACGATGCGCTCGGCAGCCTGGTCAACGAGGCTGTGCTCGTAAGCCCAGAGCTTGATGCGGATTTTCTTGCTGGCCATTTCTTTTCCTCCTTGTTCGTACTCAAGTACGACTTGCTTGGCTTTTGCCCTGCATGACGGTTCTTGAGCCGTCGTCCGATTGGCGGACATGGTCTGCGACAGTTACCTCACCGGCCAGTGAGCAATCTGCCGCTTCAT
The DNA here is from genome assembly GCA_017938795.1 of Clostridia bacterium. Lineage (GTDB taxonomy): Bacteria > Bacillota > Clostridia > Christensenellales > Aristaeellaceae > Ventricola. The sequence continues at coordinate 237 of JAGBAV010000023.1, forward strand.
CCCCTTTGCAGACATCTGCCACATTATATTCTATTTTCCGGATTTGCGCAACCCCTTTTTTGAAATTTTTTTCAACTTTTTTGAGATTTCCGTATTTTTCCTTTTCGGCGTTCATCACCGAAAAACCTTGACGCCATCAGGCTTTTTCAGCTCATCTGACGTCCTGTTGTTTTGCTTATTTAATGCACACTCGTCCGGGCGTATCATTTTAACGTCTCATGCAAACGCATCCGCGCGTATCACATTGGGAAATACGTGAATTTGACTCAATACACGCTCTCATATGACTCATTTTTTCGTCATATTGTACAAAGATATTTCTTTCATTTCTCGCATACCTGACTGTTTTTCTTTAGAATTTTCTTTTACTTTAGCGCTTTAAAGCGTTTTGATGTCATACGTCAGACGTCTGATGATGTGACTATTCTGAAAGATTTCAGCTTTTTTCTCCTATGCCCGCCGTCATCCATCTGCCCCCCGCAGCCTCCGTCTCATCGCCCATGCGTAAAAAGAAGAGACCACCGCGCCGCGGCAGCCTCTTCCTTCTATATTATACAGCTCGTATCAGGTGCTTTCCCTTTCCTCGATGGGCGTATACGCCTGCTTCTGCACGATGGAGCGGTATGCCGGGCGGATGATGCGTCCGCCGGTCATGACCTCCTCGATACGATGCGCGCACCAGCCTGCGATGCGGGCAATGGCGAACAGCGGCGTGAACAGCTCCTCCGGAATACCGAGCATCTGATAAATCAGGCCGGAGTACATATCCACGTTCGCGCAGACGCTCTTGCGGTCGCCAAGGCGCTCCCGCAGCGCGCGCAGGCCCTGCGTCTCGATGCGCTCCATCAGCGCGAACTCCGCGATGCGGCCCTTGCGCTCAAACAGCTCGCGCGCATACTTCTTGATGATCTCCGTACGCGGGTCGCTGATCGTATAGACCGCATGGCCAAGTCCGTAGATCTTGCCGCTGCCGTCGTTCGCCTGCTTATCCAGAATCTTCTGCATGTAGGCGTAGATCTCCATGTCGTTGCACGGATCGCTCACGTTCTCCTGAATGTTGCGGTACATCTCCATGACCTTCGCGTTCGCGCCGCCGTGCAGCGGGCCCTTGAGCGAATTGACGGAGCCGGCGATCGCGCCGTAGGTGTCCGTTCCCGTGGAGGACAGCACACGGCAGGTAAAGGCGGAGTTGTTGCCGCCGCCGTGCTCCGCGTGCAGGATGAGCATCATATCCAGAATACGCGCTTCCAGCTGCGTATACTTTCTGTTCTGGCGCAGGATGGAGAGGAAGTTCTCCGCGACGGAGAGCCGCTCGTCCGGCATATGGATGAACAGCGAATCGCCGTCGAAGTAGTGTTTCTTCGCTGCATAGGCATTGGCAACAATGATCGGGAAGCGGCCGATCAGCTCCACAGACTGGCGGAGCATATTCTCAATGGACGTATCGTCCGGGTTCTCATCAAAGGAATACAGCGCCAGCACGCAGCGGGAGAGCTTGTTCATGACGTTCTTGCTGGGTGCCTTGAGGATCATATCCTCCGTAAAGCCGGAGGGCAGCTTCCTCGCCGCCGAGAGCGCATTGTCAAAGTACGCCAGCTCCTCGCAGCTGGGCAGGTGGCCCAGCAGCAGCAGATAGACGACCTCCTCAAAGCCGAAGGTGCCCGCCTTCATGTGGTGATCCACGATATCCGCCACATTGAAGCCGCGGTAGTACAGCCTGCCGGGCATGGGCTCCGGCTCGCCGTCGACCATCTGATAGCCCTGTACGCTGCCGATGCCCGTTACGCCAGCAAGAACGCCCGTGCCGTCCGCGTTGCGCAGACCGCGCTTGATATTATAATGATCAAACTGTCGGGAGTCGATGGTATAATGCGTCCGCATCTCCTCATACAATTCCGGTACGTATATGCTTACATTATGTTCTGCCTGCATGTGCATCATCCTCCCTTTGCGGCAAAGGCGCCCGCCCGCACAGCCCGAGCCTCGGCCTGCTCCTTTGCGAATTATGGTTAGCATACACCATTTCCCCGTAAATTGCAATATTCTTTTTCTGAAATCGCAGTTTTATTCGTTTTATTATGCATTTCTGCGCACGTTCGGATATATTTAAACAAATTCTTGCATTATTCTTTCCTCCATGCTATAATACCTGAACAGGATTCAGGAGGTGTACCATATGATTACGCTGACCAGCTGCGCCGTATCTCTGCAATCGGGCGTTCCCGCCGCGTTTGACGCTGCGAAGGGCGCTTTCTCCCGCGAGGGGACGATGGCGTATTCCATATTGAGGCAGCACAGCCTCGCCGCCGCGCCGGGCAGCCTGCGCGTGCGCTTTGATGCGCTGATCTCTCACGATATCACCTACGTCGGCATCATCCAGACGGCGCGCGCCAGCGGCCTTGACCGCTTCCCCGTGCCCTATGCGCTGACCAACTGCCACAACAGCCTCTGCGCCGTCGGCGGCACCATCAACGAGGATGACCACGCCTTCGGCCTCTCCGCCGCGAAGAAGTACGGCGGCGTCTATGTCCCGGCAAATATGGCCGTCATTCACCAGTATGCCCGCGAGGCGCTGGCGAAGTGCGGCGGCATGATCCTCGGCTCCGACAGCCATACCCGCTACGGCGCGCTGGGCTGCATGGGCGTGGGCGAGGGCGGGCCGGAGCTGGTCAAGCAGCTGCTCTCCAATACCTACGACATCACGGAACCCGAGGTCATCCTCGTGTATCTGGAGGGCGACGTCCCCCACGGCGTCGGCCCGCATGACGCTGCGCTGGCCCTGTGCGGCGCAGTCTATAAGAACGGCTTCGTCAAGAACAAGGTGCTCGAGTTCGCCGGCCCCGGCGTGGCGAATCTCCCGGTTGACTTCCGCATGGCGCTGGATGTCATGACCACCGAAACCGCATGCCTCTCCTCCGTCTGGGTGACGGACGAGCGCACGAAGGACTTCTATGCCCGCCACGGCAGGCCGGAGGCGTATGCCCCGATGGCTCCCGCCGAGGGCGCGTGCTACGACGGCATGGTGCGCATCAACCTCTCCAAGCTCAAGCCCATGATCGCCCTGCCCTATCATCCCTCCAACGCCTATACCATCGAGGATTTCAAGGCCAACGCTGCGGATATCCTCGCGGACGCCGGCTGGATCTCCGGCAAGTGGGACGGCAAGGATCTGCACATGGATCAGGGCGTGATCGCCGGCTGCGCAGGCGGCCTGTATCAGTCCATCGCCGAGGCGGCGGCCATCCTGAAGGGCAGGCATGTCGGCGGCTTCCCGCTCTCCGTCTATCCCGCCAGCCTGCCGCTCAATGTCGCGCTCGCCGACAAGGGGCATCTGACCACGCTCATGCGTGCCGGCGCGCTGATCAAGCCGTGCTTCTGCGGCCCGTGCTTCGGCGCCGGCGACGTGCCCAGCCATATGGGTCTCTCCGCCCGCCATACCACGCGCAACTTCCCCAACCGCGAGGGCTCCAAGCCCGGCGAGGGCCAGCTGGCCGCCGTCGCGCTCATGGATGCGCGCTCCATCGCCGCCACCGCGCTCAACGGCGGCGTGCTCACCCCGGCAAGCGAGATTGACTATCAGCGCGACTGGAGCGACGAGAGCGCGTTCGACGAAAGCATCTATCAGAAGAATGTCTATAACGGCATCGATATGCCGCAGCCGGATGCGCCGCTGCGCTTCGGCCCGAACATCGCCGACTGGCCCGAGTTCAAGCCGCTGGGCGACGATATGCTCATTGGCCTCGCCTCCTCGCTCAATGACCCGGTGACCACCACCGACGAGCTGATCCCCTCCGGCGAGACGTCCTCCTATCGCTCCAACCCTGTGCGCCTGTCCGAGTTCGCGCTCTCCCGCCGCGACCCGGGCTATGTCGGCCGCTCCAAGGATATCCGCGATGGGAAGTCCGATGCGGAGGCTGTCGCTGCGCTCGTCGGCGCGGATCTCAGCTGCACGACCGTCGGCTCCGGCATCTGGGCGAACTGCCCGGGCGACGGCTCCGCCCGCGAGCAGGCGGCCTCCTGCCAGCGCGTGCTGGGAGGCGTCGCCAATATCGCTGCGGAGTACGCCACCCGCCGCTACCGCGCGAACCTGATCAACTGGGGCATCGTCCCCTTCATCGCCCCGCCGCAGGGGCTGCAGACCGGCGACTGGGTCTATGTCCCGGGCGTGCGCACAAAGCTCGCCGCCGGGAAAACCGAGTTCCCCGCGAAACTCGTGCGCGGCGGCGCTGTCACCGATATCATGCTGACCCTCCCCGGCATCTCCGACAGGGAGCGCGAGCTGCTCGCCGTCGGCTGCCTCATCAATCATTACGCCGCGCAGCGCGCAAAGGAGTGATTTCCGTATGCCGAAGATCATCATGCAGAACCCCATCGTCGAGATGGACGGCGACGAGATGACCCGCATCCTCTGGCAGCAGATCAAGGATGAGCTGCTCAGCCCATTCGTCGAGCTGAACACGGAGTACTATGACCTCGGGCTTAAGCATCGCGACGAAACCGACGATCAGGTGACCGTCGATGCCGCGCTGGCGACCAAGCGCCTCGGCGTCGCCGTCAAGTGCGCCACGATCACCCCGAACGCGCAGCGCGTGGAGGAATACAGCCTCAAGCAGATGTGGAAGAGCCCGAACGGCACCATCCGCGCCATTCTCGACGGCACGGTCTTCCGCGCGCCCATCACGGTGAGCAACATCAAGCCCGCCGTGCGCACATGGCAGCGCCCCATCACCATCGCCCGCCACGCCTACGGCGACGTCTACAAGTCCGTTGAGCTCGCCGCGCCCGGCCCCGGCAGGGCGGAGCTGATCTTTACCGGCGAGGACGGCGTCACCAAGAGCACGGTCATCCACGACTTCAAGGGCCCGGGCCTGCTGCAGGGCATGCACAATACTGAGGCCTCCATCCGCGCCTTCGCGCATTCCTGCTTCCGCTTCGCGCTGGATACGCAGCAGGACGTCTGGTTCAGCGCGAAGGACACCATCTCCAAGACGTATGACCAGAGCTTCAAGCTGATCTTCCAGGAGATCTTTGATAAGGACTACAAGGCCGCCTTCGAGGAGAAGGGGCTCACCTACTTCTATACGCTCATCGACGACGCGGTCGCGCGCGTCATCCGCTCCGAGGGCGGTTTCATCTGGGCGCTGAAGAATTACGACGGCGATGTCATGAGCGACATGGTCTCCACCGCCTTCGGCTCTCTGGCGATGATGACCAGCGTGCTCGTCAGCCCGGACGGCGTCTATGAGTACGAAGCCGCCCACGGCACCGTCACCCGTCACTACTACCGCTACCTCAAGGGCGAGGAGACCTCCACCAACCCGATGGCCACCATCTTCGCATGGACGGGAGCGCTTGCCAAGCGGGGCGAGATGGACGGCAACAAGGCGTTGTGCGATTTCGCCGCCGCGCTGGAGGCGGCCTGCCTGAAGACCGTCGAGGAAGGCTATGTCACCGGTGACCTCGCCGCGCTGATCGGCCCGTCCGCGACAAAGCTCACCTCCCTCCAGTTCCTGCGCGCCATCCGCGAGCGCATCCAGCTGTAAGCAAAAACCAAAGAGGCTGCCCCAAGGGCAGCCTCTTTTCTTTTGAGTTATTCCATGCCGAACATGGCCAGATACTCCGCCGGGATCTCAGCGCCGATCTGCTCCGCTGCGGCGATGTATCGCTCGCCGAGCGTCTTCAGCCGCTCCGGGGCGGCGCAGTATACGCAGGGCGTCAGCTTGCGGAAGGCTTCCGTCTCCAGATCGCCGTAGGTCAGGTCGCCCGTCAGCGGGAGGAACTTGTCCTTCACGCCGGAGCAGTTCTGGTCAAGGTGATAGTTGCTGCCGCCGTCCGGATTGCGGTAGAGCTGCAGCGAGGGATCGGGCAGCTCCGGCTCGTACATCTGTCGCCCCTTGTCGTCCCAGATGAGCACCTTGGTCTTATTCTCCAGGTTGTCCCAGAACCACGCCATGTTGATGCCCTCGGCATTCTTCCTGCGCGGGATGCGGATGCAGCCGTGGCTGGCCTTCGTGCCAAGGTCCGGCTCATAGTTGCTGTAGATGCGGGTCTTGCCGTCAGCGCCAATATCGTGCAGCACCTCATGCAGCAGCGTGCCGCCGTTGATGCGGATCGCATAGCGGCCGATCGTCCTGCTGCCCGCCTTGAAATCGCCCACGCGGCTGACCGTCAGGAATTCGCCCGCCGGGGTCTCGTTGTACGGCTGGGATTCGTTGTTCAGGCCCGTGGAGACCGGCAGGCTGCTGATAATCCTGCCATTCTCAAAGACATAGAGCGTCTGGCGCAGCTTGTCCACCAGCAGCGCATACTTGTCGCTGGGCTCCGCCGTATACAGGCGGCTCTTCTTGATATAGCCCTGTACCTTATCCGCTGCGAGGGACTCGACATAGCTGCTCTCACTCTTGGTGCCGTCGTTGCTGTAGGCCTCGATGCGCACATAGCCGTCGCCGTCCGCGTCATCCTCGACGATGCGCACGCCCTGACTCTGCCCGTGCAGCTCGCCTGCGCAGTTCTCCTTGTAGGGCGTGGCCTTCGTGCCCGGCTGGTTGGTGATGTAGACGTTCTCCGTCTGCTCGCCGTCGATCACGGTGATGGGCTGCATCATGATCTCCCAGATCGCCTGCTGGTGCTCCGGGTTGCTCAGGTCGTAATCATCCGGGTTCATCTCCCAGAAGGATGCCGCCTGCGGCACGCCGCCCGGCGCAGCCTGCTCCGGCTGCTCCATCTGCTCCGGCTGCGCAGCTTCCTCATCCTTATTCTCCGCCTCAGTCGCCTCTGCAAAGTCTGCGTCCGACCAGACAATCGCATCCTCCGCAAAGAGCGTACTCAGATCGAGCCTGTTTTGCTCCGCCTGCCCCTCGCTGGCAAAGATGCTCAGCGACAGCACGCTCTGCGCGCTCTCCTCGCCCCAGAAGTTGCGCATCTGCACAGCGAGCATGTAGTTGCCCGGCTCTGCGGGCGTGCCGTCGGGCAGCATGCCGTCCCACGAGATGCGGCCTGCCCCGGCCTCCATATACACACCGCCCAGATCGGCGATCGCGTTGCCCGTCTCGCTGCTGAGCAGCTGCATGGCCAGCGTGCCGCCCTCCGTGGCGGTGAAATCAACGTGCCAGCCGCTCTCGCCGATGATCAGCTCCGCATTCTCCGCGCGTACATCGGTCAGCTGCGGCGCGGCCACTGCGCACAGCGGCATCGCGCACAGCAGCATCGCGCACAGCAGCATCAGGATCAAAATGATTTTCTTCATGAGTTTACTCCATATGGTGCAGCGGACCGGCCTGCGGCCCCGCGCAGATCAATGAAAATCGGAAAAGGGGCTGCAAAGCGAACGACGCTCTGCAGCCTCTTTGGTATACAGCATCAGCCCGGAAGATCCATGATGTCGCCCGGAGCCACCGTCGTCTCCGGGATCGGCGTGACCGTCGCGATGGAGAAGAGCGCCTCCTGCGTCATCTTGCCGGCGATACCGTCGGCGTCCAGCCCGTGCTCCTCCTGGAATTTCTTGACTGCGGTCTGCGTGCCCGTGCCGAAGTTGCCGTCCGCAGCGCCGGTCAGATAGCCCAGCTCAGCCAGAGCCTGCTGCAGCGTGATGACGTCGCGGCCCTGATCGCCCTTGCGCAGGGTATGATACTCGACATTGACCGCCGGGGCGGGCGTCGGGGTGACCTCAATCTGCGGGGTGGGGGTCGGCGCCGCAGGGCGGGCGGTCGGCTCCGCCGTCGCGCCGAAAACCGTGAAGTTCGGGCTGTCGGTTGCCTCCACGACGATATTCTCATCCTGCGGCTCAATGATATTGGGCGTACCGCTGAACATCGAGCGGAAGATCAGCACGATGATGACCACCAGAATGACGACCAGACCGAATGCGATGATGATCGGCGTCTTATCCGTGCTCTTCTTGCCCCGGCTTCCCTTGGTGTATGCCGGCTTCTTGCCTTTGGCGGCGCTGCGGGGCTTCGCCTTCGGCGCGCCCTCTCCGCTCTCGGCGGGCGCAGCGCTCTGCGGCTTCACGCCGGCGAGGTTGGCATAGCACAGCGGACAGATGTTCGATCCGTCCGGAATCCTGTTATTGCAATGGGGACAAAACATGTTCAGCCCTCCTTATTCTTCCTCAAGCATCTTCTTGTAGTATAAACCAGAGTGAAAGGTGATTTCAAGTTTTTCTGTGAAAAACCCTGTGGTTTCGGCATGATTTCACCCCCACACATCCATATCCTATACATATGACGAATGAGTAGGGTTTCATGATCCCATCGATATAGCTTTTTACAAATTATTCCCGGAAACAGCAGAGGTTCTTACCCCTGCTGCGCGGCCAGCAGCCTCTGCGCGCGCACGGTATACAGCGCCGCGCTCACGCTGATGCTCAGCGCCTCATCCTGCCCTCCGCAGAATGACCCGCCGTCAGCGCCAGTCTCCTCCTGCCGTCGTACCTCATGGACAAAGCGCGCGTAGCCCTGCTCCACGCCGTCCGCGCAGACGAGCGACAGCAGCCTTGCGATGCATTCCATGCTCAGCGCCTGCTTGAGCAGGCCGATCATGATCAGCAGTGCCAGATGCTCCCTGTCGTATTTCTTGCCGACGGGCCTTGGAATCAGCCCGGACTTCACATAGTTATTGACCATCGAGCGGGTGATCTCGCCATCCGGCAGCGCCCGGCTGAAGATGCGCTCCGTCAGCGTCAGCACCTGATCCATGTACAGCCCGATATCCGGAATACGCTCCCACTCCGGCAGCGCAATCATCATCTCCGGCATCCTTGCCCCCGCCCTTTCTGCCCGCCGCTGCGCGGGCGTCTGATTGCGTATCATTATATCATCCGTCTCATATGCTGTCAAACCCGCATCCGTACACATTCTTCGTCCCGCCTCTTTACAATTGGCATCTGTTAGTATAAACTATCCGTGTATTCAATCGCACCATTTCTTTCGAAAGGAAGGATATGTTATGGCCAAGAATCTCTCGCTGAGCGATCTGCACCCGGGCCAGTCCGCTGTCATCGACAGCGTCGGCGGCGAGGGTGCGCTCCGCCAGCATTTTCTGGATATGGGCGTGATCCCCGGCGCGCAGGTCACGCTGGTCAAGTTTGCGCCGATGGGCGACCCGATGGAACTCACCATCCACGGCTATTCGCTGACCCTTCGCGTGGACGACGCGAAGAAGATCGCCGTCAGCCGCATCGACGCCGCGCCGGAGCAGGCCGGCAGGCCCGCCGTGCGCACCACGAGGCCTCATCCGGGCCTCGGCGAGGGCGGTAAGTATCACGTCAAGGCGGACGAGCATCCCCTGCCGGAGGGCACGGTGCTCACCTTCGGCCTCGCCGGCA
>JAGBAV010000024.1 GCA_017938795.1 Clostridia bacterium
GAGCAGAGCCCCTCCCCTACTGGAGTGCGACAATCCCTCAGTCACGGCTGCGCCGTGCCAGCTCCCTTTACACAAGGGAGCCTTTTATCGGCAGAGTCCGCAATGATAACGGTAGGAGCAGAGCCCCTCCCTTACTTATCAGATGCACAAGTCCAATGCATAGCCAAGCTGCGTTGAGACCTCCCTCCGTGAGGGAGGGGGACCAACCGTCAGGTTGGTGGAAGGAGTGCCCCGCCGGAGGCAGCGACACACACCGCAAACCCTGCGATTACCGCGGGAGGAGCAGAGCCCCTCCCCTACAGGGCTGCGGTTACGCGGTTTGGATTGATCTTGTGCATAGCTGCTTGCGTCCCCAATCCTCCCTCCGTGAGGGAGGGGGACCAACCGTCAGGTTGGTGGAAGGAGTCCCCCGCCGGAGGCAGCCCCAAACACCGCACCCCCTGCGATAACCGCAGAAGAAGAAAAACCCCTCCCCCTACGGGGATGCAGATGGTAACACCCCCTGCCCCCGTGCGCCAAAGAAACAACAACCAACCGACCCTGTCGGAAGCGGATGCGGGCACGGCCCGCCAGAAAGGAGAACCCGATGAACAAGAAAAGACGCCGGCGCAGTCAGCCCGGCGACATGACCCGAACGGAGCACAGAGCGCCGGGGCTGCAGCCGCTCAGCGCACAGGAGCGCGCGCTGCTGGAGCGCGGGTATGCGCTCTACGAATTCTTCCGGGACAGGCTGCGCCCGGAGCATGAGCAGATGCGGCAGGCGAGGATGCTGCGGCAGATGCGGCCGGAGCTGGGCAGCCCGACCGCGCCGATGGGCAACACGCTGAATTCCTGCACGGACAACGTGATCGCCGAGCAGATCGACAACATGCCGGAGGCGAAGATGGCGCCGGAGCGCGAGGAGACGGCGGCGAGCGCGGAGGAGATGAGCGACGTCGTGTCCTATGTGCTGTACCAGTCGGGCTGGCCGGGCAAGTACCAGACGCTGATGGAGGACGCGGTGGTGACCGGCACGGGCGTGGCGCAGGTCTACTGGGACGGCGCGATGGACGACGGGCAGGGCATGGTGAGCGTGCTGGCGTGGCACCCGGAGGACTTCTATCCCGACCCGATGTGCGAGAACCTGCAGGACGGGCGCGCGTGCTTCAAGGCGACGCACACGACCGTCGCGTGGATCGAGGCGCGGTATCCGCATGCGGAGGGCTATGTGCAGGCGGACAGGGCGGACGAGGCGGACGAGCCCGGGCTGCACGACGTGCCCGCGGGGGATGCGAAGACCACGCTGCTGGAGTTCTGGTACAAGACGTATGACGCGGACAGCGGGCGCACGCGCGTGCATATGGCGCTGATGGCGGGGCGCGCGCTGCTCTACAGCACGGAGCTGGGCTTCGGCGGGGCGGACGCGGAGGAATACGCCGAGGGCGTGTATGCGCACGGGCTGTATCCCTTCACGCTCTATAAGTACAGGCATGTCTGGCGCAGGCCGTTTGGCACCGGGCTGATCCACGACTATGAGCAGGCGCAGCGCGCGATCGACCGCTACCAGAAATACATCGACGACAACGCCCGCCATTCCTCGATCCAGCGGCACTTCATCCGCCGGGGCAGCGGCATCAGCGCGGACGACGTCGCCGACATGAGCCGCACGATCATCGAATGGGAGGGCAGCGACATCCGCGAGGTGCTGCAGACCGTGCAGGCGCAGCCGCTCAACGGGCAGGTCTACCAGATGATGCAGTACCTGTGCGACTCGATGAAGCAGGACTGCGGGCAGAACCAGTTCGCCCGCGGCGAGGGCGGCATGGGCGTGACCGCCGGCACGGCGATCCGCTCCCTGCAGGAGGCCGGCAGCAAGATCGGCCGCTGGCACACGGAGATCTTCAAGGACGCCTTCCGCGAGATGATCGAGCAGGTGCTCTGGGTGCTCTCCGAGTACATGGAGCCCGGGCGCACGCTGCGCATCGTCGGCGGCTGGGACTCCACCGGCGCGATGAGCGACCGCCTTGTCACCCTCCTCGCCGCCGACGCCGACGGCGACCGCCTGCCGCGCCCCGCGTATACCGTGCGCGTGCAGGTGCAGCGCAGCAACCCGCTGCAGATCCAGGCGGACAACGAGTTCCTGCTGCAGGCCGCGCAGATCTGCGCCGAGTACGGCACGCCGCTGCCGCCGCAGGCCATCATCGGCATGATGGAGGGCTACCGGACGAAGAACAGCGTCCTGCGCGCCGTGCAGGAGAACGCTGAAGGTCAGCCCCCTGCCGACGGTCGGCTTCCGGCGGCGCAGAGCATCATGCCATGATGCGATGAAAACCGGCGGCATGCGGACGGCGTGCCGCGATATCACCGGAATACGGGGCGCATGAAGGAGGGCGCACAGGGCGGCGGGGCAGCACCACAGAACACAAGGACAAAGGAGGATTCATGAACGACGAAATGACCATGGAGACCGCCTTCCCCGGCGCGGGGCAGGAGGCCTTTGAGATGCCCTCCCCGGCGGAGGCGGCGTATGACGTGAGCGGCCTGCCGGGCGATCCCGCTGTGCCGGGCGATCCCGCTATGCAGGGCGATCCCGCTATGCAGGGCGATCCCTCCATGCAGGGCGATCCCGCCATGCAGGACGATCCTGCCGCGCAGGACGATCCTGCCGCGCAGGCGGCGATCCCCGACGAGGCCGCGTGCCGCGCGGAGCTGGCGCGCCTCGCCCGCAGCGGCTACACGATGGACGAGCTGCGCGGCTTCTCGCAGGACCCGCAGTCGCAGGCCGCCATCGCCGGCGGCATGAGCATCGCCGAGGCCGCGACCGCCTACCTGCGGCGCACCCTCGCCCCGCGCAGGCCTGCGCCCC
>JAGBAV010000002.1 GCA_017938795.1 Clostridia bacterium
CGGCATCTATGCGCATCAGCTGGGCGTTCTGACGGCAGCGAAGTTTGACTTCAACCGCTCCATCGACTATCTGGTCATGGTCGTCTTCGGCGGCATGGGCAGCCTCACCGGCTCCATCTTCGCCGGCACGGCGCTGACCGTCGTGCAGTACCTGATGGCCTCGCTGGTCGAATACCGCCAGCTGGCCTACGCCGTGCTGCTGATCATCATGATGATCTTCCGCCCGAAGGGCATCTTCGGCCGCTGGGAGTTCTCCATGACCGGCCTCCTCGCGCGCTTCATCCCCGCCTTCGGCGCGGAGCCGAAGAACGCCGAGGCCCTCGCCAAGGACGTCATCCTCCCCGATACGCCGGAGTATAAGATCCCCGAGGGCGCGCATGTGCTGCGCACCACGCATCTGGGCATCCGCTTCGGCGGCCTGCAGGCGGCGGACAACGTCGAGCTGACCCTCGGCCAGGGCGAGATCGTCGGCCTCATCGGCCCCAACGGCGCGGGCAAGACCACCGTCTTCAACATGCTCACCGGCGTGTACAAGCCCACCGACGGCGACATCAAGCTCATGGGCCGCAGCATCGTGGGCATGCGCTCCTGCGACATCACCGACGCGGGCATCGCGCGTACCTTCCAGAATATCCGCCTGTTCAAGTCCATGACGGTGCTGGAGAACATCGAGATCGCCTTCCAGACCCGCATGCACTACACGATGATCGACGCGCTGCTGCGCACGCCGAAGTACGCCCGCGCAGAGCGCGGCGCAAGGGCCCGCGCGCTGGAGATCCTCTCCGTCTTCGGCATGGAGGATATGGCCGATCAGCCGGCCGACTCCCTGCCCTACGGCATGCAGCGCAGGCTGGAGATCTGCCGTGCGCTCGCCGCCAGCCCGAAGCTCCTGCTGCTGGATGAGCCGGCCGCCGGCATGAACCCGACCGAGACCCGCGACCTGATGGAGACCATCGGCATCATCCGCGACAAGTTCGGCGTGACCATCCTGCTCATCGAGCATGACATGAAGCTGGTCATGGGCATCTGCGAGCGCATCTACGTGCTCAACTACGGCAGCGTCATCGCCGAGGGCACGCCGGATCAGATCCGCAATAACCCGGAGGTCATCACTGCCTACCTGGGCAAGAACAACCCCGTCAACAACGGCGCTGACATCGGAGGTGCAACATGCTGAAGGTCGAAGGACTCAACGTCTTCTACGGCGCGATCCATGCGCTCCACGACGTGAGCTTTGAGGTCAAGAAGGGCGAGATCGTCACCCTCATCGGCGCGAACGGCGCCGGCAAGACCACCATCCTGCACACGGTCAGCGGCCTTGTGCGCCCCAAGTCCGGCAAGATCTCCTTCCTTGACAAGGACATCACCCACACGGAGGCGCATCACATCCTGCAGCTGGGCCTCGCCCATGTGCCGGAGGGACGCCGCGTCTTCTCCAAGATGACCGTGCAGGAGAACCTGATGATGGGCGCCTACGCCCGCAAGGACAAGGCCGGCATCGCCGAGGACCTGGAGATGGTCTACACACGCTTCCCCCGCCTGTGCGAGCGCTACCGCCAGATGGCCGGCACGCTCTCCGGCGGCGAGCAGCAGATGCTGGCCACCGGCCGCGCGCTGATGAGCCGCCCCGACCTGCTGATGATGGACGAGCCCTCCATGGGCCTCTCCCCGCTGCTGGTCGCGGACGTCTTTGAGATCATCAAGGCGATCAACGCCGCCGGCACGACCGTCCTGCTCGTCGAGCAGAACGCCGCCATGGCGCTCTCCATCGCGCACCGCGCGTACGTGCTGGAGACCGGCAACATCGTCAAGGAGGGCAGCGCCGACGCGCTCATGCACGACGACGCCGTCCGCAAAGCCTATCTGGGCTGATCCCCGACATACAGGGGCTGCCCGGCAAGCCTGTACCGGGAGATCCCCGGCCGCTTCGCCGGGCAGCCCTTTTTCATGCCATACAAGGAGGCGACCGTTATGCTCCATGACGCGCAGGTCATCATCCGCGAATCCATCGCCGCCGTGCTGCCGGACGAGGCCGTGCACAGGGCGCTTTCCGCCATGCAGCTGCCCGGGCGCGTCACGCTCGTCGCCATCGGCAAGGCCGCGTGGCGCATGGCCCGCGCCGCCTGCGATCACCTGGGGGCGCGCATCGCCCGCGGTATCGTCGTGACGAAATACGGGCACAGCGAGGGCCCGCTGCCGGGGCTGACCATCATCGAGGCCGGTCACCCCGTCCCCGACGGGAACAGCATCCTCGGCGCGCAGGAGGCGCTGCGGCTGGTCAGCGGCCTGACGCAGGAGGACGCCGTGCTCTTCCTCGTCTCCGGCGGCGGCTCCGCGCTCTTTGAGCAGCCGCTGCCCGGCGCGTCACTGGAGGATATCGCTGCGGTCACGCAGCAGCTCCTCGCCTGCGGCGCGCCAATCGGCGAGATCAACGCCGTGCGCAAGCATCTCTCCGCCGTCAAGGGCGGGCGGTTTGCCGCGGCCTGCGCCCCGGCGAGCCTGCACTGCATCCTCCTGTCCGATGTGCTGGGCGACCGGCCGGACGTGATCGCCTCCGGCCCGGCGGCGCCCGACGCCTCCACCTGCGCCGACGTCGCCGCGATCATCGCGCGCCATGGCGTCCGCGTCCCGGCGCATCTGCTCCCCCTGCTTCGCATGGAGACGCCCAAGTCGCTTTGCCGCGTGGAGACCGTCGTCACGGGCAGCGTGACCGCGCTGTGCGATGCGGCCGCCGCAGCTGCCGCGCGCCTTGGCTATACGCCGCTGATCCTGACGACGACGCTTTCCTGCGAGGCGCGCGAGGCCGGGGCCATGCTCGCCTCCATCGCGCAGGAGATCCGCCGCAGCGGCCGCCCCATTCCCCCGCCCTGCGCGGTCATCGCCGGCGGGGAGACCGTCGTCCATCTGCGCGGCGACGGAAAGGGCGGGCGCAATCAGGAGCTGGCGCTCGCCGCCGCGAAGGGGCTGGACGGGCTGGACGGCGTCTGCCTGCTCTCGCTGGGCAGCGACGGCACGGACGGGCCGACCGACGCAGCCGGCGGCGTCGTCACCGGCGCATCCGCGCAGCTGTGCCGGGCGCTCGGGCTGTCCATCGACGATGCGCTCGCGCGCAACGACGCCTATCCCCTCCTCGGGCAGATCGGCGGTCTGATCATGACCGGCCCGACCGGCACGAACGTCAACGACGTCGCCGTGCTTCTTGTGCGCTGAGCGGGCATCCTGCTCTGCTTAACTCCCAAAAAGAAAAAACAGGGGCTGACACATGTCAGCTCCTGTCATATATTCCGGAATCAGTCTTCCTTCTCCTGTACGACAACGTCGCCCTCGGCAGCGTTCTTCTTCACGCTGGCGATGCCGTTCTCGCAGCCGGACTTGCTGGTGTAGCCCTCGCTGACCGCGATGACCTGACCATTGGTGGCCTTCAGGCGGAAGCGATACTCGCCCTTCTTGTCGACATACATCTCGAACTTCGGATGCTTCGCCTTCGCAAAGCCTTCCTCGGTCTGGTCCTCGACATTGGCGATCGGCGCGTTCTTCTTCACGCTGGCCACGCCGCTGAGGCAGGAAGCCTTGGTGGTATAGACTTCGGAGGTCGCGATAATCTCGCCGTTGCCGGCCTTCAGATCGAACTTGATGCCGCTGGGAACGGTGCGAACAACAAACTTGCCCATAGGGATCTCTCCTTCTTCTTCTGCGGCCGCTCATGCGGCGCTGGTATTCTGCGGACGCGCCCATCCGGCACATCCTTCTGCTGATTACAGTATAACATCATTTTGTTTCCGCTTCAATATTTTGTCAGTAATTTTGCGGATTCTGCATGCTGTTTTCCCGCGCTCACCGCGCAGGGAGCAGCTGCGCAGGGTCCTGCGACACGCCGCCGCGCTGCAGCTCCAGATGCAGATGCGCGCCCAGCTCCGCCTCGCAGGGGATGCTGTCCATCAACAGGCCGAGCGTCTGCCCGCGCACTGCGCTCTGCCCCTTGGTGACAAAGCTCTGCAGCAGCCCCGCATACACGGCGAGGCAGCCGTCCGTCTGCGCGACCTCCACGCGCCAGCCCCAGAGGTCATCGCGCACCGCGCGCTCCACGACGCCGTCCTTCGCGCAGCGCACCGCCTCCCCCGCCTCTCCCGCGAGATCCAGCGCGGCATGCACCTGCAGGCAGCCAAGCGCCCCCCACCAGACAGGCTGCCGCGCATCATATCCGCGCAGCACGCCGCCGCCCACCGGGCGCACGGATGCGCCGCCAACCAGCAGCGGCACGAGCGTGGGCGCGGGCGTCCGCTCCGGCGCAGCCGTCTCCATCGTCGGGGACGCTGACGGCAGGGGCGACAGCTCATGCGCCTGCGCAGCCGCCTCAATCTGCGCCTGTTCCGCCCGCAGGGACTGCGTATACGCCGCCGTCGCCGCGATGATCGTCACCGCCGCGCCGAGCGTCACAATATATGCGTGATCCATGAGGGTTGTCCTCACCCTGCGCAGCGCCTCTACGCACCGCCTCCATGCACCGGCCATCCGTCTGAGCATACAAAAATCCCCGCCCTTCCCCCTCCAGTATGAGCGGGAAACGCGGGGATTATACAGATTCTGTCAGGTTCACGGCACGACGCGCACATCGCTGCCGTCGCTGTAGACGGTCATCACGCCGTGATCGCGGGCGGGGTACACCTTCGCCCCGGCTTTCTGCAGGCGGACGATGACCGGATTGGCAGGCTTCGCGCCGGTCAGCAGCGCAATCCGCGGCGAGACCGCCGCGACAAAGTCCGCGCCCGTCGCCTCGCTGCCGCCGCCCTGCGCGCAGATCAGCACATCGGCGCGAAGCGGCGCACCGGAGGAGCGGATCTCCCGCTCGCCCGCCGTCGTCACGCCGCCCATCACCAGCACGCTCGTCGCGCCGTAGTCGATGCGGACGGACAGGCCGTCGTCGCGCTCGTCGGTATGATGGCGGTAGGCCGGGCCGATGACCGTCACCTTCGCGCGGCCAAGGGAGAAGCTCATCCCCTGCGGCGGGGCGACCAGCTGCGTCCTGCCGTTCTTCTGCGCGGCGGCTATGACGTTATTGAACGCCTTGCTCTTCGTCTGCGAATCGGGATAGAGCAGATACCCCGGCCTGAGCAGCGACACCGCCGCCGCCATGCCGCCGGCCTGCTCATCCGCGCAGGAGAGCATGAGCGCCGCATCCAGCCGGCCCGCGCCGCAGAGCAGCAGCTGACCGCAGAGCAGCGTGCCGCTGCTGCCGCCGCCGATGAGCATGGTATACCCGTCGCTGCAGACGAGCACAGCCTCGCCCTCCCCGGCGCGCAGGGTCTTGACCGTCAGGCCGGATTTCGCCACGGCATAGGGCCAACTGTCCGCATCGATCCCCTCCAGCATGCCGGAGAGGTCGCCCAGATGGATCGCGGACAGATCGGACAGCTGCCCGTCCTCAAGGCCGATCACCTCAAAGGAGAGGGACGGCGCGCCCGTCTGCGGGTCATTGCGCACGAAGCCCAGCACGCACGCGCCGACAAACAGCAGCGCAAGCAGCCCCAGCAGCAGCACAATGCGCACGAGGCAGCCGCCAAGGCAGCCCCGCTTTCGCTTATGAACGCGCGAGCTCTTTTCCTTCGCCATCGCTTACAGCGCCCCGAGCGCGTCGGCGAGCAGCTGCGCATCCGCCTCAGTGGTCGCCCAGCTGGTCACGAAGCGGACGGAGACGCGCCCATCCGGCAGATCTGCCCAATGCTCGAAGGCAAAGCGCTCCGCCAGCGCGGCCTCCTGCTCGCGCGTGATGACCGGGAAGACCTGATTGCTCGTCGTGCGCTGGAAGAACTCCACGCCGCCGCGCTCCATGCCGCCGCGGATGATATCCGCCATGGCGTTGGCGTGGCGCGCCCACGCGAAGTAATCGTCATGCTCGAACGCCGTCAGGAACATCAGGCCGCACAGACGGCCCTTGGCCATCATGCCGCCGCGGTTCTTGATCATGAAGCGGAAATCCTTCTGCAGGGAGGGGTTGACGATGACCATCGCCTCGCCGAAGAGCATGCCGTTCTTCGTGCCGCCGATGTAGAAGCAGTCCGCGATATCCGCCAGATCCCTGAGCGTCACGTCGCATTCGCTGCTCGCCAGCGCGCTGCCAAGGCGCGCGCCGTCGATATAGAGGATCAGCCCGCACTCGTCGCAGACCTCGCGCAGGGCCAGCAGCTCCGCCTTGTTATACACCGTGCCGATCTCCGTGGACTGGCTGATGTAGAGCACGCGCGGATGCACCATGTGCTCGTCCGTATGCTCGCGGCAGACGGCGCGCACGCCCTCGGGCAGCGCCTTGCCGTCCTTCGAGGCGGCGACGAGCACCTTATGCCCGGTCGCCTCGATCGCGCCGGTCTCATGGACGTTGATATGCCCGCTCGCCGCGCAGACAGCCGCCTCATACGGGCGCATGAACGCCGCCATCGCGATGGCGTTGGCGGAGGTGCCGCCGGCGAGCATATGCACAGCCGCCTCCGGCCTGCCGCACTTCTGGCGGATGAGCTCCGCCGCGCGCAGGCTGTACGGGTCCAGCCCGTAGCCGCAGGTATGCTCCAGATTCGTCTCCACAAGGCGCTGCATGATCAGCGGATGCGCGCCCTCGCCGTAGTCATTCTGAAAGAAAGCCCTCATCTTCTTCTCCTTCCGTGCTGATGCACATTCCGCGCCGCCGCACCCTCGCGGCCAGCGCGGTTGATTTCATTCAAACCGGCCGACGACCATCGTCTCGTCGATGGTGATCTCCGTCACGCCGGACAGATCCAGCGCCTCCACAGGGACGCCGGCGAGCATCGGGGTCATCCGCGCCAGATGGCGCACCAGCTCCTGCCCGACGGGCAGGGTATAGCTGATCGCGCGCTCCTCCAGCACTGTCATGCGCTGCCGCGCGTATTCCTCCACGCGCCCGCCCTCGTACTGCGCATGGCGCAGGTGATCCTTCGCCGCCTCGCGCAGCTGGCGCAGGTAGCCCTCCCTCGGGGAGAGCTTGACAAGCACGCCGCCGGGCCTGAGGACGCGGGCAAACTCCGCGTAATTGGCCGGGGTGAACACATCCAGCAGCACATCCACGCTGTGATCCGCCAGCGGGATATTCGCCAGATCGCCGACGAAATACGTGCTGCCCTTATCGCTCTTCGCCGCAAGGCGCACGGCGTCCTTGCACAGGTCAAACCCGATGCGCACAAACGGCTCCCCCGCGCATACGCTGCGGGTATAGTAGCCCTCGCCGCAGCCTGCATCCGCCATCACGGGCGCATCGCCCGGGGCATAGCGGCGCACGGCCTCGCCGATCGCCTCCACAACGGGGGCATAGACGCCCGCCTCAAACGCAGCGGCGCGGCTGACGAAGAGCTCCTTCGTATAGAATGTCTCGCGCCGGCCGGGCACGAGATTGACGTCGCCCTGCCGCGCGACGTCATAGCAATGCCGCCCGCCGCAGACGAGGCTGCTCCCCTGAAGGGAGAACGCACCCCGGCAGATCGGGCAGCGGAGCAGGGAAACGGCCTCCTGCCGCATGGTCTTCCGCCCTTTCGTAGGTTGATCAGAAATAATCCGAGAAATACGGCTGCTCGATCGGGATGATATCCTCGAGGATGCGCACGGCGGTCTCCCCGGCGGAGAGGCGCTCCACGCGCTTTAAGTAAGTCGGGCGCTTATAGCCATAGAACATGGCCGTCAGCGTCTGGATATCGCAGCGCACCAGCTCGCCCTGCGTGCCGCCGCGCTCGAGGATGGTGTTGCCCTCCTCGTCCCAGCGCAGGGAGAAGTCCCCGCAGTTGCACTCCATGATCGGGTCGTCGATGACGAAATGCAGGTCGTCATGGATGGAGATGATATCGAACGGATACTGGCGGATGAACTCCTCAAAATCCACGATGCGCGCCATGATATACGGCTCGATCTCCTCCTGAATCTCGCTGTCCTCGAGGAGGAAGGCCATCGGCTCGTTGGTGTAGTTGCTGCCCACGACCTTCTCGATCATCGTGAAGTGCGCGGAGATATAATTCCACAGGCCATGGCGCGCCTCCTGATTGATATAGACGAGCTCCTTGATCTTGAAGACGTCGTTGGCGATATAGTAGACGAGGTAGCCCTTGGGCTCGTCCTCCGCATCGTAATAGACGGCGACGAGGACGTCGTCCGCCTCCCACCGCCAGTACTCCTCCCACTCCAGCTCGTTGCGCTTGAGCGCGCCGTGGCGCATCTTCGTGAAGGCGTCGTGGACGGTGCGCAGGTCCTCGCTGTCGATGCCCACGCGCTCAACCATGCCGCCGACCTTGCGCCGCTTGGGCAGCTGGGTGTCCTTGATCGTATAGGTCATCTTGTCCGACACGATCTCCCAGCCCTTCTTGCGGTAATAGGGGATCAGATACGGGAAGAGCATGGACACGCACTGGTGATTTCTGCGCATATTGTCAAGCGCCTGCTTCATCAGCCTGTTCATCAGGCCGCGGCCGGAATACTCCGGATACGTCGCGACGCCGGTGATGCCGCCCATCTTGTACATCTGCCCGAAGAGATTGACCTGCATGGGGTAGACGCTGATCTGGGAGGCGAGCTTCTCCCCGTCGAACCAGCCGAAGGACTCCGTCTTCTTGAGCACGGGCTTCTTGGATTTCTCCATACCCTTCTGATCCCAGCCCAGCGAGGCGAGCTCGCTGTCCGTCACCTGAAAGGCGTAGCGCAGCAGCGCATTGTACTGCGCGGTATCGTCCGTGGTCAGCCGGCGCATCTGCAGCCTCGTCTCCAGCCTGCCCTGTCTCATCATCATCCCCACCATTCATCCGTCAATTCATTTATTATATCACAGCGCGCATGCACAGGCAAGAAAAAGCGCCCCTCACTCGCCGCCGCGGGCGTAGTCATGCTCGAAGGTGATCACGCAGTAGTAATCGGGGTACTGCGCCTGCACCCGCTCGCAGATGCGGCCGCGCAGCCGGGAAACGGGCGTCTCAAGCCCATACGGCAGGACGCAGTCAAAGACGATATTGACATGCGTCTTGCCCGGCACCATGCGAAGGTCATGCACGGTGATCCGGGGATCGATCTCCTGGACGATCTGCACGAGGAGATCGCGCATGACCGGCAGGCGCGGGTCGTCCGTCGCCACGGGGTCATAATGAATCACCAGATGCAGCCCGTCCTGCATAAGGAAATCGCGCTCAATGTTGTCGATGATGTCGTGGCAGTGCAGCGGATCCTCCGAGGAGGACATCTCCACATGCACGCTGGCAAACTGCCGCCCCGGGCCATAGTCATGCACCATCAGGTCATGCACGCCGAGCACCCCGGGATAGGCCATGATCTTCGCGCGGATCGCCTCGGTACGCTCTTTGTCCGGCATGCCGCCAAGGAGCGGATCGATCGTATCGCGCATGAGGGTATAGCCGCTCACGAGGATGAACACGGCGACCGCCGCGCCCATCACGCCGTCCAGCGGGACGCCCGTCAGGCGCCCGATGACCATGGAGAGGAGCACCGCGCCGGTGGCGATCACGTCGTTGCGGCTGTCCTGCGAGGCGGCGGCGAGCACGCCGGAATCGATCCTCTCCCCCGCGCGGCGGTTGAGCCATGCAAGCCAGAGCTTCACCGCGATGGAGGCAAGGAGGATGCCCGCCGTCAGCGCGTCAAAGCGGACGGCCTGCGGATGAAGGATCTTCTGGACGCCGCTCTTGAGCATCTCCACGCCGATGACCAGCACCATCGCCGCGACAACCAGCGCGGACAGATACTCAAAGCGCCCGTGACCATAGGGATGCTCCGCGTCGGCGGGCTTCTCCGCGAGCTTGAAGCCCAGCAGACTCACCGCGCCGGAGGAGGCGTCCGACAGATTATTGAAGGCGTCCGCCGTGATCGCGACGGAGCTGCTGAGCACGCCCGCCAGCGCCTTGCCGGCGAAGAGCAGCACATTGCTGGCGATGCAGATCACGCTGACCGCCTTGCCATACGCGCTGCGCACGCGCTCATCCCGGATATCGCGCCCCTTCACGACGCACTTTTCAAGCCAACCAAGCATATTCATCCCTCCAGATAACACCCGTCAAACAGAAGAAGCCTGTGCGACTGCGCACAGAGCAACTGATTTTCTTATTCGCCGTCTGTTCCCTGTTTTCCTTTATTTTCCGGTGATTGGCACGGCGTCCCGCGGGCTTTGCATATTGCGCCGGAACGTGCTATAATCATACCATGCCCCGTCCGGGGCTCTGTACAGGATATGCAACGATGTCAGGAGAATCGCTATGTTCAAGACGAATGCACACCGCACCATGGATATGACCGAAGGGCCGCTGATGCGCAAGGTTCTCATCTTCGCGCTGCCGATCATGCTCTCCGGCATCCTGCAGCTCGTATTCAACGCCGCGGACACAATCGTCGTCGGCCGCTTCTCGGGCAACGAGGCGCTGGCGGCTGTCGGCTCCGTCGGCTCGCTCAATAATATGATCGTCAGCCTGTTCATCGGCCTGTCGGTCGGCGTGAATGTGCTGGTTGCGCGCTATACCGGCGCGCGCGAGCACGCGAAGGTATCCAGGACCGTCCACACCGCCGTGCTGATCAGCCTCATCGGCGGCGCGATGCTGACGGTCATCGGCTGCGTTGCCGCAAGGCCGCTGCTGCAGCTGATGGGCTCGCCGGAGGACGTCATCGACCTCGCCGTGCTGTATGTGCGCATCCTCTTTGTCGGCATGCCGGTGCAGATGCTCTATAACTTCTCCGCTGCCGTGCTGCGCGCCGTCGGCGACACGAAGCGCCCGCTCTACTTCCTGACGATCGCGGGCGTAATCAACGTGGTGCTCAACCTGATCTTTGTCGTGTTCTTCCATATGAGCGTGGCGGGCGTCGCGCTGGCGACGATCATCTCGCAGGCGGTCTCCGCGGCGCTGGTCGTGCATTCGCTGATGCTCATGGAGGGGCCGACCCACCTGAACCTGCGCAAACTGGGCGTGGATCTGCCGATCCTGCGCGAGATCATCCGCATCGGCCTGCCGGCGGGCATCCAGTCCTCGGTATTCTCCCTGTCCAATGTGGTCATCCAGTCCTCGGTGAACAGCTTCGGCTCGATCGTCATCGCGGGCAACTCCGCCGCGGCGAACGTGGGCAACTTCATCTATCAGGCGATGAACACCTTCCAGCAGGCGGTCACCTGCTTCGCCGGGCAGAACATCGGCGCGCGCAAGCCGATGCGCATCATCACCTCGATCAAGGCCTGCATGGTCTGGGCGGTTGGCTTCGGCCTGACGCTGGGCATTGCGGCGTGCGTGTTCGGGCGGCAGCTGCTCGCCCTCTACAGCGCCGACCCGGCGGTCATCGAGGCCGGGCTGGAGCGGCTGTACGTCATGTGCATCCCGTACTTCCTGTGCGGCATCATGGACGTGATGACCGGCGCGCTGCGCGGCATCGGTTACTCGATCCTGCCGATGTGCGTCTCCATCCTCGGCGCGTGCGTGTTCCGCATCTTCTGGGTGATGACGGTGTTCGCCGCCTTCCCGACGATGTTCGTGCTGATGCTCTCCTACCCCGTCTCGTGGGCGCTGACGTTTATCGTGCTGGTCATCTTCTTCCGCCTGATCTGGAAGCGCCGCTTCCTGCAGGAATTCACGGCGGAGGAGCTGGCAAGGCGCTGACGCAGGCATGCATCAAGCCGGACGATAGGCATGGATTTTTCACACAGGATCAAATATAATCAAAGAGATCACACAAAAGGGAGCGGATAACGATGACGGACGGCACAATATTCATGAACAGGGAGCTCTCGTGGCTCAAGTTCAACGAGCGCGTACTGGAGGAGGCGGAGAGCGTCCGCACGCCCTTCTGCGAGCGGCTGAGCTTTGCGTCGATCTATCAGAGCAATCTGGATGAATTCTTCATGGTGCGCGTGGGCTCGCTGGTGGATCAGGACGACGTCACCCCGAAGCTGCGGGAGAACAAGACGCACATGACCCCGCGCGAGCAGCTGGACGCCATCATGCCCGTCGTGCGCGAGCTCAACGCGCGCAAGGACGCCATCTACACCCAGCTGATGGAGCAGGTGGAGCAGCTGGGCGTGCGGCTGGTCGACTTCCGCAAGATCGGCCGGCAGGAGAGCGAGATGCTCGAGCGCTATTTCGACGCGCAGATCCGCCCGCTGATCTCCCCGATCATCGTCGGGCGCAGGCAGCCGTTCCCGTTCCTGCGCAACAAGGATATCTACGCCGTGGTCGTGCTCACAAGGAAGAACGGCAAGCGCAAGCTGGGCATCATCCCCTGCACGTCGGGCGTCTTCCCGCGGCTGATCGAGATCCCCGGCAGGGAAAAGACCTTCATGCTCGCCGAGGAGCTGATCCTGCACTTCATCCCGAAGGTGTTCGAGGGGTATACGGTCAAGGCGAAGTCCCTGCTGCGCGTGACGCGCAACGCGGATATCGACGCCGACGCGCTGTATGAGGAGGATATCGACTACCGCGAGTTCATGGTCAGCCTGATCAAGCGGCGCAAGCGGCTGGAGCCCGTGCGGCTGGAGCTCTCGCGCGAGCTGGACGGCGATATCGTCGATACCCTGTGCGAGTATATGGAGGTCCCGCGCGAATACGTCTTCCGCAGCAACACGCCGCTGGACCTGTCCTTCCTGTTCCAGATTCAGGACATCCTTCGCCAGAAGGAGGAGCTGTTCTATACCCGCCGGATCCCGCAGCGCTCGCCGATGCTCGACAGCAGCGCCCCGATCCTCGCGCAGGTCGCCAAGGGCGACAAGCTGCTGTCCTATCCGTATGAGAGCATGCGCCCGTTCCTGCAGATGCTGCAGGAGGCGGCGAACGACGACAGCGTCGTCTCCATCAAGATGACGCTCTACCGCGTGGCGAAGCACAGCAAGGTTGTCGAGGCGCTGATCGAGGCGGCGGAGAACGGCAAGGACGTGCTGGTGCTGGTGGAGCTGAAGGCGCGGTTTGACGAGGAGAACAACATCGAATGGTCGCGCCGGCTGGAGAAGGCCGGATGCAACGTGATCTACGGCCTGAACGGATATAAGGTGCATTCCAAGCTCTGCCTGATCACGCGCCGCGAGGGCGAGCGCACGGCGTACTACACGCAGATCGGCACGGGCAACTACAACGAAAAGACCGCGCGCCTGTACACCGACCTCTCGCTGATGACGGCGGACGAGGAGATCGGCAGGCAGGCGGCGGAGGTCTTCAACGCGCTGGCGATGGACGAGACGGTGACGGAGGCGGAGCATCTGCTGGTCGCGCCGCACTGCCTGCAGAACAGGATCCTCGCGATGATCGACGGGGAGATCGCGCATGCGCAGGCGGGCGAACCGGCGTACATCGGCGTGAAGATCAACTCGCTGACGGATAAGACGATCATCAGCAGGCTGATCGACGCATCGTGCGCGGGGGTGAAGATCGACCTCGTGGTGCGCGGCATCTGCTGCCTGCTGGCGGGCGTGCCGGGGAAGACGGAGAACATCCGCGTGATCAGCGTGGTGGGCCGGTTCCTCGAGCATTCGCGCATCTATATCTTCGGCACGCGGGAGCGGGCGAAGATGTATATCGGCTCTGCGGACTTCATGACGCGCAATACCCTGCGCCGCGTGGAGGTCGCCGCACCGATCCGGGACGAGGCGATCCGGGAGCGGCTGTTTGATATGTTCGCCCTGCTGCTCAGCGATAACGTGCAGGCGAGGGAGATGCGCGCGGACGGCACGTACATCCGCCGCGCCCCGCTGGAGGGCGAGGAGGCGCGCAGCGCGCAGGAGATCCTCTACCAGCAGGCGTATGACCGCGCCGCGGGGCGGGAGTAAGGCTGACCCTCTCAGGACGCAGCAAACGATCAGAAGCAAAAGAAGCAGCAAGCCGGAAGCGGCTTGCTGCTTTTTGTACTGCCATGATAGAATGAGAGCGATGAAAAGAATGGGCCGGGCAGGCAGATAACCCGTATCGTATACCGCATGATACACGCTTGCGCGCTTCTTGGCTCTCCCTCCGGGAGAGCTGGCGGCGCAGCCGACTGAGAGGGGAATTACGCCCTCTCAGTCACCTCCGGTGACAGCTCCCCCATAGGGGGAGCCAAGGTTTTCCAGTTTCTCAAGCTTTGCTTCTTTATCTGCGTATACCGCATAATTCACGCTTCCGCGCTTCTCGGCTCTCCCTCTGGGAGAGCTGGCGGCGCAGCCGACTGAGAGGGGAATCACGCCCTCTCGGTCACCTTCGGTGACAGCTCCCCCATAGGGGGAGCCAAGGTTTTCCAGTTTCTCAAGCTTTGCTTCTTTATCTGCGTATACC
>JAGBAV010000025.1 GCA_017938795.1 Clostridia bacterium
GCCCTTCCAGAGGTTGACCAGGACGATGATGATCGGCCAGGCGTTGGGCATCTGGTAGACCTTGGGCATCTCGCCGCCGAGGCTGCGCACAAGGTTGGAGATGAAGCCGAAGTCATAGTTGAGCAGGTTGTACACCAGCAGGGAAACCAGAACGTCGGAGATGAAGTACGGCAGGAACATCATGGACTGCGTGGTCTTCTTGTACGCCTTGCTCTGCACCTCGTTGAGGAGAATGGCGAAGGCCAGCTGGAGCACGTTGCCCAGGATGATGAACGCGAGGTTGTACAGGATGGTATTGCGCAGCAGCAGCGTCAGCTGGCCGGACATGAAGAGGAACTTGAAGTTCTGCAGGCCAATGAAGGGGCTGCCGAAGATGCCCTTGTTGTACTGGAAGTTCGTGAAGGCGATGTACGCGCCCGGCATGGGCATGTACGAGAACACGAAGAAGAACATGATCGCCGGGACGCACATGAGAATCAGGGTCTTGTTCTGATTCAGCGTGCGGCCGAGGCTCGGCCTGCGATAATTGACCGCTTTCGACTTATCCAAGGTTTCCCGCTCCTTTCACGCGGACGCCATGATCCGACCGGCGCCGCGCCTATCCATAATTCCGGGTCAGTCCCATCCGCCTGCCCAGACCGCCGAAGCGAAAAAGGCAACACAAATAGACAATATGAAACCCATTTCATATGGTCAATATATCACACGTCCCCTAATTTCTTCAAGCAGTTTGCGCAAAATAAACAAAATAAGACCGGAGAAATATGCTCTCCGGTCCTGTCTGATCCATATTGTTTATGTCATAGGCGGCGCACAGGTCTCCTTCACGCTGAGCATGGCGGGCACGCGCCTGTTCTGCCCGATCCGCTGGCCGCTGATCGAGGCCGCGACGGCGTCCATGAGCATCGCCGCATAGACGTTGTAATCATACCCCACCGACGTGAGCTGGGGCGAGAGGATCTGGGTGATGAAGGTATTGTCAAAGCCGACGATGGAGATATCCTGCGGGATGCGCACGCCGTGGGCATGCAGCCCCTGCATGACGCCGGAGGCGACCAGATCGTTCATGCCGATCACCGCCGTGGGCCGCGACGGCAGGCGGACAAGGCGCTCCGCCCCCTCGCGCCCCGCCTCGCAGGAATAATTGACCACGTCGATCATCCATTCCTCGCGTACGGGCAGGCCAGCGGCCTCCATATGGCGGCGGAAGCAGGCGAGCTTCTCCTTTGTGCCGTAGTTGTGCGCGCCGGAGTAGATGAAGCCGATCTCCTTATGCCCCAGCGCGAGCAGATGCGCCATCGCCAGATCGACGGAGCCCTCGTGATCGACCTCCACGCCGAAGATGCGCTCATCGCTGCTGCGCGAGGCCGCGATGATGGGCACACTCTTCATCGCCGTCTCCAGCAGCTGAACAAAGTCCGGCTCAAGCGCCTCGCGGTCGATGCTGCCGCCGGAGATGATAATCGCGTCCACACGCTGCTCGAGCAGGCGCAGGACGGCCTCCTCCTCCATCTCCGGGCGGGAGAGGGTATTAAACATCATCGTCGCATAGCCGCGCCTGTGCGCCTCGGCGACGCAGGCGGTGAAGAGGCTGCTGTGGTAGGGGTTGCCCGCGTCCGCCATGACCATGCCGACAAGGCGCGTCTGCGTCTTGGTGAGCGCGCGGGCGGCGGCGTTGGGCCGGAAATTGTATTTCTCAATCAGCTGCGTCACGCGCTGACGCTTCTCCTCGCTGACGTAGCTGCCGCCGCGCAGGATGCGCGAGACCGTCGCGGGCGAGACCTCCGCCTCGCGCGCAATGTCGTAGATCGTCACATGCTTCTTGTTCATCGCTTCTTCCACCTCCTTATGGAGACGACTGCGCTGCGGATCAGTACGCGATCATCGGGAGCATGACGGGCTTGTCCTCGATGGGCGCAAGCTCGCCCGCATGGATCGCATACATCCTGCCCGAGCAGGCGCGCACGGCCTGCGCCATGTCGTGATAGGGCTGCAGGCAGATATCAAACAGGCCGATGTTGTAATTCTCACCGTCAAAGCGGCCGAGGACAAACTGGTCATAGCACTGGAAGTAATGGCAGCCGACGCACATGGGATGCGCCGCGGCATGCTCGCAGTAATGGCGATAGGCCAGCCCGCGGTCCGCCTGCGTGGCGACGGCCTCCAGACCGGTCGCGGTGAGGCCGGCGTCCAGCGCGCCGAAATGGAACTCGCCGATCATCACCGGCAGATCCACGCCCAGCTCGCGCACGCGCTCGATGGACTTCGTCGGGTCGACGGCGTAGCAGTTGATGGAGAAGACGTCGAAGCACTCCCAGCCGGAGACGAGCACGGGATCGGAAATCCACGCCCAGCGCATGCCGAGGATCATATGATTCGGATCGACGGCGCGGCAGGCCTGCGCGGGGATCTCGGTATAGGCGCGGATGAGCTGCGCGGAGTAGGCGCGCAGATCCGCCTCCGCCTGCGCGGAGAGGGCGGACGCGCGCTCGATGGGCTGCATCAGCGCATCGAAGGAAGTGAAGGACGCCTGCCACGCCGCGTTGAGCGCCGCGATATCCGCGTAGCGCGCCTGCAGCCATGCGATGAGGCCGCGGCGGCAATAGGTATCCGCCGGGTCGCGCAGGACTTCGTCGGCGATGATCAGGTTGTCCACAAAGGCCCAGCCCGGCTCATTGCGCAGGAAGTAGCCGATCATCCACGGGTCGTCCCTGCGGGCGGCAAGCTCCTGCGCGCAGCGGGCGGCGTCCTCGCGGTACTCCGGGGAGAGGATGTCCGGGAAGTCGCGGAAGATCTTGTGCGTGGTCTCCGGGAAGCGGTCGAGCATCGTGACATACGGCATGCGGCCGTACATCTCGGGATCGGACCAGTTGCCCAGCGTGTTCATGCCCATGCGGCGCAGCTGACCGGCGACCATGTCCTTCCATGCGTCATACCAGCCGTCACCGAAAGCGCGCTGCAGATTCATCCGCTCATAGGAGAGCAGGCGGCCGCGGCCGCGCGGCACCTCGCCCCAGTCATGATCCATCGGCTCGCAGAGCACAGGATCGTCGGAATCGCAGGAGAGGAGCGGCTCGATGCCGTCCACACGGCCGTCGCAGCGGGCGACGACGCAGTCCGGCCCGGCGCTGAAGAAGGCATGACCGTCCGGATCGAGAAGATACCAGCGGCCGTCATGCTTGATCTTCGTGAAGAAGCCCGTGCCGTCAGCAAGCGGCATGGAGGCGCAGCCGCCCCACGCCGTCCAGTCCTCAAAGGGATAGACGCCGGGCTGATCAGCCTGCGCGCGGATCGCGGCAGCCATGGTCTGCACATCGGGCATCTTGCCCGCCCAATCCTTGGGGATATACTGCCCCATCTCGTCCACGAGCTTCACCTGCTCCGGGATCGCAGCGGCGATCGGCGTATCGCTGAGCTCGACCAGATCGAAGCGGACGGAAATATCATGATAGGCCTGCATGCTGACCAGCTCGGCATAGGCGATCTGCGCACGGTCGATACGCGAGCCATGGCAGACGACCTTCAATTCGCCGGGGATATGACCCGGGAAGAGGATGTGACCGTCGAGCCAGTTCATGTCGATGAAGAGGTTGGTGCGGTACTTCGGCAGAACGCCGAAGCGCACGATGACGCGGGGCTCCTCCTCCCCGGCGGCAAAGGCGCGGAACTCGAAGGGCATGGAATGCTCCTCGAGGACGGTGAGGGTGAGATTGAGATAGCGCGCCGTGGAAGCGGCGATCTGCGGGAGCGCGAAGCCGCCGCCGGAGGCGGGAATATGAAGGACGCCGCCGGTGAGGGAGACGCCGGAGGTCAGGGTCTGCTGCCAGTTGATGTTCATAATGATCTCCTTGTGTCGGTCATGATGGTGATTTCATTCTATTACACAATGGAGATAATGTAAAGGTAAAGATCGGGAGAAGGTTTGAATCCTGCTTCAAGCCGCCGCGAAGCGATGATGGATCAAGGGATGAAATCCCATGGCGGGTTCATAAGGGCGGCAGCCCTTATCGTCATCCCGAAAGGCGGGAAAGCGCGCGCCGCAGCGGGAGCGAAGCGACCTATTGCGGCGGATGGGGTAAACGCTTCAAGCCGCCGCGAAGCGAAGCAGGGTCAAGGGATGAAATCCCTTGGCAGGATTATAAGGGCGGCAACCCTTATCGTTATCCCGAAGGGCGGGAAAGCGCAAGCCGCAGCGGGAGCGGAGCGACCTATTGCGGCGATTGAAGCTCCTGCTTTCAGCAGCTGCCTCCGGCGGGGGACGTAATGTAGGAGGCCAAGGGGGAGACGAGGGATCCCATTCCAGGGAGCCTGCATGGTCACAGCCATAGGCTGCTCCTTGCCCACTGCCTCCGGCGGGGAACGTAATGTAGGAGGCGAAGGGAGGGACGCAGGATCCCTCCCTCCCTTCCCTCCTACAACCTCCAATCCCACCC
>JAGBAV010000003.1 GCA_017938795.1 Clostridia bacterium
CAAGGCCGATCTGGTTGCCATAGCTGGAGTAGCCCTGCGCGGCGCTGGTGGTGATGCGGCGCTGGGGCAGCTTGCCCTGACGGGTGCGGCTGTAGGGCATGCGCGGGTCGCCCGCGCCGGTGATGCGCATCGCCTGATAGACGTAGCTGCGGCCGGAGAGCGGATCGCGGATCGCGCCGCCGAGGCAGGTCGCCGCGCCGCCGAAGCCCTCGATCTCCGTCGGGTGGTTATGCGTCTCGTTCTTGAACATGATCAGCCACGGCTCTTCCCTGCCGTCGACATTCGCCGTCACGACGATGGAGCAGGCGTTGATCTCGTCAGACGCGTCAAGGTCGTCGAGCTTGCCCATCTTCCGCAGCGCCTTTGCGCCGAGGGTCGCCATATCCATCAGGGAGACGTCCTTCTTCCTGTCGGCATAGACGTCCTTGCGGGTGTCGATATACAGCTCATATGCGGCGCGGATCGGCTCGGCGAAGCGGCCGTCCTCGAAGGTGATCTCGTCAATCGCAGTGAGGAAGGTGGTATGGCGGCAGTGATCGGACCAGTAGGTGTCGATCGCGCGAAGCTCGGTGACGGTGGGATCGCGCTTCTCGGTATCGCGGAAGTAATCGCGGCAGAAGCACAGATCCTCCGCGCTCATCGCCATGCCCATCCCGCGGACCATGGCCTCCAGCGCGCGGTTATCCATACCGATGAAGCCCTCGACCGTGGCGACGTCCTGCGGGATGTCGGCCTGCAGATCAAGGCTCTCGGGCTTATCCATCGAGGCGCGGCGCGCCTCCACCGGGTTGATCAGGTGCGCGGCAATGCGCTCCACAAGGGCCGCGTCCACATCCCTGCCGGCAAAGGCGTAGACCTTCGCGCAGGCCACCTTCGGGCGCGGCGCGTCGGGGCTGAGCAGCTGCAGGCACTGGCTCGCGCTGTCCGCACGCTGATCATACTGGCCCGGCAGGTACTCCACCGCCAGCAGCGCAGCCTGCATCGGCGGCAGCTCCTCATCATACAGCACGTCGACATTCGGCTCGGAGAAGATGATCCCGCGCGCGCTGTCGAACGCCTCGTCCGTCAGCCCCGCCATGTCATAGCGCTGGAAGATGCGCACATACTCGATCGCCTGCGTGCCCAGCACCTCGCACAGCTCGGCATGCAGCTGCTGCGCGGCGACGTCATAGCCCGGGCGCTTCTCCGCATAGATTCGTCTGACCCTGTTGGTAACCTCGCTCACGATAATCCTCCTCATATCACAGACGGGATGCCCCGTCGCCCCTGCGGACAATGCCGCATCATTACCGATTATACTCCGGCATTATAGCATTAAACGACCGGTTTTTCAATCCGCCGCGCTCACATTCGGCACATTTAATGATAATTCACGCCTATTACGTCATTTTTGTTCGGTATATAACGAACATTGACAAGCATACTTTTGTTGCGGTATAGTAAACGGGTTATTGATCTTCGTCTTGCTGAAGGAGGCTGTGCAGTTTTGTCCTCGTTTTTCCTCAGGATGACGGCGCTCATGTGCATGGTCGTCGATCATGCCGGGCTTGCGCTGTTCCCCAATGTGGGGCTGTTCCGCTGCGTCGGGCGCGCCGCCTTCCCGCTGTATTGCTTTCTGATCGTGCAGGGCTATCTGCATACGCGCGATCTGCGCGCGTATCTGCGCCGGCTGCTGCTGCTGGCGATCATCTCCGAGATCCCGTCGGATCTGCTGCTCTTCGGCGCACTCGTCAGCACGGTGGAGCAGAACGCCGTCTTCTCCCTGCTGCTCGGGCTGCTGGCCGTGCTTGCGGCGGATACGCTGCGCCGGCGCCGCGCCCTGCTGATCATCTGCGCGGCGCTGCTCGCCCTGTGCGCGATGCTCGCGCGGGTGAGCTACGGCTGGCTGGGCGTCGCGCTCTGCCTCTCCTTCTATGCGTATGGCCGGCGGCCCGCCGCAGGTCTGCTCGCCGCCGGCGGCTCGATGCTGCTCTACACGCTGAGCCTGCTGCTTTCCGGCGTGGCGATGAGCTGGGTGCTCGTCTCGCTGTGCGCGCTCTGCGCCCTGCCGCTGATCGCGCTCTACAACGGAAGGCGCGGCCTGCGTTCGCCGCTGCTCTGCGTGCTGTTCTATCTGGCGTACCCGCTGCATCTGCTCGCGCTCTGCGCCGTGCGCGCTATGCGCATCATCCCGCCGGGCTTCCTCCCGTAAGAATCAATATCATACAGAAAAACGGCATGCTCCTGTCCGGAGCATGCCGCTTTGTTATTTCACGATGAAGTACAGCGCCACCAGCGCGCCGAGGATGATCCTGTACCAGCCGAACGCTGTGAAGCTGTTCTTCCTGATATAGCCCATAAACGTGCGGATCGCCAGCAGGGAGACGGCAAACGCCGTCACGCAGCCGACCAGCAGGATAAGCAGCTCCGCCCCGGTGAAGGCAAGGCCGAACTTGAGCACCTTGATCAGGCTCGCACCGGCCATCGTCGGGATCGCCATGAAGAAGCTCAGCTCGCTCGCCGCCGCGCGGGAGCAGCCCATCAGCACGCCGCCGAGGATCGTCGCACCGCTGCGGCTCGTGCCCGGCACGAGGGACAGCGCCTGAAAGAAGCCGATCGCCAGCGCCATGCGGAAGCTGATCCCGTCCACATCCGTCACCTTCGCGGTGCGGCTGCCCTGCCTGCGCTCCACGAGGATAAAGGCAACGCCATAGAGAATCAGCATCGCGGCGACCACCGGCGCGTTATGCAGATGCGCGTCAAACCAGTCGTCCAGCGGCAGGCCGATCACTGCGCTGGGGAGGATCGCCACGACGACCTTCAGCCAGAGCATGACCGTATCCATCCGCAGCCAGCTGAGCAGGCCGCCCTCGCGGCTGCCGCGCACAAACGGCCAGAGCTTCGGGAAATACAGCAGCACCACCGCCATGATCGCGCCGAGCTGGATCACAACGTTGAACATCTCCATGAATGCGTCGCTCATCTGCATATGGATGAACTCATCCAGCAGAATCATATGCCCGGTCGAGCTGATGGGCAGCCATTCCGTGACGCCCTCCACAATGCCGAAGAGCACGGCCTTCAGCATCTCCATCATCAGATTCATCGCATATCCTCCATTGCCTTAAAAGTCGAATTCGTCCGCACTTCGCACGGTGATCTTCGCCGGGCGGTCCGGCAGAGCGGCGGCGGCGCGCTGCTCCTCCTCGCGCTCGCGCTGGGCCTCCTGCTGCGCGTGCTCCGCCTGCTGGCGCATGCGATGCATCAGCTGCTGCAGCGGGGCCATCGCGGTCAGCTCCCGCGCGAGCAGATCCGCCATCTCATGGGTATGGAGCATGCGCCACTCTTCCTCCCCGCCATTGTATTCAATGCCGAAGCCCTTCTTGACATACAGATGGCGCAGGTCCTGCGGGACGTCGTCCGGGACGGCGATCTTCTTATACGCCTCGCCGTATAGCGTATACCCCGCCAGCGCCGGGCGGAAGATCGCCTCGCGCGCCTCGTCCGGATGGCGGCGGATATGCAGGCGCAGCGCGTCCATCAGCGGCTTATCCGCCGCATAGCAGCCGCAGCCCCAGCTCAGCCAGTCCGGCCCGAAGCCCCAGTACATGCCGAAGCCCTCGCTGCGGCTCTCATTCGGGTAGCGCCAGCCCAGCCATACATGATCGCGGAAGGGCGACTTATCCTTCGTGAAGCGGGTATCGCGGCGGATGCGGGACATCGTCCTGCCCGGGCGGGTATCCAACTTCGGGTCGATCATCTGGATGATCGGGGTCATCTCGTCGCACAGCGCGCGCAGCGGGGCCTTGACCTGCTGCTCATACCGCTCGCGGTTGGCCTCGTAGAATGTCTGGTTATTGTTAAAGCGGATGTCGTTCAGAAAGACGAGCGCATCCTGCGGAAAACCGGTGAACATGAGCTTCTCCTCCTATGCCGGTTCATTATAGCATGCCCCCGCCGATTCATCAAGCGCGGGCTGTGCCCGCTGATCGCCGCCTCGCCCTGTTCCTTCTTTCCCCTCAGCCTGCGGGCTGTACCCTTCCTTTCTGCCGGAGCGCCGATCCCCCGCGCGGAAGCAGCCCGGACAGACAAAAAGCAGGGACCGGCTCACTGCCGATCCCCTGCGGGTATACGATTAATCGAAGAAGTCGTCGTCGGGATTGCCCTTCGCCTCGTCGCTGTCCACAAAGTCCTCATCCTCGTCCTTGCGGCGGCCGAAGAGACCCTTCTTTTTCTTGGGCTTCTCCGCCTTGGCGGCCTTCTCCTTCAGCGCGTCGTTCATCTCCTGACGGCTGAGGCGGATGGTCTCCTCCATCTGCGGCTCCGCTGCGGGCTGCTCCGCTGCCGGCGGGACGACCTGCGTCTCCTCCTGCGGGGCGGCGGGCTGCGCCTCCTCCCAACCGTGCGCCTTGCCGAAAATGCGGGTCTGGGAATCGTCCACGCGGCCCTGCGCGATGAACTCCGGCCTCTGATCCACCGGCATCACGCGCAGCGTCTCATCCGTGCTCACGGGCGTCTCCACCGGCGCGCGGCGGCGGCGTCCCTCTTCCGGGGCGGGGGCAGGCTCCTGCGCGGGGGCGGCCTCCTCCTCCGTCAGCTCGGTGGTCTGCACAATCTGCTCGGCAGCCTCCGCCTTTTTCTCGGGCTTGCCCTTCTTGTCCTTGCGGCGGACGCCCTTGTGATTGCGCACATCGGGCGTGAGCTCAAGGGTGTCGATGGCGTTCTTCATGATCTTCGCGCGCTTGGCGGCCTTCACGCCGCTGACGGCGAGGATCAGCGCCAGCAGACCGGCCAGCGTGCCCGCGACGGCATAGAGCATCGTCGGGGTCACAAGCTCAGTCACCTGCTGCACCTTATCGGTGATGATCTCCTTCAGGCTCGGCTCCGGCGTGGCGGTGGGCACAGGCGTCGGGGTCGGCGGCACGCGGGTCGGCGTCGGGGCCGCGGTGGGCGCGGGCGTCGGCTCAAGATAGGCCACCTGAAGGATGTTGGACTCGTAGGTCTTCTCCACGCCGGCGGCGTCCTTGCCGGACACGGTGAACTGGAACTTGCCGGCGATGCTCGTCTCCAGATCCAGCACGAGCGTGCGGCTCTCGCCGGAGGGCAGGGACGGGATCTCGGCGACCTTCGTGCCGGCCTGACGGACGGTCAGCGTGGTCGCATCGGTCTCGCCGGTATTCTCCACCACGACGGCGAAGCGCACGACGGCGGGCTCGCTGTAGATGGTCTCCTCCCTCGCCTGCGCGCGGACATTGAGCACGAGCGCACGGGAGGCGTCCTGCGTGGTGATGGCGACCGCCTCGGAGATCACGCCGACGTTCTCGCCGTTGGAGTCGCGGCCGGTCACGCTGACGCTGTAGTCGCCGCTTTCGGCGATCACGGCCTCAAACTCGGCCTTATGGCTGGCGCCCGGGGCAAGCTCGACGCCGGAGGCGATCTGCGTGCCGTCGCTGAGCTGAGCGGTCAGCTCGCTGTAGCCGGTGTTGCCGCTGTTCTTCATCTCAAGCGTCATTTTGACGCTCTCGCCGGGATAGACATTCTCCGTGACCGAAGGCTTGAGCACGACCTCAAGACCGTCCTCGGCGACGGCGATCGTCTTGCGCGCCATATCGGAGATGGTCAGGCGCTTATTGGAGCCGGCGGCCTCGTAATGGACGGTCGGCTTGCTGACGACCTCCTCCGCGCCCATGACGAAGGTATCCTCCAGCGTGATCTTCTCGCTCACGGAGAGCGAGGCGGCCGTCACATTCTCCTTCTTGACGCCCTCGTTCTCGATGACGATGTTGCGCAGCTCGATGTTGCCGATGTTGGAGAGCACATAGGAGAGCGTGACCGTCTGCCCCTCCTTCGCGGAGGCGGGGGAGACGCTGTACGTCGCGCTCAGCTGGGGCGCGGCCTCCTCCGTCTGGATGGTGACGGGGACGGTGCGCGTCGTCTCCTGCGGGCCGTTGTCGGTCTGCACCATGTAGCGGATGTAGTACTTGATCTTGCCGGCCTTGATCTGCTCGGCAGTCACATGCCACGTCCCGGTATAGGTGACGCTGTTCTCCGCCTTCAGCCCGGTATAGCTGTCCACACGATAGCCGTCGGGATTATACAGGGAGATCTCCTCCTGCATGTCCGTCTGGCTGCTGTTGTAGATCTTGATGGTGATCGATACATCCTGCTCCGCGATCACGGACTGCGGCTCGCTGAGCGAGGACACGCGAATGGGATCCGCATCCGCCAGCGCAGACGCCGCGCCCAGCAGAAGGAGCACCACCATCATGAGCGCCGCTGCAGCGCGGACGCCTCTCGTACGAATGTCCATCTTCACCACTCAGGGTCGCGGACGACCCCTTCCTCCCTTCTTATGCGGGCATCCCCGCCGAACGATATCAAACGCATACAATTATCCACTTTGGTTTATTGTAGACGATTCGCGCCCATCTGTCAAGCTTCGCGGCTTCCGGGGCGTATATTTCCGCATGCTCTGCATACAAGACGCATGCATGGGCGCATTCCCTGCCGCACAGGCGGACGAAAATACTGTCATCTATACCAGCTGCGCCGCGGCGAGCACGCCCGCCAGATACGCCGCGAGCGCCGCCGGGACGGCATAGCGGCTGCGCCGAACGCCCGCCGCCCCCAGATAGAGCGAGCCGGTGAAAAAGACCGTCTCGCTCGCCCCGCAGACGACGCAGGTCAGCCTCGCCGCGCGGCTGTCCGGCCCGCAGACGGCCATCAGCTCCGCCGCGGCGCCCATCGCCGCCGACGCCGACAGCGGGCGCAGCAGGAGCACGGAGGCGCACTCCGCCGGCAGCCCGGCACGCGCGAGCAGCGGGGCAAGCAGCGCCTGCGCCGCATCCATCAGGCCCGTCGTGCGCAGCAGGGAGACCGCCGTGAAGACCGCCGCCAGATACGGCGCGATGGAGACGAGCGTGCGCAGCCCCTCCCCCGCCCCGCGGACAAACGCATCATACACATTCACACGCGCATGCAGCGCCGAGAGGACGCACAGCGCCAGCAGCGCGGGCAGCAGCAGCGCCGTCATGCGCGCGCCCCCTCCCGCGCCTCCATCAGGCGGCAGAGCAGCACGCCGCAGGCGCACGAGACCGCCGAGGAGAGCAGCGTCGGCAGGACGATATCCGCCGGCTGCGCCGCGCCCGCCTGTGCGCGAAGACCGATCATCGTCGTCGGGATCAGCTGCACGCTCGTCGTATTGAGCACGAGGAACAGGAGCATCGCGCCGCTGGCGTGCCCCGGCTGCGGCTGCGCATCCGCCATGGCGCGCATCGCCCGCAGCCCCGCCGGCGTGGAGGCGTTGCCCATGCCCAGCATGTCCGCTGCAAGGTTCATGCAGATATCCGCCAGCGCAGCCTCCTCCCCCGGCGCGAAGCGGAGCAGCAGCCGCATCGGCCTGTGCAGCAGCCGCGCCAGCCCGGATGCCAGCCCGCTCTCCCGCATCAGCCCCATCACCCCGCCGAAGAA
This sequence comes from Clostridia bacterium, assembly GCA_017938795.1. Taxonomy (GTDB): domain Bacteria; phylum Bacillota; class Clostridia; order Christensenellales; family Aristaeellaceae; genus Ventricola. The sequence continues at coordinate 7,450 of JAGBAV010000003.1, forward strand.
CGCATACGCCCCCGCCAGCGAGAGGCACAGCCCTACCGCCTCCTCCCCGCCGGAGAGCAGCGCGCGCTGGGCGGCGTCCGCCTGCCCCGTCGCCGCGGCATAGACCACGCCGCAGAGCAGCAGCGCACAGAAGATCCCGTTCATTCCCATCACCCCGGACAAGGGTATGAGCGCGGGCAGCAAAAAAGACGCAGCCGGAGCTGCGTCCTATGTCCTATATCTTTTTCAGCCGTTGCCCGCCAGCGCGGAATCGTACATCAGGTCCATGACCTCGCCCGTCTGCGCGTCGATGACCGCACGATAGAGGCCATCGCCCGCCGTGTGGTAGGCCGCCTCGTCCTGATGCAGCCAGAACCACAGCTCATACACCATCCTGCCGTCCTGCACGGCGCAGGTGTATTCCGCATAATCCCGGTTGTACTCCAGCTTCTCCTGCTGCGCAGGGGTGAGCGCGAACCGCTGCGCCAGCGCCTGACCGGCGATCTGCAGCGCCTGCTCCTCGCTCACGGCGGCGGTCATGCCGTCGGCAGGGAGGCGGATTTGCTCCGTCTGCGTCTGACCCGATTCATCCTCATAGGTTACGGCCAACTCCAGCCCGTCCCCCTCCCGGAGGATCTCAAGCGCCTTCCTGTGCCCGCGGGCAAATCCCTGCTCATCCGCAGCCATCTGCAGAAGAATCTCCAACTGCTCCGCGCCCCACGCCCGCGCGTCCAGCCCGCCCTGCGTGCTCTGCCCATCCAGCGACCAGCTCGCCGCCGCCTTACCGCCGCGGATGGTGACTGTGTAGCTGCCCAGCACATGCCGCATGTCCTCCATCCCCCTGTAGACGACGATCGTCACGCCGTCCTCCTCGCGCACCTCGCGGGAAAAATAGGTCTGCATCTCATCCGTCACGCCGTATGCCTCCGCCAGAGCCGTATCTGCCAGACGCACAGCGTCATACTCCGGCGCAAACAGCCCGCCGGCCGCCGCGCCGACCGCCATCGCCATGCAGGCCAGCACAGCGGCCATCACCCGTTTCATCCTCATATCCGTTTTCCTTTCCGGCTCCCTGCCAAGGGACGCCAACGCATGCTGTACACGAATGTCAAGCGCGCTGCCCTGCGGCGCATAGACCTTCTGCCAATCCGAACGCTTCATTTATTCATCCTCCCCGATCCATGTCCGCAGCGCCCGCCGCGCACGGAACAGCCCCGCGCAGACCGCACCCTTCGTCACGCGCATGACCCGCGCCGTCTCCTCCACGTCATAGCCCTCCATATAGTGCAGGACAACCATTGTCCGCTGCCGCTGCGGCAGGGCGTCCATCGCCTCGCGGAGCGCGGCAAGCTGCGCATCCTCCTCCTGCGGCGCATCGGGCAGGGTCTCCACGGGCGTGAGCCGCTTCTGTCTGCGCTGGATATTGACGCACTCCCTGATCAGGATGCGCGTGAGCCATGTGGCAAAGAGCTGTTCGTCCCTGAGCGTATGCCGTTTCTCCCATGCCCTCGCAATCGCCTCGGATACAGCGTCCAGCCGGTCGCTCTCGCCGCGCAGATAGCCCGCCGCAACGCGGTACAGGCTGCCCTGCATGGCGGTCACCCGCCGGGCAAACGCATCTTTCTCCATGTCAGTCCTCCTCGTGTTCCGTCATGCAAAGCGCTTTACACCCATTAGACGGCCAAAGGGCGCTGCAGATTCGCCGCCAGAAAAAAAGAGCCGCCCTCAACAGGCAGCCCTGCCGCGCGTCATCGCCGCGCCAGCCCCATAATCCTCTGCACAAATGCCGTTTTGGCCTGCGTGTATCCATCGCGGTCATGCTCGTACATTTTCCACAGCCCCAGCTTCAGCTGTTCATAAGCGGCGGCCTCGTCCAGATGGGCCGTCAGGTAATCGCGGAAGGCGATCTCCGCGCAGTCCCCCGCAAGGCGAAGATGCAGATGGAACACGCGCGGGGCGAAGCCCTCCTCCGTATAGCCCTTATGAAAGGACAGCCGCTCCTCGCCTCGGCTCATCAGGACATAGCCCGCCTGCGCCATGCGCTGCGCGGCGGCATGAAGCTGCGCGGCGTCCCCGCATTCGATGAGGATATCCACAATCGGCTTTGCCCATATGCCGGGGATCGCGGTGCTGCCGATATGGCGGATGCGCGCCCCGGGCAGCAGCGCGGCGAGCAGCGCGCGCTCCTCCTCATACCAGAGCGCCCACGCTTCGCTGTGCGGCTCGAGCACAATCGGGAAGAGCTGCCAGAGCTCCTCAAGCGTCATGTCCGACAGCTTTTTCTTCATATCTTCTCCTCCGGCAGGAGGCCGCGCCGGGCAAAGTAACGGGCAAAGCGCCTCTTCTGCGAGGGGATCATCCGGTCCGACGCGGCGAAGGCCGCAAACGCAGCCGCATCCATCCACAGATAACCCTCCGTCTCGCCGGGCTGCAGGCGGACGTCGTTCTTCGCGCAGGCCGTCCGGCAGACATAGGTATGGTAAATCGTGTGGTTTTCGTCGGTCACATGCCGGTCGACCTCCTCAAAGCCATAGCAGCAAAGCCCCGTCTCCTCCAGCGTCTCGCGGCGCACGCACTGCAGGGCGTCCTCCCCCGCCAGCGCGCTGCCGCCGGCCGTCGCCTCATACCAGCCGGGGTAATTCGGCTTCTCCATGGATCGCTTCATGCACAGAACGCTGCCGTCCTCATGGATCACCAGCGCCTCGCAGACCAGATGATACAGCCCGTCCGGCACAGGCTCGCCGCGCGTGAGCAGCGCGCCGGTGCGCACGCCGTCCCGGGTATAGGCATCCCAGCGCTCCATATCAGATCTCCCTCTTCTCATCAAGCCGGTATTCCGGCCTTGTGACATACGCCAGATACACCGGCCTCCCGCCGCCCTGCAGATAGGCGGCAAAGCGCTCGGCATACATCGGCGCGGCAATCAGGCGCGCAGCCTCCTCCTCGGCGAACCAGGCGCTCTCGCTGTTCTCCTCCGAGGGGCGCGGCTCGCCGCCCTTGTATGTGCAGACAAAATCGAACATGACCTTCGTGGGCACGGTCTTCACGCCGTTATAGCCGGGGTACGAGCCCGTATTGGAGGACACACAGAACAGCTCGCCCACCCCGATCTCAATGCCCGTCTCCTCCATGACCTCGCGCATCAGCGCCTGCGGCAGCGTCTCGCCATTCTCGACCTGACCGCCCGGCCAGCACCAGCCGGCGCGGTTATGCTTCACCAGCAGGATCTCGCCTTTTTCATTCTTCACAATGCCGCCCACGGCAACGATATGCGTGGGAAACACGCGCTCTTCCATCATTCAGCCCTCCTTCATGATCAGAACATCGAGGATCACGCGGCCCTGCCCGTCCGGCGTCGTGAAGCGTGGACAGCTGCAGCGGTCGATGCGCCATGCGCCGCTCTTCATCCCCGCCTGCTCAAGCATCGCCATGCACCGCCTGCGCGGCTCCTCGCCAAAGAGCTCGCCGCTCTGCTCGTCCCCGCGCAGATAGAAGACGGCATAATCAGCCGCCGGGATGTCCGCGCAGGCAAAACCTTCCGGAGTCTGCGTCCCTTCCGGGAAGAGCATGCCGATCCAGTGCGACCCGTCCTGTGCATTCTGCGCGCTCAGATAGGCGTCCCCATAGACAGGCGGCACGCCCAGCGCCTCCAGCGCATCGAACCAGCCGTTTGCCCACCACTCGCCCCAGTCGCCGGGCCGGTCATAGCGCCTGCCGATCAGCCTCGCCGGCGGGCAGGCTTCCATCTTCATCTCCATGATCTCTGCAGCCACAACGGTATCCTGCCTTTCTTCAAGTCGTACCGAAAAAACGGACGGAGCCCTCGCAAAGGAGATGCTCCGTCCGCAGATGAATCACAGGATCAGGTCATGCAGGCCGAGCGCCGGGATGTCCTCTTCCTTCTTGCCCAGCTTGATGCACTTGAGCAGCAGCTTGGCGGTGTCGATGCTCGTGACGCAGGCAATGCCGTACTCGACCGCCATGCGGCGCAGGCGGAAGCCCGCGCGCATCGGATCACGGCCGTGGGTCGGCGTGGTGATGATCAGGCGGATCTTGCCGGAGTCAAAGAGCTTAGCCAGCGCGTCGGTGTCCTCGCCGGGGCGGGAGACCAGATGCGCGCCGATGTAGTTATGATTGAACTTATGCGCGGTGCCGCTGGTCGCGTAGATCTCAAAGCCGAGGGAGGCCAGTGTCTCCGCCAGCTCCATGGCCTCGCGCTTGTCATGATCGGCGATCGCGAAGAGCACGCCGCCCTCGGAGGGATGCGGGATCGCCATCTTCGTGGAGGCAAAGCCCTTGAGGTACGCCTCCTCCGCGGTCTCGGCAAGGCCGAGCGCCTCGCCGGTGGACTTCATCTCCGGCCCGAGCGCGACCTCAACCTCATTGAGCTTCTCAAAGGAGAAGACCGGCATCTTGACCGCGACGGTCGGGGCCGGCGGGTACAGGCCCGTGCCAAAGCCCATGGCCGGCACCTTCTCGCCCAGAGAGGCGCGCACGCCGAGCTCGACGATCGGGATGCCCGTGACCTTCGAGATATACGGCACGGTACGGGAGGAGCGCGGGTTGACCTCGATGATATACAGGTCGCCGGCGTACTCGATGAACTGGATATTCACCAGACCCTTGACATGCAGGCTGCGGGCGATATTGATCGTATACTCCGTCACCATGCGCTGGATGCGCGGGGCCAGATGCTGCGGCGGATAGACGGAGATGGAGTCGCCGGAGTGAATGCCGGCGCGCTCGATATGCTCCATAATGCCCGGGATGAGCACATTCTCGCCGTCGCAGATGGCGTCGACCTCGATCTCGCGGCCAAGCAGATACTTGTCAACGAGGATCGGGTGCTCCTGCACGTTCATGTTGATGATGGACATGTACTCGCGGATATGCTTCTCGTCATAGGCGATCTCCATGCCCTGACCGCCGAGCACGTAGCTCGGGCGCACGAGCACGGGATAGCCCAGCTCCTTCGCCGCGGCGGCAGCCTCGTCGGCGGTAAAGACCGTCGTGCCCTTGGGCTGCGGGATGCCGAGGGAATTGAGCAGCTGATTGAAGAGCTCGCGGTCCTCGGCGGCGTCGATGTCGCCAAGGTCCGTGCCGAGGATCGGATAGCCGGCCTGACGCACGGCCTTCGCCAGCTTGATCGCCGTCTGGCCGCCGAACTGGCAGACCACGCCCACGGGCTGCTCGATCTCCAGCACATTCCAGACGTCCTCCGGCGTCAGCGGCTCGAAGTAGAGGCGGTCGGAGGTGTCAAAGTCGGTGGAGACGGTCTCCGGGTTATTATTGATGATGACCGTGTCAAAGCCCGCGCGCTTGAGCGCCCAGACGCAGTGCACGGAGCAGTAGTCAAACTCAATGCCCTGACCGATGCGGATCGGGCCGGAGCCAAGGACGACGACGGTCTTGCGGCCGGTATTCTCCGCCTCGCTCGCCACGCCGTAGGCGCTGTAGTAATACGGGCTGACGGCGTCGAACTCGCCGCCGCAGGTATCGACCAGACGGAAGGACGGGAGGATCTTCATCTCCCTGCGCAGGGCGCGGATCTCCTCCTCCGTGCTGCCGACGAAGCGCGCGATGGCCTTATCCGCCATGCCCATCTTCTTCGCCGCCATGAGGGTATCGTAATCAAGCGCCTTCGCGCCGTCCAGCGCGCGGATCGCCTGCTCCATCATGACGATCTTCTGCACCTTGCGCAGGAACCAGACGTCGATCATCGTCACGTCGTGGACATGCTCGATGGTCACGCCGCGGCGCAGCGCCTCCGCCACGACAAAGGCGCGCTCGGTATTGATCTCATGCAGGCGGCGCTCAATCTCCTCGTCATCAAGCTCCTCCAGCGAGGGCACGACGAGGCTGTCCATACCCATCTCCAGCGAGCGGACGGCCTTGAGCATTGCGCTCTCAAAGCTGGTGCCGATGGACATGATCTCGCCGGTGGCCTTCATCTTGGTGCCGATATGCTTGTCAGCGTAGACGAACTTATCAAACGGCCAGCGCGGGAACTTCAGGACGATATAGTCGATCGTCGGCTCGGCGCAGGCGAAGGTCTGGCCGGTGACACCGTTGGCGATCTCGTCAAGGGTATAGCCCAGCGCGATGCGCGTGGTGACCTTGGCGATCGGGTAGCCCGTCGCCTTCGACGCCAGCGCAGAGGAGCGGGATACGCGCGGGTTGACCTCGATGACGTAATACTTGAGGCTGTCGGGATCCAGCGCGAACTGCACGTTGCAGCCGCCCTCGATGCCCAGCGCGGAGATGATGGACAGCGCGGCATGGCGCAGCATATACGCCTCCGGCTCGCGCAGGGTCTGCGTCGGCGCGACGACGATGGAGTCGCCCGTATGCACGCCGACCGGGTCCATGTTCTCCATGTTGCAGACGGTGATGCAGTTGCCCGCGCCGTCGCGGATGACCTCGTACTCGATCTCCTTCCAGCCGGCGACGCTCTTCTCGATCAGATTCTCATGCACGCGGGAGGAGCGCAGGCCGTCCGCGCAGATCTCGCGCAGCTGGCGTTCATTCTCCGCGATGCCGCCGCCGGTGCCGCCGAGGGTATACGCCGGGCGGACGATGACGGGATAGCCATGCTCATTGGCGAACTCGACCGAGGCCTCGACGTCATGGACGATGACGGAATCCACGCACGGCTCGCCGATGGCGATCATCATATTCTTGAAGTCTTCGCGGTCCTCCGCACGGCGGATGGCGTCGATCTTCGTGCCCAGCAGGCGGACATTATACTTGGCAAGGATGCCCTTCTCGTCAAGCTCCATCGCCATGTTGAGGCCGGTCTGGCCGCCGAGGGAGGCGAGCAGGCTGTCCGGGCGCTCCAGCGCGATGATCTTCTCCAGCGAGCTGACGGTCAGCGGCTCAAGGTAGACCTTGTCGGCGATGTCGGTGTCGGTCATGATGGTCGCCGGGTTCGAGTTGACCAGCACGACCTCCAGCCCCTCCTCCTTGAGGACGCGGCAGGCCTGCGTGCCGGCGTAGTCAAACTCCGCCGCCTGACCGATGACGATGGGGCCGGAGCCGATCACCAGAACCTTCTTGATAAAGTCCTTCTTAGGCATTCTGCTCGTCCCCCTTCTTCATCATATCCATGAACTGATCAAACACATAGGTCGTGTCAAACTCGCCGCCGAGGCCGGCCGGCGTGAACTGCACGGAGAACGCCTGAAGCCCGGCATAGCGCAGGCCCTCGATGCTCCTGTCATTCCAGTTGATATGGCTGACGGTCACGCCCTCGGGCAGGCCGTCGCCGCTGACGGCATAGAGGTGGCTCTGCCCGGTGACGGCGCAGGTGCCGCGGGCGAGGTCCTTGACCGGCTGGTTGGAGCCGTGATGGCCGTAGAGCATCCTCTCCGTCTTTGCGCCGGCGGCAAGCGCCATGAGCAGATGGCCCAGATCCACGCCGAGCGTCGGGCGCGCTGCCATCAGCGCGCGGACAGCCTCCGTGATCTCCGGATAATCCTGCGGGTTGCCGGGGCCGCCGGAGACCAGCACGCCGTCGCAGCCGGCGTCAAGGATCGCCTGCGCAGGCGTCGAGGCCGGATAGACGCGGATCGTGCAGCCCTTCTTATTCAGGTAAGCGGTCAGGCTGCGCTTCATCCCCAGATCCAGCACGGCGACCACGGGGCCGCCCTCGCCGGGGATCTCATACGGCTGATCGCAGGTGCAGGCGAGCGCAGGCGCGGGCGCGGCAGCCATCAGCTGCGCGGCATCCGCCGGCTCCTCCTCCACGATGCAGCCGCGCTGGACGCCGGCCTTGCGCAGATGGCGGGTGAGCGCACGGGTATCCACGCCGTGCATGCCGACGACGCCCTGTTCCTCCATATACTGCTCCAGCGGCGTCTTCAGCTGCCAGTTGCTGGGCATATCGCACAGCTCGCTGACCAGAATCGCGCTCAGCTTCGCACTGCCGCTCTCAAAATCCAGATCATTCACGCCGATGTTGCCGATCAGCGGGTAGGTCATGCAGACAATCTGGCCGCAATAGGCCGGGTCGGTCATCAGCTCCTGATAGCCGGACATCCCGGTCATAAAGACCACCTCGCCGCCGACCGCCTTCCTGCAGCCAAACAGCGTGCCCTCAAAACGGGTACCATCCTCAAGAATCAACATTGCCATAGGATCTCTCCTTCGCCGTGTCCATTCGGTAAGCATGGCGCGGCAAGCCGCAGCATGCATAAACACTGTATATTCATGCGTTTTCTATGCATATCATTGCATACTGTCGCATATCAGATATTGATTATACCGCCATCCGACACAACCGTCAAGTAAAAATAAAGCCGCCAAAAGGCGGCTGTCATGCACAAAAAACGGAAAGGCTGGAACAGGACACGTCGAGCATGACCGCCATCACAGACGCAGCAACCATCATATCCATTCCTCCCCCCAAGGCAGAACCGACGCCAAGCGCACAGGCCTGCCTGCATCAGTTGACTATAATACAACATAGCATCCGTTGTGTCAAGTTATTTCGGGTGACGGCGCTCATTTCGAGCAATCTGCCTCACACCGCGCAGCCATCAATGGGCGGACTGCACACCGGCGCAGCATCCGCAAAGACATCCTCGATCAGGGCATTGAGCTCCCGCCATGCGTCCGTATCGCCGAGGCGATCCCGGAGGAGCGCGCAGCAGCTGCGGTAATACCACGCATGCAGACGCTTGTCATGCTGATTGAAGCGAAGGAAGAGCGCCTCCCCCTCATGCCGCCAGTCGCGATGGATGGCGCGCATGTTGCTCAGCTTGTCCGCGAGGGCGATGATCTGCGAATCCCTGCCGGCGCGGGCGATCTTGCCGATGGTCTCCTGCTTGCGCATGAGCCAGCTGGCGCGCATATCCGGATGCGGGGTGTGGGACTCATTATCCACCAGCTCGGCGACCCGCTCACCAAAGGCCGCGCACAGCGAATCAAAGCAGACGCCGCAGTCCTCCATCACATCATGCAGGACGGCCGCGGCGAGAATGCACTCATCATCCGTGATCGTCGATGCGATCGCGGCGGCCTCCATCGGATGGACGATATACGGGATATCCGTGCCCTTGCGGCACATCCCCTCATGAGCCTGCGCGGCAAAGGCAATCGCCCGGGTCAGCAGCGTCATGGCAGCATCCCTCGCTTTCTGCGGTCAGCGCACGTCGTACTCGCCGTCGAAGACAAAGGCCGCAGGGCCGGTCATGAAGACAACCCCCGTCTCCTCGTCCCATTCGTTCACCAGCTCGCCGCCATCCAGCACGATCGTAGCGCGGCGGGCGCAGAGGCCGTTGAGATGGCAGGCAACCAGCGCTGCGCAGGAGCCTGTGCCGCAGGCAAGCGTTATACCGCTGCCCCGCTCCCATACGCGCATGCGAAGACGATCATCAGAAAGCACATTGATAAACTCGATATTGGCCCGCTTCGGGAAGGCCGGGTGCCGCTCCAGCAGGGGGCCGTACTTCTCAATCGGGAACTCCTCCACCGGCTCGTCCAGCACGACAACGCCGTGGGGATTGCCCGTGCATACGGGCGTGATATGGAACGTCCTGTCCAGCACGGTGACCGGCGCCATCCGCACGACGCCCTCTCCCAGCGTGCAGGGCACCTCACTGCACTCGACCTTCGGCACGCCCATGTCCACGCGAACGCTCTGCACGACGCCGCCGCTGACGGTCATCATCAGCGTACGGATGCCGGATGGCGTCTCCAGCGTGACGGTCTGCTTGTCCGTCAGCCCGCGCTCATAGACGTATTTCGCCACACAGCGGCTCGCATTGCCGCACATGTCGCCCTCAGAGCCGTCGGCATTGAACATGCGCATGCGGAAATCCGCGACATCGCTCGGGCAGATCAGCACTAGGCCGTCACTGCCGATGCCAAAGTGCCGGTCGCTGACGGCAATGGCCAGCGCAGCAGGATCCGCGACGGATTCTTCAAAGGCATTGACATAGACATAGTCGTTGCCAAGGCCATGCATTTTGGTAAATCGCATAGGAAGATCATCTCCATAAAAACAAATGTGTTAGAGACTCCTAATCTATTATCATTCGCTGAAATACGTTCATTTCCTGCCTCAGGCAGAGAATCCTTCGGAAGAACGCTGAGCATCAGGGCTCCGCGATCATGCAGTACGCCATCACGGCCTGCTGCACCTCCAGCAGAGCGCGCTTGAAGGCATAGCCGGCAAAGTATGGCGAATCGATCACGCCGGCATCCACCTCCTCGCCCCTGTAAAAGGGCGGGCAGGGATTGAGCACAGCACCGGGATTGGCCGCGCCCATTGCATCAAGCGTAACACGGCAGGGCGCAAAGGCATCCGCAGCAGAGGCAGGAAGGGAATCCGTACAGACCACATCCTTACCACGGACGGCAGACAGGATATCATGATGAACACTCAGGCCATCGATCTCATAGCCCGGCGGGCAGCACTGCTCCAGATCAAGCCCAAGGAGATCCGCCGCCTCCTTCCACGCCATGCCGATATTGCCCCTTGCGCCGACGAAGAGATAACGATCGTTCAGGAAATCGCTGCGGCGCTTTGACAAGGCATAAAGATCGGAAAGAATCTCGCAGGGATGATTGACCGAGGACATGGCATTGATCACAGGGATATGAAGATGCGACGCCATCTGCCGCATCAGATCGATGCTTGGATGTCGGACGATCACCATGTCGGCCCAGTTCTCCAGATACCCACAGACATCGACGAGCGCCTCTTTTTTATCAAGCGTCTCCGGAGGAAAGAGAACCGGGTGGCCGCCGAGAAGACGGATGCCCTTCTCAAAGGACACACGCGTGCGGAGGCTGGACTGGGGGAAGAACATCACAACGGTTTTGTCCTGCAGAAGGCTGCTGTATGAGCCCTTCTGCATATCGTCGGAGAGACGGAAAAGGGCGAACAGGTCGTCACGCCGGAGGTCTGACAGGCTGATGAAGCTCCTCATACAGATTCACCTCGGTGATTGGATGGATGTGTGGTTATTATAGCAGGATACGAAAGAGAAATCCATGGGCAGGAGATGGCATTTTGTATGATGGATAGAATTGCTTCAAGCCGCCGCGAAGCGATGAAGGGTCAAGGGATGATATCCCTTGGCGGGATCATAAGGGCGGCAGCCCTTATCGTTATCCCGAAGGGCGGGAAAGCGCAAGCCGCAGCGGGAGCGGAGCGACCTATTGCGGCGATCGGGATAGATGCTTTAAGCCGCTGCGAAGCGATGAAGGGTCAAGGGATGAAATCCCTTGGCGGGTTCATAAGGGCGGCAGCCCTTATCGTCATCCCGAAGGCGGGAAAGCGCAAGCCGCAGCGGGAGCGAAGCGACCTATTGCGGCGATCGGGATAGATGCTTTAAGCCGCTGCCTCCGGCGGGGAACGTAATGTAGGAGGCGAAGGGAGGGACGCAGGATCCCTCCCTCCCTTCCCTCCTACAACCTCCAATCCCACCCTACCC
>JAGBAV010000026.1 GCA_017938795.1 Clostridia bacterium
CAGAACCAGCCCCCGTATAAGGTAGTAGGGGATGGGAGGTCGTAGGAGGCAAGGGGGAGAGGGATCCCTCGTCTCCCCCTTGGCCTCCTACACTCGTCCCCCCGCCGGAGGCAGAAGCAATGATCGCTCATGGCCGCGACTATGCGAGTTCCCCGGAATGGGATCCTGCGTCCCTCCCTTCGCCACCAACATCACGTCTCCAGCCCGCGCCGCAGCGCGACGTCCCCAAGCCTCCCTCGCTGAGGGAGGTGGCTGCCGAAGGCAGACGGAAGGAGTGCCCCGCCGGAGGCGGCCCCGCCTACCGCAAACCCGCAATCCATAGACGCATCCCGAGGCTCCCTCGTTGAAGGAGTGCCCCGCCGGAGGCCGCCTCGCCTACCACAAACCTGAAGGGAAAGAAGGTTATCTCTTTTCATATCCACCCAACAACCCCAAAAAAAACAAAGGAGGATTCCCCATGACCCTGAACACCAGCAAAACCCTCGAGCGCACGAGCACCGTCCTTGGCCGCCGCTGCGAGGAGACGCAGAAGAACATGACCCGCCTGATGGCGGAGGCAGGCTGCGCGGGCGCGCCGATGGCGACCGTCATGCTGCCGCAGATCCCGGGCAGCCGCGACGACGTGATCTTCGCGGGGCTAAACGGCGCGAAGTTCTACTTCCTGCGCGGGCAGAAGGCGCGCATGCCGCTGCCGGTGAAGCAGATCCTCGTCGCAGCGGGCGTGATCGAATGAGCGGGGAGGGATGATGATGACCCTTGCCCAGATCATGAAGACCGCGCTGAAGATGCTCGACGAGCCGCCGGAGGACATGAGCGAGTATGACGAGCTCTTCCGGCTGTATGCGAATGACGGCTACCAGCGGGCGGTGGGCACCTACGTCTGCCCGAGGGAGATGCGCCGCCTGACGACGGACGCGAACGGGCGCATCGACCTGCACGGCACGGGGATCCGCCGGATCATCCGCCTGGAGGACGACGCGCTGCACTGCAGCGTCTTCTTCCGCCCGGAGGAGGACGGCTGCGGCGTGAGCACGGTGATGCCGGGGCGGCAGCTGACGGCGCTGTGCGTGGTGCGCTGGCCGGATCTCGTGCAGGATTCGGACGAGCCGCGCCTGCCGTCCTTCGCGCATCCGGCGCTGGCGGACTACATCTGCTACCGCCACCTGAGCAGCGGCAGCATGGTCAAGCAGAAGCGCGCGCAGGCGTTCTACGCGCAGTACGTCTCGGCGATGCAGCGGTTGAGCGCGGACAGCCCGCGCGGCACGCACCGCCACCGCAATCTCTACGCCGCGACGGCGATGAAGCCGCTGTGACGGAGCGCAGGACGAGCGTGTATGCCGATGGCGTCTGGCCGCCGGCGTATCCGGGCAGCCGGGAGACGGGCTGGCCCCCGTCCGCATCCCGCGAGGCGGGGGAGGACTGGCCGCCTTCCGATCCTGATGATACCGGCTGGCCGCCGCGCGACGCCGATACGGACACCGGCTGGCCGCCTTGCGATCCCGATGATACCGGCTGGCCGCCTTCCGATCCCGATACGGACACCGGCTGGCCGCCTTGCGATCCCGGTATGGACGGCAGCAGGGCGGCCGGTATCCGCAGGAGATGATATGAAACCATCAACAGACAGAAGAAAGGAGATGATCGCATCGAGCTCATGGACTATGAGGGCAGCTTCCTGATCCCTGCGCCGCTGGGCGTATGGCAGGCGGGCGGGGACACGAACGTCGGCATGGAATACGCCTACCGCGCGCAGAACATGCGCACAGAGCGCGGGCTGCTCGCCACGGCATACGGCGCGAGCCGCGCGTTCCCGTCGCTGGGCGCGCCGATCGAGACGCTGACCCGCTTCCATCGCCGCACGCGGCCGGACGACCCGGAGGTCTACGTCGCCGCGGCGGCGGGCGGAATCTATACCTACACCGCCGGGACGGAGGGCTGGGCGCTGCGGGCGGAGGGGTTCCGGTGCAACACATGGAGCAGCGTGACCTATGAGAGCGCGGGGGAGGGCGGCATGGTGGACGTGCTCATCCTCTCCAACGCGCAGGACGGCATGATCGCGGTCTTCGGCGACGATCTGCGCGTGGAGCGCAGGCAGCTGACGATCGGCGACGGCGGGGAGGAGGTGCGCTTCGCCGTGCTCGAGCGCTATGCCGAGCGCATCTGGGGCGCGGGCGCACCGGGCTATCCGGACAGCGTCTTCTACTCCCGCCCGTACGACCCCTTCACATGGACGGCGGACACCGAATCGCCCGAGCTGGGCGGCGGCGTGATCAGCCAGCCCACGTGGGACGGCGATTCCTTCATCGCGCTGGAGCGCTTCGGCGGCTTCCTGCTGGCGATCAAGCCGGGCACGATCTTCGAGATCCGCGGCACGGACCCGTCCTCCTTCAGCATCACCGAGGCCTACGGCACGGACGGCCCCGTCTCCGCGCGCACGATCTGCACGGACAGGACGAATATGTTCTTCCTCTCCGCCGGCGGGCTGGGCGTGTATGACGGCAGCGAGCTGCGCCTGCTCTCGCGCGACGCGCTGTATGAGACGATGCGCCTTCGCGCCCCGGCGTGCGCGCAGCTGGCGGCGGCCTGCCTCTGCGGGCAGGTGTATATCCTCGCGCTCTGCGTGCGGGAGGACGAGGGCGATACCGTCGCGGAGAATAACGTCGTGGTCGAGTATGACACGGTGCGCGGGGCGTTCATGCTGCGCACCGGCATGAGGGTGAAGGATCTCTTCGCCCTCGGCGGGCGCGTGTATTATACCGACGCCGCCGCGCCGTATGAGGTCTGCCTCTATGGCGACGAGCATGCCGCCGGGGTGATGGGCCGCCCGATGGACAGCCTCTGGGAGACGCCGTGGCTCGACCTCGGCAAGAACGCCTGCAAGCGGGACTTCGTCCTGCGCTTCACCGCCGACGCGGATGAGGATGATCTCCCGCTGGAGATCACGCTGGCGACCAACCGCCGGGAGAAGACCCGCACCGTCCTGCTGCGCCGGGAGCGACGCGATTACCGCGTGAAGATCCAGCTCTCCGGCGTGCGGGTGAAGCTCCGCCTGCGCAGCCATGCGCGCGCCGCGGGCTGGCGCATCCACGGCGGCATCATGACCGAATACACGATGGATGAGGTGTGATATGGCATACAAACAGCCGCGCCCCCCGCAGCCCGGCGGCAGCACGCAGGCGTATATCGCCGCGCTCACGCGCTTCCTGCGCGACTTCTGCCACGCCGCGTGGGACGCAGACCGCCGCAAGGACGCGCAGATCCGGCGCATCCTCAAGCGGCTCGACGCCCTTGACGGAGGGGAGGAATAACCCATGGCCAACACAAGAACCGAAAAGAACACGCGCGAGACCCAGCGCGTCACATCCCGCGATACAAGCCAGAGCCGCAGCGACAGCCTCACGCGCAATGTCCTTGACGAGGATCTGCTCGCCCGCCTGCTCTCCGGCCTCTCGCCGCAGATGGACGACGACGCGCTCGCGCAGTACGCCCGCAGCCTGCTCGAGCCGCAGAAGAACGCCGGCCTTGAGGCCGCGCAGCAGACCTATGAGGCCACGCGCCTTGCGAAGGAGCAGGAGATCGCCGCGCTCGCCGCGTCCCTGCAGCAGGCTGTCGGCCAGCAGAACGCCGCCTACCGGCGCAGCATCGCCGACGTGGAGACCGCCGCGCTCGCCCGCGGCATGGGCCGCAGCAGCTACACCATGCAGACCCTCGCCGGGCAGGGCGACGCGCTCGCCGCCGCCGTGCGCAGCCTCACCGACGATACCGCCCGCCAGCAGCAGGCCGCGCAGGCGCAGATCACGCAGGCCGCCCGGCATAACGCGCAGACGCAGGCCCGCGTGAATACCGACTACGCCGCCTCGCTCGCCGCGAAGATCGAGGAGCTGCGCCAGAGCCAGCGCGCAGAGTATAACCGCAATTATCTCACCGCGGTCTCCACCGCGCTCGGCCGCCAGACCACAGGCTCCCAGACCGACCAGCGCACCGGCGACCAGACCACCACCCGCGACGGCAGCGAGATCACCGAGACCCGCGATATCCTCCCGCCGCCGCAGGGCGATAACAACGGCGGCGGGGGCGGCGGAGGCGGCACGGTCACGAAGAAGAAAAAGACGACCCCGACCCCGCCCGCCAACCCGCGCCTGTATACCAAACAGAGGCTGGCGATCTCGTAAGGCGGGCAGCCTGCTCTGCGCTGAGCAAAAGAAGATAAGCCAACTCTGCAATGCATCCGCAAGAGTCTTCTCACACATCAATCTTGGCAGGGGCTTATCGATCGCCCCCACCACCCCTTCTCTCCTACAAAGAAAAGAAGATATGGCTATAGCCTGTTTTTCTGCGGAGCTGCTTGCGTCTCCAAAAGGCTCCCTTGTGTAAAGGGAGCTGGCACGGCGCAGCCGTGACTG
>JAGBAV010000027.1 GCA_017938795.1 Clostridia bacterium
ATGTTGGACGGGTTGAAATCGCCGTGGCAAACCTTGTTGTGCTTGGGCATGCCCTCAAGGCGGTGATGCAGATCAAAGCGGGTCGTAGCGTCCAGATCACTCTGGCTGATCTTGCGGGCCATCTTGTCCTTGAGCTTGTTGAGCAGCGGGGCAGTGCAGCTATGCATCTTCAGCTGCAGATCGACGAAGAACTCCAGGTACTCGTCCATCTTGTCCGGATTCTCAGCCATCAGCTGAGCGAGGGTCTTGCCCTTGATGTATTCGGAAACAATCGCCCACTTGCCGTCGATGACGGTAACTTCCAGAACACGGGGGATGTTCAGGCCGGTTTCCTCGATTCGCGCCTGATTGAGCGCCTCGTTGAGCACGTCGGCCTTGGAATAGTCTGCGGAGAACACCTTGATGCACTTGTCGCCATCGCGGTAGATGGTCTTGGTGTTACGTACAGCAATTACTCTGTCAAGATTCATCTGTTAATCCTCCTTCTTTACGCCTTGCGGTAGGCGTCCTTCACGCTGTCGGTCTTCACGCCGCCGTCGAGCTGAGTATCATCCGGCATATCGATTTCCACGAACGTCTTGCCATAGTAGGCATTCAGGTACATCTGCTTGATTTCGCTCATGAGCGGATAGCGCGGGTTAGCGCCGGTGCACTGATCGTCGAACGCCTGCTCGACCATCTCATCCAGAGAGGCGAGGAACACGTTTTCATCGATGCCGTACTCGGCAATCGTCTTCTTCATGCCGACCTTAGCCTTGAGCTCATCGATGAGGGCAATCAGGCCTTCCAGCTTTTCTTCATTGCTTTCGCCCTTGACGCCGAGATGATCGGCGACCTGCGCATAGCGTGCGAGGGTGTGCGGATGATCGTACTGAGAGAAGGTGCCCATCTTGACCGGAGCTTCAGCAGCGTTGAAGCGCAGAACCTCGTCGATCATCAGCGCGTTGGCCACGCCGTGCGGCAGGTGATGGAAAGCACCGAGCTTGTGCGCCATGGAGTGGCAGACGCCCAGGAAAGCATTGGCAAACGCCATACCGGCCATCGTGGCGGCATTGGCCATCTTCTCGCGGGCTTCAACGTCCGTGCGGCCATTCTCATAAGCGCGCGGCAGGTATTCAAAGACGGTCTTGAGCGCGCCCAGAGCGAGGGAATCGGTGTAATCGGTCGCCATCACGGAAGCGTAAGCTTCGAGCGCATGGGTCACAGCATCGACGCCGGAAGCAGCGGTCAGGCCCTTGGGGGCAGACATATGGAAGTCGGTGTCGATGATCGCCATGTTCGGCAGGAGCTGGTAATCAGCCAGCGGATACTTGACGCCGCTCTTTTCATCGGTGATGACGGCAAACGGCGTTACCTCAGAGCCGGTGCCGGCAGAGGTCGGGATCGCGATGAAGTAGGCCTTTTCGCCCATCTTCGGGAAGGTGTAAACGCGCTTGCGGATATCGATGAAGCGCATCGCCATATCCATGAAATCGACTTCCGGATGCTCGTAGAGGACCCACATGATCTTCGCGGCGTCCATCGCAGAGCCGCCGCCCAGCGCGATGATCACATCCGGCTTGAAAGCGGACATCTGCTCAGCGCCGGCTTTCGCGCAGGCCAGCGTCGGATCGGGCTCGACGGACCAGAAGCTCGCATGGCTGATGCCCATCTCATCGAGTTTATCGGTGATCGGCTTTGTGTAGCCGTTTTCATAGAGGAAGGAGTCGGTGACGATGAACGCCTTCTTCTTGCCCATGACATTCTTGAGCTCGTCCAGCGCGACGGGGAGGCAACCCTTCTTGATGTAAACCTTCTCGGGGGTACGGAACCAGAGCATGTTCTCCCTTCTTTCAGCCACAGTCTTGATGTTGAGCAGATGCTTGACGCCGACGTTCTCAGACACGGAGTTGCCGCCCCAAGAGCCGCAGCCCAGGGTCAGAGACGGAGCAAGCTTGAAGTTGTACAGATCGCCGATGCCGCCGTGGGAGGACGGTGTGTTCACCAGAACGCGGCAGGTCTTCATTCTCGCAGCGAAAGCAGACAGCTTTTCCTGCTGGGTCGTTTCGTTCAGATAGATGGAAGAGGTATGGCCATAGCCGCCGTCGGCAACGAGCTGAGCAGCTTTGTCGAGCGCATCCTCGAAGGAAGTGGCCTTGTACATGGCCAGAACGGGGGAGAGCTTCTCGTGCGCAAACTCTTCGGACAGTTCAACGCTGTCAACCTCACCGATGAGGATCTTCGTGCCAGCGGGCACCTGAACACCAGCGAGCTCAGCAATCTTGGAGGCCTTCTGGCCGACGATCTTGGCGTTCAGACCGCCGTTGATGATGATGGTCTTGCGGACCTTGTTGGTCTCTTCGGGATTGAGGAAATAGCAGCCGCGGGCAGCGAACTCTTCCTTCACCGCATCGTACACGTTTTCCATGACGATCACGGACTGCTCAGAAGCGCAGATCATGCCGTTATCAAAGGTCTTGGAATGGATGATGGAGCTGACGGCAAGCAGGATATCCGCGCTGTCATCGATGATGGCCGGGGTATTGCCGGCACCGACGCCGAGGGCGGGCTTGCCGCTGGAATAAGCAGCCTTCACCATGCCGGGGCCGCCGGTGGCAAGGATGATATCCGCTTCCTTCATGACGGTGTTGGTCATTTCCAGGCTGGGCACGTCGATCCAGTCGATGATGCCTTCCGGAGCGCCGGCAGCCACAGCAGCTTCCAGCACCAGCTTGGCAGCGGCGATGGTGCAGCCCTTGGCGCGGGGATGGGGCGAAATGATGATGGCGTTGCGGGTCTTGAGGGCCAGCAGGCACTTAAAAATCGCCGTGGAGGTGGGGTTGGTGGTGGGGATAACGGCAGCGATCACACCGATGGGCTCGGCGATCTTCTGAGTGCCGAAAGCCTTATCTTCTTCGATCACACCGCAGGTCTTGGTGTCCTTGTAAGCGTTGTAGATATATTCGGCGGCGTAGTTGTTCTTGATTACCTTATCTTCCACTACGCCCATGCCAGTTTCTTCCACAGCCATTTTCGCCAGCGGGATGCGGGCCTTGTTGGCAGCGATGGCAGCAGCCTTGAAAATCTTGTCTACCTGCTCCTGAGAGTAGGTGGCGAAGAGCTGCTGCGCTTTGCGCATAGC
>JAGBAV010000004.1 GCA_017938795.1 Clostridia bacterium
CCCTAAGCCTCCCTCCGTGAGGGAGGTGGCACGGCGTAAGCCGTGACGGAAGGAGTGCCCCGCCGGAGGCAGTCTGCTCTGCGCTGAGCAAAAGAAGATATAGCTATAGCCTGTTTTTCTGCGGAGCTGCTTGCGTCCCCAAGCCTCCCTCCGTGAGGGAGGTGGCACGGCGTAAGCCGTGACGGAAGGAGTGCCCCGCCGGAGGCAACTGCTTATACCGTATACCTGCTGTCTATAGCCATATCCCCAATGCTCCCCTGTGCAAAGTGAGCAGTCCGCCCTTGGGCGGACTGAGGGATTGACCCACCAACAAGAAAGGAGACCCACTCATGATCACCGCATCATTCGACGCATCCCCCGCCCGCAGCGCATCCGCCTGCGGCGCATACCAGTACGACACAGGCCAGCGCCTGCGCCTGTGCGGCCTCCCCTCGCCGGAGGAGCTCTCCCGGCTGGACGACTTCCTCTCCGGGGACACGGTCACCGTGCAGGCGCAGTACAGCTACCACGGCGACAGCCAGAGCGAATCCCGCCTCGCGCTCTACAGCGAGGAGGAGGGCGCGTGGCTGGCGGAGGTGCCGGACGCATACCTCGCGCGCCACGCCCCGGTGAGCGTGCATGTCTACGTCATGTACGGCGCGGACGCGGAGCATAGCCGCGCGAAGACTTGCTATGAGGCGGCGTTCACGCCGATCTCGCGCCCCGCGCCGTCCACGCAGGTCACGCCGGATCAGGTGAACGCGTGGGACGCGCTCGTCGCGGAGGTGAACCTCACGCTGGCGACCGTCCATACCGCCGCCAGCAATGCGAACGCCGCCGCCTCCCTCGCCGCGACCGCCCGCGACCGTGCCTCCGCCGCGGCGGAGAGCGCCAACGCCGCCGCCTCCGCCGCCTCGCAGGAGGCCGCGCTCTGGGATGGCGCAGTCGTCCGCGCATCGACGCTGGAGCCCGGCTCGCAGGCGACGGTCTCCGTCGCGGATTCCGGCGGCACGCGCACGCTGTCCTTCGGCATCCCGCGCGGGGCGGCCGGCGCGAGGGGCGCGACCGGCGCGACGGGGCCGCAGGGGCCGAAGGGCGATAAGGGGGATAAGGGCGACCCGGGCACGGCGGGCGTCACGTTCACCCTCTCCGGCACGACGCTCACCATCACCACGACCGCGTAAAGGGGGCGATTCGTATGGCATGGAGCGGCAGCCTCGGCGCGTCCTGCGCGGCGGGCAGCAGCATCACCTTCACCCCCGATACCACGGCGCAGGGCGCGTATACCGTGTCCGCCTTCACCGCGCCGCGCCGGGCGGTCTATCGCTTTGTCCTCAAGGGCAGCGGCGGAAGCCGCTATGGCGTCAGCGAGAGCGGCGCGTCCTGCGCGCAGGGCGGCGCGGGCGGCATGACCACCGGCTATCTCCTCCTTGACGCGGGGGAGACGGTGTATGTCGGCGCGGGCGGCCCGTGCAGCGCGGCGTTCGTCGCGAAGAAGCATGCGTCCTCCCTCGCGGCGCTGGGCGCGAAGAGCAGCCTGTACTTCGTCGCGGGCGCAGGCGGCGAGGGCGGCGCGAACTGGGGACAGACCTATAATATGAAGTCCGGCACGGGCGGCGCGGGCGGCGGCGCATCCGGCGGCACGGGCACGAACGTCAACGGCACGCCGGGCGCGGCGGGCACGCAGGCCGGGGGCTATGCCTTCGGCACGGGCGGCGCGAGCGTCTATACCAATGTCAGCGATACGTCCCTGCGCAGCGGGCGCGGCGGCGACGGCCTCTACGGCGGCCATGCCGGCACGGGCGCGGACGGCGGCGGCGGCGGCTCCGGCTATGTCCATGCCGCGTCGCTGAGCGTCTATGGCAGCGCCTATGCCAACGCGACCTCGCAGGGCGGCGGCGCGGCGGGCGGGGCCAGCGGCAGCGTCGCGGTATCCTGCCATGCGGAGGCGGGGCTGCCGCTTCTGTATAACGGCACGCGCGTCACGAAGCTCGTGTATAACGGCACGCAGGTGACGCGCCTTGTCTATAACGGAACGACCATCTTTTGAATGAACCGAGGAGGTGCATGTTATCTTTACTGTCAATGGACATGTCATCCGGATCTCGCGCGGGGATACGGGGCTGCTGACGCTCGAGGCCAGCGGCAATGTCGTCTTCACCGACGAGGACCGCGCCGTGCTGACCGTGCGCCGCAGGGGCGGCGGGGCCGCGCTGCTGCGCCAGACAGCCGTGCCGGACGCGCAGGGCAGCGTGCAGTTTGCCTTCACGCATGAGATGACCGAGCGCCTGCGCCCGGACGCCTATGAGTGGGACGTCCGCTATGTGCTGGGCGCGCAGGAGGCGGAGGGCCGGGTGTCCGGCGGGCGCGAGGTGATCACGCCCATGGAGCCCGCGCCGTTCCTTGTGGCGAGGACGGTGGGCTGCCTGTGATGAACGCGGAGGAGAAGATCATCTCGCTGACGCTCCACGCGCAGCAGGCGGATATCGTCATGCGCCCGGTGGATTCCTTCCGCGGGCCGAAGGGCGAGAAGGGCGACCCCGGCACGCTGACCGGCATCGCGGAGGACAGCCTGCGCCTTGGCGGCGTCGATGCGGCGGCGTACCTGACCGCTGATGCGGCGGCGGAGACCTATCTCGCGCAGCAGGCCGCTGCCGATACCTATCTGATGAAGACCGCGCAGGCGGCGGACAGCGCGCTGCTGGCGGGCAGGCCGGCGGAATACTACCAGTCGCAGCTCAATCTGCTGGACAACAGTGACTTCACCCGACCCGTCAACCAGCGCGGGCAGACGGTCTATACCGCGCCCTCGGCGTATACGATCGACCGCTGGGTGATGAGCAAGGGGCAGACGTCGCTCGGCGCGGACGGCGTCACCCTGACCGCCCCGGCGGATGGCTCCTGCGTGCTGACGCAGTTCGTCCCGGGCCTGCCGGACGGCGATTACTGCTTCGCCGTGCATGCGGCGGGGCAGATCGGCTACCGCAGCTTCACCCTGAGCGGCGGCACGATCACCAGCATCAGCAGCAGCGGCTATCCCGGCGGCTATCTGCAGGCGCTCTTTGTGTCGTCCACGTCCTCGGTGCAGCTCTCCATCCGCGCGGAGAGCGGCTATACCGTGCAGCTTAGATGGGCGGCGCTCTACCGCGGGAGGTACACGCCCGCCAGCCTCCCGCCCTATGTCCCCAAGCCGCGCGAGCTGGAGACGATGGCCTGCGCGGCGTACTACCAGCGCTATACCGCGAGCCAGAACTGGGCGTGGTATTTCACCGGCGCGGCGATGGATACGCAGAATCTGCGCGTCTGCATGCCGCTGCCCTTCCCTATGCGCGCCAACCCGACCGTGACCATCGCCAGTTCGGAGGGGATCACGATCTTTACGCCCACGGGGCTTGCCGCGGCCTCGGCGGTCAAGGGCACGACCCTCTACGCCGGGACGGGCATGCTCCTGCTGTATCTGGAGGCGAATGTCGCGCTGACCGCCGGCACGCTCCTCGCCCTGCGTCTCAATTCCGATATCGAGCTTTCCGCTGATCTGTAAGGAGGTATTTCATGGATCACAGGCTGTATCATGTCTACATCAGGCCGGACGGCTTCGGCCGCGTCCTCGACGTCAATTCCAGCGCGTTCCTGCGCGACACGCAGGGCTATATGCGGATCGACAGCGGCTATGGCCCGCGCTATCATCACGCGCAGGGGCGTTACTTCCCGCTGCCGCTCTACGATATGCGCGGGGTCTGCCGCTACGAGACCGACAGGCTCGCCGATATCCCGGCGGGCCTCCCGCTCTTCTGCTCCTTCACCTATGAGGGCGAGCCGTGGGCCGTCTATGAGCGCACCGCCGAGGAGATGGACGCCGACGCCGACGCCCGCCCCGCCCCGCCGCCGTCGCTTGGCGACCGTCTTGCCGCGCTGGAGCAGGCCGGCCTTGAGCGCGACGCCGCGCTCATCGAGCTCGCCGCGCTGCTCGGGGGAGGTGAGTGAGTTGGTGCAGATCTATCTCCGCTGGATCTATGCCGGGCGCATGTCCCCGCAGGACGTCCCCGCCCGCTGGCGCGACGCCGTCCTCGCCGAGCTTCCCTTCTGAGCGGGCGGGCAGTGCCCGCACCCGGTTCCGACGGTGCTTGGCTTGTGTCTGCTGCTTGGTGCCCGAGGCCGGGGCTGTGCTGCGTTCGCGCAACAGGCGCTCCGCAGCGCGGTGAGCGGAGCGGGCAGCCTGAGGCTGCAGCCGGTTCCGACGATGCTTTGTTGTGTGCTGGGGCTTTTGCGCACGGGGCCGGGGCTGTGCATAGGGTAGGGGAGGGGCTCTGCTCCTCCCATGATTATCGCAGAGTTTGTGGTATGTGCTGCCGCCTCCGGCGGGGCACTCCTTCCGTCACGGCTGCGCCGTGCCACCTCCCTCGGCGAGGGAGGCTAAAGCTCCACGAAGCAGCTAACGTTGCATCCGCAAGGTACTTTTCATGAAGCACAGTCACATATCTCTTGCCGACAACCCCAACGCCCACTAAACCCTCATCAAGCCGAAGCCCGGCAGTAAGACGCATTGATGCGGTGCCGGGCCCATGCCGACGTGCAGAGAACCAACAGGGAAGCGCTTATCAGCAAAGACACGAAGGATTGCTTACTCCGCCCAGAACCAGCCCCCGTATAAGGTAGGGTGGGATTGGAGGTCGTAGGAGGGAAGGGAGG
>JAGBAV010000028.1 GCA_017938795.1 Clostridia bacterium
CACCTTCTCATACGCTTGAGCGGAGACTTCGTATAGTATACCCTTCTTTTTCCCAAATTGCAAGCCATTCCTGCAATTTTCTGAAAAAATCTTTGTTCCTCTCTGTCTTTTCCAGCATGCCCAGCAGCTGCTGCGTGGCTTCCTTCGTATGCCCCTGCGAAAGGATGCGCCGCACAGCCGATACGCCCGCGCATTCCTGCGGGGTGAGCAGCAGCTCCTCATGGCGCGTGCCGGAACGGGTGAGATCGATCGCCGGGAAAATGCGTGCCTCGCTGAGCGCGCGGTCCAGCCGGATCTCGGCATTGCCCGTCCCCTTGAATTCCTCAAAGATCACATCGTCCATCCGGCTGCCCGTCTCCACGAGCACGGTCGCGATGATCGTCAGGCTGCCGCCCTCCTCAAGGTTCCGCGCCGCGCCGAAGAAGCGCTTGGGCTTTGCCAGCACGCCGGGGGCGAGACCGCCGCTCATCGCGCGCCCGCCCGGGGCCATCGCATTGCAGGCGCGCGCCAGACGTGTGAGGCTGTCCATCAGCACGACGACGTCCCTGCCCTGCTCCACCAGCCGCTGCGCCCGCTCAAAGACCATATCCGCCAGCCGGACGTGATTCTCCTGCGGCGAATCGAACGTGGAATACATCACCGGTGCATTCACGCTGCGGCGGATATCGGTGACCTCCTCCGGGCGCTCGTCAATGAGCAGCACCATCAATTCAATATCCGGGTGATTGCGCTCGATGGCATGCGCAATCTTCTTGAGCAGCACAGTCTTTCCGGCCTTGGGCGGGGCGACAATCAGCGCCCGCTGGCCAAGCCCGATCGGCGCGATGAAATCCAGCAGCCGCATGGACGCGTCATTCTCCCCCGCCTCGCTCTCCAGCGTCAGGCGGCGGTTAGGGTGGATCGGCGTCAGCGCGTCAAACGGCCTGCGCTCCAGCGCGCGCTGCGGCGGCTCGCCGTTGATGCTCTCGATGTACATCAGCGCGCTGTAGCGGTCTCCTGCCCGCTTGGGGCGCGTCCTGCCGCTGACATGGTCGCCGCTGCGCAGCGCAAAGCGGCGGATCTGCGCGATCGAGACATAGATATCCTCCGGCCCGGGCGAGCAGTTCTGCGCGCGCAGGAAGCCGTAGCCTCCGCTCTGCACCTCCAGCACGCCCTGCCCGGCGTCCAGCAGCCCGGCCTTCATCATCTTGGGGACAACGGGGTTGCTCGTGCCGTATTCCTCGTCGTAGTAGCCAAGGGGCTTGGGCTTGTACAGTCCGATCTCGCTCTCCTGCGGCTCTTTCCCGTCAGGCGCGGACGCGCTGTCTCTGAGGCTGAGCAGCTCGACGATCTGCGCCTTATTGACGCCGTAGGGCAGGCGTACCTTCTTTTCCTTTGCCAGTTCTCGCAGCTGCAGGACCGTCATGCGGCCGTATGAATGAACAGATTCCAAAGTATTCAGCTCCTCCCAAAGGGCAAATATGATGCTTGCATGGCATGGCCATGAATGTGCTCACTACAAGGATATGCACACTGCGCACAAATTATTTGCCGTATGGAAAGGAGCTGATGATTATGTATTCGGTTTTTTCGCCAGCAGCACGTCGCGGTTGATCGCCTGCTCAACCCAGTGCTCGAGGCTGGGCGTCTTCACAACCTCAAACCCCGCCGCCTGCGCCAGCGCCTCCAGCGAAGCGCGCTTGGTCACGTGGGTATTGAAGCTCAGCGCAAGCGCACCGCCGGGCTTGAGCACATCATGCCACGCGGGCATCGCTGCGCCCAGCGTGCCGCCGATGGAGTCCTGCTTGCCCGCCGTGCCCTTCTGCACGCCATACGGGATATCCGTCACCATCAGATGGACGCTCTGGCTGCGCAGCAGCGCAGCGGCGTCGCGCGTATCGCCCTGAATCAGGCGCAGCGTGCGCGTATCGCCGTCCTTGAAATGCTCGGCAGTATCCGACAGGACGAACTTCGTCTCCCTGCCCCCGGCCTTACCGCGTACGGTCAGCGTGCTCTCGGTCTTCTTATGCTTGATCCTGTGGTACTCAAGGTAGCGCGTCATGTAGTCGCACGCCTCCTTGACCTCCGGCTTAGCGATCTCCACGCCCACGCCGTGATAGCCGCGGCGCAGCGCGAGCATCGCTGTCGTGCCCCTGCCCGCCATCGGGTCGCAGACGATCAGCTGGCTGTCATGCACGGGCATGAAGTCGCTCGCCGCCAGCGCCATCGTCAGCATGGTGTCGGTGAACATCTCGTTCGTCTTGCCCTTATACTTGAGCAGCGCCGGCAGATCCTCGCCGATGTAATTGGGATGCTCCGACTCCACCGGCACCATCTGCCCATCCTCCATGGTGAACATCACATAGCAGCTGGCGATCTGGCTGAGCATGCGGATATCGCGCTGGGTGAGCTTCGGCGCATCGAAGATGAGAAACGGCGCGCCGCCCATCTCACAGTCCCTGACCTCGCAGCCGCGGCCAAGCGCCTCGAGCGTCATGCTCAGCTCCTGCCGGGCGAGCGTCAGCAGCGACTGACGATAGCGGATATTC
Source organism: Clostridia bacterium (assembly GCA_017938795.1). Classification (GTDB taxonomy): domain Bacteria; phylum Bacillota; class Clostridia; order Christensenellales; family Aristaeellaceae; genus Ventricola. The sequence continues at coordinate 2,529 of JAGBAV010000028.1, forward strand.
TGATGCGGATAAAGCAAAAATGCGTACTTCACACTCTTCCTCCCGGCGGGCTATTCCCGCTTTCTCTTCCGCGGGCCATGCCCGCTCCCTCTTCTGCGGGCCGTGCCCGCTTCCTCTTCCGAAATACTCTGCTGCTTCATGCAGCTCTGTGCCCGTTGCACGATGCTGTGCGGTTGATCGGCTGCGCCGCTCTGCGGGCCGTGCCCGCTCCCTCTTCCGAAATGCTTTGCTGCTTCATGCAGCTCTGTGCCCGTTGCACGATGCTGTGCGGTTGATCGGCTGCGTCGCTCTGCGGGCCGTGCCCGCTCCCTCTTCCGACATGCTTTGCTGCTTCATGCAGCTCTGTGCCCGTTGCACGATGCTGTGCGGTTGATCGGCTGCGCCGCTCTGCGGGCCGTGCCCGCTCCCTCTTCCGAAATACTCTGCTGCTTCATGCAGCTCTGTGCCCGATGCACGATACTGTGCAGCTGACAAGCCATGCTGCTCTGCGGCCGCGCCCGCTTCCTCTTCCGACATGCTTTGCCGGTTCATGCAGCCATTTATCGGAATACGTATATATCAACACCGCTGCGGCAAATTCCCGCAGACAGGCGCCATGGTATGAAAAAAGCCCCATCTTGCGATGGGGCGATGTTCAGCGAATCAGTACTTGCGCTTGCGAGCGGCCTCAGCCTTCTTCTTACGCTTCACGCTGGGCTTCTCGTAATGCTCACGCTTACGAACCTCCGCGATAACGCCAGAGCGCGCGCACTGCCTCTTGAATCTCCTCAGAGCACTTTCCAGGGATTCATTCTCACGAACACGGATCTCAGACATCTAGTATCCCTCCCCTCGGCTCAACATTCGACGATCCATTGCGTCAAACCAGCCGTCAATGGAGTACCGTACGCTTAATTATAGCGCAACAATCCCTATTCGTCAACTCATATTCTGATTTTCTTTGAAAGTTTTCTGTATATTTTATATGCCTAAAGTCGGCACAGTGCTCTTACGCCATCTCCCCGGCCATTTCCTTGCCGCCGAGGACATGCAGATGCAGGTGCTTCACCGTCTGCTGGGCGTCTGCGCCGCAGTTGGAGACCACACGGAAGCCGCTCTCCACGATATTCTCCATCTTCGCCACAGCGGAAGCCGTGCGCATCAGATGCGCGAGCAGCGCGTCGTCCTCATCCTTGGCGTCATACCAGCCGCTGACATGCTTCTTGGGGATGACCAGCACATGCACCGGAGCCTGCGGCGCGATATCGCGGAAGGCCAGCACCTGCTCGTCCTCATACACCTTCGTGCTCGGGATCTCGCCCGCAGCGATCTTACAGAAAAGGCAATTCTCCATGATAATTCTCCTCCAGTATTACTCCATGATCTCACCCAGCAGCCCGCCGTCCTGCACGCCGCTGATGCGCACGCGGACGATCGTATCCGCCTGTGCGCCCGGAACACTCACGCGCATATAGCCGCCGGTATAGCCCGTGCCGCAGCCCTGCGCGTCAATCTCCTCGACAAGGACCTCTTCTTCCCTGCCCACGCGCGAGGCAAGCGCAGCCGCCTCCAGCTCATGCCCAAGGGCGATCAGCCTGCGCGCACGCTCCTCGCGCACATGCCGCGGCACGCTGCCCTCCATAAGGGCAGCCTTCGTCCCCTCCCGCTCGGAATACGGGAAGACATGCATTCTGGCGAATCCGGCGCTGCGGCTGGTTTCGCACGTCTCCAAAAACTCCTGCTCCGTCTCCCCGGGGAAGCCGGTCATGGCGTCCGTCGTCAGCGCGCAGTCCTCAAACGCCCCGCGCAGCAGCGCGCAGGCCGCAAGGAACTCCCCGCTGGTATATCTCCTGCGCATGCGGGCGAGCACCGTATCGCTGCCCGACTGCAGCGCCAGATGGAACTGATGGCAGACCTTGGGCAGCTGCATCAGCCCGCTGACAAACTCAGGCGTGACGATCACCGGCTCCAGCGAGCCAAGGCGGATCCTGCGGATCCCATCGACCTCATGCACGGCGCGGATGGCGTCCAGAAGCGTCTCATTGCCCGTATCGCGGCCGTAGCTGGTCAGATGGATACCTGTGAGCACGACCTCCATAAACCCTGCCTGAGCGAGGCTCTGCGCCTCTGCGCGGATCTCGTCAAGCGGGCGCGAGCGGATCGGACCGCGCACGGAGGGAATGATGCAGTAGGTGCACCAGCGGTCGCAGCCCTCCTGAATCTTCATCGTTGCACGGGTATGCCCCTCGTGCGCATGCACGGTCAGCCGCTCAAACGGAGCCTTGCGTAGGGACTCCACCGCCACGAGCGCACAGTCCTGCGCGAGCGCCTGATGAAGCAGCTCCACAACCTCGCCCCTTCGCTGCGTGCCCAGCACAAGGCGCACGCCGGGCAGCTTCAGCTCATCCGCAGCGCGCTGCGCAAGACAGCCGGTGACGACAATCGCCGCATCCGGGTTCTGCCTGTGGCAGCGGCGGATGGTCTGCATGCTCTTCTTATCGCCCGTGCCCGTCACCGTGCAGGTATTGACGACATAGATATCCGCATGCTCGTCAAAGCCCACTGTGCGGACGCCGGCCTCCTCGAAGCGCTCGCGCATTGCCTGCGTATCATATTGATTGACCTTGCAGCCCAGCGTATGAAAGGCTGCCGTCTTTCCCTTTATCATCGAAATAACTCAATGCTCCTTTGGCAGGCGGCGCGCCGCCGCCCGCAGATTACAGATCCTCCGGCTCAAACGGCACGATCTTCTTCATCAGACCGCTGGCCAGCACATAGAAACGCCCGGTCAGATCGCTGCAGAAATCGTGCGGATCGCGCGCCTGATAGTCGTTGGCAAAATCGCCGCGCGTAAAGACGAGCGAATAGACAAAGACATCCTCCGCCTCGCCGGTCGTCTCATCCCGGCGCTCGGTATACGCGGACACAACCACACGCTCCGCCTGCGGCACGATGGAGAAGACATGGCTGGCAACATACTCGCCAAGGCCGAACACGCAGGTCTTATAGTCCTCGCGCTGTTCCTTCTGGGTCTTCTTCTTGATCTTGAGGGTACCGTCCGCCAGCTCGGTGAGCTTATTCTGCGGCATATCCTCGATCTCCGGCAGGTCAAGGTCGATCATGACCACACCCTTATCCTCGAGCACCTCGGTCTGCAGGGCAAAGGCGATGGGAGCCTCGCCCTCCTCCAGCCACTTCTCCACAGCAGCCTCAGCCTCGTCGGCGCGGAGCTCGCCCTTCGCCGTCCTCGCCACGTCGATGGCCTGCTGATGGACATTGATGAGCGCAACCTCCTGCGCGAGAGCGTCGAGCTCCTGCTCAGACGGGCCCTGCGGCTTCGCCGCCTTCGAAGAGACTGCCTTCTTTTTAGCGGCAGTCTTCTTCTGCTCCTGCGCAGCTTCCTCCGCCTTCTCGTCCTTATCCTTGCCAAAGCCGAACAGCCCACCCAGCTTATCCTTGAGCAGGGTATCCAGCCTCACGCGGTCATACACGCCCGTGCCGGGGATGCTCCAGTTGAGGTAAGCGCCCTTATTGCCCACGTTGAAGGACAGGCCCTTGCCGCCGCCGAGCGTAAAGCTGGCGCCGGTCTTGGAGAGATTGAGCTTCACGCCCTTGGCGATCTTCACACTTTTACGAAAACGCATATACACGCCCACTTTCCTTGGTAAGATGCTTTATATTATAAAAGAAAGCGGGGATTCTTTCAACCCTTGCGGATGAAAGAGTTTCCCCGCTGCCGGGCAAACACCCGGTCATTCCATTTCGCCAAGGAAGGCCATCACCATCGTGACGGAGGCCAGCGCCGCCGTCTCCGTGCGCAGGATGCGCGGCCCGAGCGTCACGAGCCTGCCGCCCGCCTGCTCGCGCAGCCACTGCGCCTCCTTCTCAGCAATGCCGCCCTCCGGCCCGATGACCACGCCCACGCGCAGACCCTCGCGGCCGGCAAGCGGCGCGAGGCATTCGCGGATGCTGCCGTCGCGCGCATCCTCCCACGGGACGATCAGCAGATCCAGCCCCCTGAATTCATCAAGCAGAGCGGACAGCCTCGCCGGCCCGCGCACCTGCGGCACATCCACGCGGGCGCACTGCTTGACAGCCTCGCGCGCGATCTTCTGCCAGCGCTCGGTCTTCTTCTGCGCGTCCTTGCCCTCGAGCTTCACCACGCTGCGCTCCATCGCCGTGGGCTGAATCGCCGCCGCGCCCAGCTCCGTGCATTTCTGCACGATCAGCTCCATCTTATCCGCCTTGGGCAAGCCCTGATAGAGCGTCACGCGGACGCCGGCCTCCGTGCTGCGCAGCGGCTTCGTAATGCGTACGACGACGCAGTCCGTCTCCGCCTCCTCGATGACCGCCAGATAGCGGTCCGGCGCGGCGACCAGCTCCACCTCGTCGCCGCATTCAAGACGCAGCACGCGCAGCGCATGGCGCGAATCCTCGGTATTCAGCCGGGCACGGCCGTCAATAATCCCCGACTCATTCGCAAAAAAACGATGCATACGCTCACTCCATTACAGCTTCGCCGCAAGGCAGACCCACTCGCCCTTGGCAAGGCGGTTGCAGACGGTATAGCCGGCCTCGGCCAGCGCGCGCTGCACGTCGTCCTCGCGCTCGCGGATGATGCCCGAGCAGATAAACACGCCGCCGGGCAGCAGGTGCTTCTTCGCCGGGCCGCAGAGGAAGCAGATGACGTCCGCGATGATATTGGCGACGATGACGTCTGCCTGCTCGCTCGCCTTCTCCAGCAGATCGCCGTGCACCACGCGCACGCGGTCGGCAAGGCCGTTCTTCTGCGTGTTCTCCGCCGCGACCTTTACCGCCAGCTCGTCAAGGTCGATCGCCAGCACGTCAGACGCGCCCAGCTTCGCCGCGGCGAGGCCCAGAATGCCGCTGCCGCAGCCCACGTCGATCGCCTTACAGCCGGGCGTCACGTACTTCTCCAGCTGCTCCATGCACATGAAGGTGGTCTCATGCGTGCCGGTGCCAAAGGCCATGCCCGGATCCAGCTCGAGGACGAGATCGCCCTCCTTTTCCTCATACGGTTCCCAGCTGGGCTTGATCACAAGGCGCTCGCCCGCGCGGAAGGGCTTGTAGTACTTCTTCCAGTTCTCCGCCCAGTCCTGCTCGTGAACGCTCTTATTCTCAATCTGCAGGCTGCCGATATCAAAGCCCATGTCGATCTTCATCAGCTCATTCAGGCGCTCGCCCAGCAGCAGCAGGACCTCCTGCGCGCTGACGTCGTCGCGGAAATACGCCTTGACCAGCACATCCTCGCTCATGTTGGCCAGAACATCTTCGTCGATCATATCCCACATGCCGTCTTCCTTCCGACTGGAGGTGACGTCATACCTGTCCTCGATCATCGTGCCGACGGCGCCGGCGTTCATCAGCACCTCGCTGACGATATCCGCGCCCATGGTCGTGGTGTGCACCACGATTTCCATCCAATCCATATTGCCCTCCTGCGCTCTGCGCGCTGCATCACTCGCATCCGGCCGCCTGACCGGAACCCAAAAAGCCTGAATAAGAAATATTTCTTATTCAGGCCGGGAAATCCCTTTATTTCTTGTCGAATTTTTCCTTGAAGCGCTCGGCGTTCTCTTTGATATAGCTCTTCACCTGATCGCCGAAGCTCTTGCGGCGCTCGTACTCGCGCCCGCTGAGGGAATCCTCGAACTGGCGCAGCAGCTCCTTCTGGCGCTCGCCAAGATGCTTGGGCACCTCGACGTGCACGGTGAAGAAGAGATCGCCCCTGCCCGTGCCGCGCAGCTGCTGCACGCCCTGCCCGCGGATGCGGAAGGACGCGCCCTCCTGCGTACCGGCCGGGATGCTGTACTGCATCGTGCCTTCGAGCGTCGGAACGTCGATATCCCCGCCCAGCGCCGCCTGCGTGAAGCTGATCGGCACATCGCAGTAGAGATCGTAGCGGTCGCGCTTGAAGATCCTGTGCGGGCGCACGGAGCAGGTAATGTACAGATCGCCCGCGGGGCCGCCGTTGCGGCCCGGCTCGCCCTCGCCCGGGATGGTCTTGAAGTTCTGCCCGTCGTCCACGCCCGCCGGCACGTTCATATTGACCGTGCGCGTCACGCGCATGAAGCCGCTGCCCGAGCACTTGGTGCAGCGA
>JAGBAV010000029.1 GCA_017938795.1 Clostridia bacterium
CACCTCCAGCCCGGCGATGCGCCCGGCGTCCTTGGTCGCCTGCCTCTGGCTGTCGGTGAAATACGCCGGCACGGTGATGACCGCCTGCGTGACCTCCTCGCCGAGGAAGGCCTCCGCGTCGCGGCGCAGCTTCTGCAGGATGACGGCGGAGATTTCCTGCGGGGAATAGCGCCTGCCGTCGATCTTCACATGATAGTCGTTGCCCATCTCGCGCTTGATGGACAGCACGGTGCGCTCAGGCATGACCGCCTGCTGCCTGCGCGCGGCCTCGCCCACAACGCGCTCGCCGCTCTTCGTGATGCACACGACGGAGGGCGTCGTGCGCCCGCCCTCTGAATTGGGGATGATCACAGGCTCGCCGCCCTCGATGACGGCCATGCAGCTGTTGGTCGTACCCAGATCAATGCCAATGACTCTGCCCATAACAGGAAGCCTCCAGAATCCATATAGTATCCTTATTATATCCGCACGCCGGAAAAGAGACAAGCAAAACCTGCGGCGGGTCATTGGGCGAAACCAATCCTGCGCATGAAACCGCTGTATCTTTTGAGCCAAAGTTTGTCATCTTTTGCACTTGATGCTTTCTTGCTTCGGTGCTATGATACGCACGCCGCGTCAACAAAACGACGGCAAGCATAACAGAAAGAAGATGACCCGATATGGAAATCCATCTGATCTGTCTGGCCGCTGCGCTGCTGGGCGGTCTGATGTTCTCGCGCGTGACCAAGGCGCTCAACCTGCCCGCCGTCACCGCCTATCTCGTTGCCGGCATCGCGCTGGGGCCGTACGTCCTCGGCCGCGCCGGCGTCCCCGGCCTCGGCTTCACCACCATGGAGCAGGTCGAGGTGATGAGCATCGTCACCAAGACGGCGCTCGGCTTCATTGCCTTCACCATCGGCAATGAATTCCGCATCGGCCAGCTGCGCCATATGGGCGCGAAGGCCATCATCATCGGCGTCGCGCAGGCTGTGATCACCACGCTCGTCGTGGACGCCGCGCTCATCGCGCTGCACATTGCCTTCCCGCAGATCCTCTCCGTCCCGGCTGCCATCACGCTGGGCGCCATCGCCTCTGCGACCGCCCCCGCCGCAACCCTGATGGTCGTGCGCCAGTATAAGGCGGACGGCCCGCTGACGCGGCTGCTGATGCTGGTCGTCGCAATTGACGATGCCGTCGGCCTGCTCCTCTTCTCCGCGTCCTTCGGCGTCGCCTGCGCGCTGGAGATGGGCAGCGTCAGCCTGATGGGCGTCGTCGTGGAGCCGCTGCTGGAGATCGTCCTCTCCCTCGCGCTCGGCGCGCTGATGGGCTTTCTGCTGCATACGATGGAGAAATACTTCCATTCCCGCAGTAAGCGCATGACCATCTCCGTCGCCTTCGTGATGCTGACCGTCGGCCTGTCCATGCTGCATTTCACCGTCGGCGGCGTGCATATCGGCTTCTCCCTGCTGCTGGTGTGCATGATGACGGGCACCGTCTTCTGCAACATCTGCCCGACATCCGAGGAGCTCATGAGCCGCGTGGACGGCTGGACCATGCCGCTGAATATCCTGTTCTTCGTCATCTCCGGCGCAGAGCTGGATCTGAAGGTCATCGCCAATCCCGTCACGCTGATCATCGGCGTGATCTACATCCTCTTCCGCTCTGCCGGCAAGTATATCGGCGCCTACGGGAGCTGCCTTGCCACCAAGTGCTCCGACGCCATCACCAAGAACCTCGGCATCACCCTGCTGCCGCAGGCGGGCGTCGCGCTGGGCATGGCCATGACGGCGACCTCCCTCGGCGACGGGCAGCTGGTGCGCAATGTCGTGCTCTTCAGCGTCCTTGTCTATGAGCTCGTCGGCCCGATGCTGACCCGCACCGCCCTGCTGCGCGCCGGCGAAATCCAGCCCGAGGGCAAGACCAGCGCCCGCGTGCACAACAAGCCGCGGCCGCACTTCTCCCTGCACTGACCCCTGTCTCACCGGAGCCGGTCCCGCATCCGCGGGGCCGGCTTTTTGTCTGCGGCGTCCGCCGAAAAAGAATGCTGCCAAAAAGCAGGAATCCCGCAAATGATGTGAAACTTTCTTTTCTGTGCATCGTCATAGGAACAGGAGGTGAGAGGCGCGATGGTTCCCTATACAGAAGAGGAGAGAGAGCAGATGCTCGTCTTTCTGATGAATGAATACGGCGACAGCGTCAAGCGCATGTGCTGCGTCTACCTGCGCGACCTCAGCCTCTCCGAGGATGCGGCGCAGGAGACCTTCATCAAGGCATACAATCACCTTGACCAGCTGATGAGCGGCGAAATCCGCAGCGAGAAGGCATGGCTGATGCGCATCGCCATCAACACCTGCAAGGACACGCTCCGCTCCTCATGGATGCGCCATGTCGACCGCAGGCAGGTCATCGACACCCTGCCCCTCTCCTGCATGCCCAGGCATGAGGAGAACCTCGCGCTCACACAGGCTGTGATGGCCCTCCCGCAGAAGCTCAAGGATATCACGCTCCTGTACTACTATCAGGATCTGAATCTGCGCACCTGCGCGCAGGTGCTCAACATCTCCGCGCCGACGGCCACGCGCTGGCTGCAGCAGGCGCAGAAGAAACTCCGTCAATACCTCGACGCAGACTGAAAGGAGGCTGAACCCGATGAACAACGACAACAGGATCCGCAGCGCCATCGACGAAAGCCTCTCCGGCGTCCGCTTCAATGCGCATGACACGCGCAGCGTGCTCGAGGCTATGCACAGCAGCGGGCAGATACGCCGGCCCGCCCACAGGCGCAGCCGTCTCCTGCGGTTCGCCGTGAGCGCAGCGGCTGTCGCCGTGATCCTTGTGCCTGCCGTACTCTTTACCATGCGCGCGCATCAGGACGGCTCTCGGGTCACTGTTATCGGCGGCGAAGCAACCGCACGCCCCGACCTCATTGTCACCGCGCAGCCCGCCGCCACGCCGACGCCGCTGATCACCCCCGATCCCACGCCGGCGCCTACCGCCGCGCCGCTGAGCGAGGACGACGCCATCCGCATCGTCCGCGCATGCTTTGAGCGCGTATGCGACACCTCCGTCTTTACCTTTGAGGAATACGCCGTCAGCGCAGCATACGGCGAGGAGGGCGGCGCGCAGATCTGCACCGTCACCATGGAGAGCATCTACGACAACGGCTGCCGCTTCACGGCGACCGTCTCCTGCACGGACGGCAGCGTGCTGCGGCATTCCACGCCCCGCCTTGCAACCATTCCGGCCTATGTCAACAGCGAATCCGCCGAGGTGCGCTCATGGTATGAAAAGAACGGCGCACACCTGATGACATGGCCGCAGGATCAGCAGGCGGAGTTCTCCCGCCGGTATGAGGGCGGCATGCTCCGCACAGCAAGGGACGGCGAGATCACCGCCGATCAGGCGAAGCAGATCGCGCAGGACGCCAGCCAAGACGCCCTGAGAACACTCGGCCTCCCTGCGGACGCAGCCCCGGCCTGCTATCCGATGCTCTATGCCGAGGCCGCCAGCGGAGACGGCATCGCCCGCTATACGGTGCACTGCTATGCGGAGCCGGTTAGCGACGCGCTTCCCTCGGCCTGCGTGCTGGTCACGCTGCGCGCGGACAGCGGCGAAGTGGAATCCGTCGCTGCCGCAGAATGAATCAACAGCCAACAGAAAAAGACGCCGCGCAGATCTGCAGCCTGCGCGGCGTCCTATTATGCATATCAGTCGTTGGTGTAGTTGTCGAAGTAGCCCTGGATATAGACGATCGGGGTGCCCTTGTCGCCGGAGCCGGAGGTCAGGTCGCACAGGGAGCCGATCAGGTCGGTCAGGCGGCGCGGGGTCGTGCCCTGGGAGGCCATGTTGCCCACGAGGCTGCCGTCCTTCTTCATGATCTCGCTGCGGATCGCATCGCGCAGCTCCTCGCCGGACAGGGCGGCGAAGTCGTTATCCGCGAGGTACTTGAGCTTCAGCTCGTTCGGCGTGCCCTCAAGGCCCGGGGTATACGCCGGGGAGACGACCGGATCGGCGAGCTCCCAGATCTTGCCGACGGGATCCTTGAACGCGCCGTCGCCATAGACCATGACCTCGATATGCTTGCCGGTGATCTCCAGCAGCTTCGCCTGAATGGCTTCGACCAGATCCTGACACTCGCGCGGGAAGAGCTTGATCTTATCCTCGGTGGACTTATTGGAGCCCAGCAGGCCGTACGCAGCATTGTAGCCGCTGCCATTGACCGGCGCATTCATGATATCGTCAAGGCCGTACACACGCTCCGCACCGGCGGCGCGAAGCAGACGCTTGGTGCGCGCACGGGTGTGGATATCGCAGTTGAGGACATTCTTGGTGTACTTGAGGATCGCGCGCGGGTCATTGGCAAAGACAACCTCTACCTCAGCGCCCATCTCGCGGATCAGGTCGGCGTAATACTCGATGTAGTCAACGCCGGTGAAGGTATGCTTCGCATAGCCGAACAGCTCGCGGTAGCGCTCCAGCGTGAGCACATCGCTGTAGGGATTGACGCCCTTCTCATCGAGCATATCCAGATCCAGCAGATGGTTGCCCACCTCGTCGGACGGATAGCTGAGCATCAGCACGACCTTCTTCGCGCCCTTGGCGATGCCGCGCAGGCAGATAGCAAAGCGGTTGCGGCTCAGGATCGGGAAGATCACGCCGATCGTCTCGCCGCCGAGCTTGGCGCGGACGTCCTGCGCAATATCGTCCACAGAGCAGTAGTTACCCTGAGAGCGGGCGACAATCGCCTCGGTCATCGCGACAACGTCACGGTTGCGCGGCGCAAGGCCATCCTCGCGCATCGCATCGGTAATACAGCCGACAACAATATCCACAAGGTTGTCGCCCTCACGGATAATGGGCGCACGGATACCCATAGAAACAGTACCAATCATCCGACTCATCGTACAACACTCCAATCTGACTTGGTCCAGAATGTCGGGGTTGAATTTCACCCGAATATTATACATCAATTCGGGCGGCTTGTAAAATAAAAATTCACGCCGCAGCATGATTTTTTATGTTTTTTGCATTCAGTATTCATCAGCTTACTCCATGCCAGTATGCGCCGCATGCCTCCGCGCCATGCAGCGCAGCATCCGGCATTCACAGAAAAACCGGCTGCATCAAAAAGGAGAGCCGCCGAAGCAGCTCTCCTGCAGATCACTTCTTGCCGTCGGCGCGCTCGTCGACATTCGCGCGGCGCAGCTCGCTGAGGGAGGTCACCAGAATCTGGCCGTTGCCCTCCAGCAGGTTGTCCGGCATGAACAGGCGCTTGGAGGTATCCAGCCCCTCAAACTCCACATCGATCAGCTCGCACAGCTCGCGCTCGGGCCACTGCGCCGCCAGATCGTAGATGGGCTCGATGCTCGGCAGCACGCGCTCGCCGCGGACCTCATAGCTGTCCACCATCGGGCCCATGGAATACTCGTAGCTGATGACCGGCAGGCCGTCGTCATCCAGATAGCCGTGGATCATGATCAGCTGCACGCCCTCCTCGCGCATCTTCTTCGCGATCGGGACAATCTGATCCTTCGTAATCATCGTTTTTCTGTTCGTCTGCATACTGTTGCCTCCTGTGCAGTTCCCTGCCGGTGTTTGCTGGCGGGGTTGTTATATCATAAACTGTTATGGGTTTCAGCAGATTCTGGGCAGCTGCGCGCCCGTAAGCTTGGAGAGGATGCGGTTAGCGCCGTAGGCGTTCTCAAGCGTCACCCTGCCGGGGAACCGCTCCGTCACCTCGCCGATCAGCGCGGCTCCCTCGCCGCCCGACGTGCCGCGCAGGGCGCTGAGCACGGCCTGCGCCTGCTCCGGCGCGACGACGGCGAGCATGCGCCCCTCGTTCGCGCAGTACAGCGGGTCAAGCCCCAGCAGATCGCAGACCGCGCGGACCTGCGGCCGCACGGGGATGCGGCTCTCCTTCAGCTGAATGCCGAAGCTGCGCCCCTCTGTGAATTCATTGAGCGTCGTCGCCACGCCGCCCCGCGTCGCATCGCGCAGGCAGCGCACGCCGCCGGCCTCCCACGCCGCGCGGGCCAGACGATGCAGCGGCATGCAGTCGCTGACAAAATCCGCCTCCACGCCCAGCTCACTGCGCGCGAGCATCACCGCCGCGCCATGATCCCCGACGGGGCCGGTGACCAGCACCTGATCCCCCGCGCGGATTGCATCCGGCGTCAGCCCCGGGCAGCGCACAACGCCCACGCCCGAGGTATTCAGGTAGATCCCGTCGCCATGGCCGCGCTCGACGACCTTCGTATCGCCTGTGACAATCTGCACACCGGCGTCCTTCGCCGCCGCAGCAATCGAGTCCACCACGCGCCGCAGCGTGTCCATCGGCAGCCCCTCTTCAAGGATCGCCGAGAGGGACAGCCACAGCGGCTGCGCGCCGCACATCGCCAGGTCATTCACCGTCCCGCAGACGGCCAGCTTGCCGATATCCCCGCCGGGGAAGAACAGCGGCTGTACGACGAAGGAATCCGTCGAAAACGCCAGCCTGCCGCCCTCCGGCACGCAGAGCAGCGCGCCGTCCCCCAGCGCATCCAGCGCAGGATTGGAAAACGCAGGCCGAAGCAGCTCGTCGATCAGCTCGCTCGTCTTCACGCCGCCGCTGCCATGATCCATGGTGATGAATTCGTCCATTCCCCTCACCTCACACGATGCCCTGATACTTGTATGCCGCGGCGCAGGCGCCCTCGCCCGACACCATGCACGGCCCGACAGGATCTGCCGGCGTACAAACGCGCCCGAAGAGCGGGCATTCCTGCGGCGCGATCACGCCGCGCAGCACGTCGCCGCAGCGGCAGCCGCCCGCCTTCTCGATATCCCGGTCAAGCCCTTCGATATTGAATCGCTTCGCCGCGTCATAGCGGCTGTATGCCTCCCGGATGCGCATGCCGCTCATCGGCAGGAGGCCAAGGCCGCGCCAGACGTCGTCCGCTGGCTCAAAGACAGCCTCCATCGCAGCCAGCGCAGCGCGGTTGCCCTGCGCGCTCACCACGCGCTCATAGCAGTTGACCATCTGCGCAATCCCCTTCGCGCGCATATCGCACAGCGCATGCACAGCGGCAATCACATCCCCGCCGTCAAATCCGCCGACAGCCGCCGGCAGACCGTACTCCCGCGGGATAAAGTCAAAGGCGTCGCTGCCGGTGATCGCAGCGACATGCCCCGGGCAGATCAGCCCGTCGACGCTGCACGCCGGGTCATTCAGAATCGCCCGCAGCGCGGGCACGGTATACTTCATCAGGCAGAGCACGCTGAAATTGTCAGCGTTCTCCTCCTGCGCCGTCAGAATGCAGGCCGCCGTCCCCGGCGCGGTGGTCTCAAACCCCACGGCGAGGAACACAATCTGCTTCCCCGGCGTCTTTTTCGCCAGCTCCAGCGCGTCCATCGGCGAATACACCATGCGCACATCCGCGCCCTTTGCGCGGCGGGCAAGGAGATGATCGCCCCTGCGGCTGCCGGGCACGCGCAGCAGATCGCCATAGCTGGTCAGGATCACATCCTCCCGCATGGCAAAATCGAGCACGGCATCCAGCGCGCCGGCCGGCGTCACGCAGACCGGGCAGCCCGGCCCGGAGATCAGCCGGACGGACGGCGGCAGCAGCTGGCGCAGACCGGCCTTTGCGATGGCCATGGTGTGCGTGCCGCAGACCTCCATGAGCGTCAGCGGCCTGCCCGCATCGCGGCCGTCAAAGCGCATCCCGCGGATCGCCGCAAGCATCTCCTCAGAGCGCATCGGTCACCTCGCGGAAGGCCTGCCTGTCCGCCTCAGCCTGCTCGGGCTTCATCGTCTCGATGGCGAAGCCGGCATGCACGATCACATAATCGCCCACGGCAGCCTTCGGCACAAAATCGAGCCGGACGCTGCGGCGCACGCCGTCAAACTCGCCGACGCCCTGCCTGCCATCGACGGAAATCAGCTTCAATGGGACTGCCAGACACATAATAACTCCTCAAATACAAAACATGATTCACGCATCCTGCCCGCCTGAGCAGGCCGCCGCCAGCTGCCCCAGCGCGATGCCCTCATCGCTCGTGCTGACACGGTGATGGATATACACGCCAAAGCCCTGATCGCGCAGCGCGGAGGAAAGCCCCCGCAGCAGGATCTGATTGAAAAACACGCCGCCGGACAGCACCACGCGGTCAAGCCCTGTCCGCCCGCGCAGCTGCACGCAGATCTGCACAGCAGCCCCGATCAGCGTGCGATGGAACATCATCGCAAGGCGCGCACTCTCCGCGCCGCCGTCCCGCAGGGAGACAAGCGCACGGATCATCGGCCGCGTATCCAGCCGCAGCACGCCGCTCTCATCGGTATACAGCTGCACAGGCAGGCTCCCCGCCTCATCCTGCGCGCCGCAGGCCAGCGCCTCCAGCAGCACAGCGCCCTGCCCCTCGTAGGTCACATCCCTGCGCCCTGTCAGCAGCGCATACACGCCGTCAAACAGGCGGCCCATTCCGCTCGAGGGCGGGCAGTTGATCCGCTTATCCAGCATCGCTGCGGTCAGCGGAGACGCGCCGGGCAGCCCCGCATCCCACAGGAGCGAATCCCCGATGCGGCTGATCTGCCGGATCGCAGCATCCCCGCCCGGCAGCAGAATGGGGCGCATCGACGCGGCGCGGCTCACGCCGCCATACCCGCCAATCAAGAACTCGCCGCCCCAGATGGTCTGATCCTCGCCAAGCCCCGTGCCGTCCCAGATCACGCCGATGCATTCCCCGTCAAGGCCGTTATCCGCCATGCAGGAGAGCATATGCGCGTGATGATGCTGGACGCGCAGCACGGGAAGGCCTGTCCTGCCCGCATAGCGCGAAGACAGATAATCCGGATGCAGATCGCAGACCACCCGCTTAGGCTCTATGCCGAAGAGGGACATGTACCGCGCAATCTGATCCTCATAATGCGCCAGCGTCTCCGCGTTCTTCAGATCGCCGATATGCTGGCTGTAAAAGACGTCCTGCCCCTTGCCAAGGGCGAAGCTGGCCTTCTGCTCCGCGCCGAGAGCGAGGACGCCTGTGCAGTCAAAGTCAATATGAACAGGCTGCGGCGCATAGCCGCGGCTCCTGCGGATGAAATACTCCGCCATGCCGCGCCCGTCGTCCGCTATCCGCAGCACGCTGTCGTCGCAGCGCGCCTCGATCTCCCTGTCATGGAGCAGATAGCCATCCGCAATCCCGTGAAGAGAGGCGACCGCCTCATCATTGGATATCACAGCGGGCAGCGCGCTCGGGTTCGCGCTGGTCATCACCAGTGTATCCGCCTCGCCGTCCATCAGCAGCGCATGCAGCGGCGTATACGGCAGCATCACGCCGATATCCTCATTATCGCTGAGCCATGTCAGACTCCCCCGCTGCCGCTTGCGCAGCAGCACAATGGGCTTGCGCGGGCCAAGGAGTGCCTGCTCCTCCTCCGCGCCGGCGATACAGATCCGCCTGACGGCATCCATATCGCGGCACATCAAAGCAAAGGGCTTCTCATCCCTGTGCTTGCGCGCGCGCAGCATGGAGGACGCCGCCTCATCCGGCAGGCACGCCAGATGAAAGCCGCCAAGCCCCTTGACCGCGAGCACGCCGCCGCGCATGAGCAGCGCCTGCGCCTGTGCGATCGCGTCGCCCGGCTGCTCGTTCCCGTCCGCGCCGGCATACCAGAGCCTCGGGCCGCAGCCGCTGCAGCAGTCGGGCTGCGCATGATAGCGTCTGTCCTCAATATCGCCGTATTCGCGCGCACAGTCAGCGCACATCGCAAAGCGCGCCATCGTCGTGCTCGCCCGGTCATACGGCACGCGCCGCACAATCGTAAAGCGCGGCCCGCAGTTGGTGCAGTTAATGAACGGATAGCGATAGCGCCTGTCTGCGGGATCAAACAGCTCCCTTCGGCAGTCCTCGCACATCCCGATATCCGGAGAGATCAGCGTCTCCCGCCCGTCGGCCGCGCTCGCGCAGATCGCAAAGCCCGTCTCGCCGGGCACAGGCGCAATGGCCTGATGCGTCATCTCGCGCACAACGGCAAGCGGCGGCAGCCTGCGCGGATCCGTCAGCCCTGCGAGGAACACCCCGACGGCCTGCGCATCCCCCTGCGCCTCTCCGCTGACGCCGTGCCCGGTGTTGCGCGCGAAGCCCGTGACGCCCGTCTCTCTGGCCAGCCTGTGCAGGAAGGGGCGGAAGCCCACTCCCTGCACAATGCCGGTCACAGCGTATTGTATCCTTTGGATGCCGCCGGTCATGCCTGCTGGGCAGCGGCCTTCGCGGCCTCGGCGGCTTTCTTCTTCGCCTCGGCGGCGGCCTTCATCGCGGCCAGCTGCTCCGGGGTGAACTTGGGCTTGGGCGGGGCCTTCTTGATGACCTTGCCGGTGACGAGGAAGTCCTCGGCGATGATGCCGGTCATCATGTAGTCCTCCGTCAGGGTGATGGCCTTCTTCGCGCAGAAGTCGGCGCACATGCCGCAGAAGGTGCAGCTGGTCATATCGAAGGTGAAGGTGATCTCCTGATCGCCCGGCTCGCCGCCCTCCAGCGGCTTGGCCACGCGGGTCATGCAGCTGGGCGCGCAGACGCGCTCGCACATGCCGCAGTTGATGCACTTGCTGGCGTCAAAGGCGATGCGGCCGCGATAAGCCGGCTGCGCCGCGGGCGCCTCGCCCGCCGGGAAGGCGATGGTCACGGGCTTGCGGAAGAGATTGGTCAGGGCCGTGCCCAGATATGGTAGCTTCGCCATTACTCGTGCATCCCCCTTCTCTTTTCCTTCAGGATGGCGGCGGCCTGCGCAATGCCGGCCATGATGGCCTCGGGCTTGGGCGTACAGCCGGCGACGGAGACGTCGACATGGCGGTACTTATCCACCGGGCCGCAGATCGCGTAGCTGCCCTTGAAGACGTTGCCGCTGCACGGGCAGCTGCCCACGGTCACAAGGCAGTAGGGTTCCGGCACCTGCGCCAGCGTGCGGATGAGGCGGTCGCGGCTCTGCAGCGTGACAGGGCCGGAGACCAGCACGATATCCGCCTGACGCGGAGAGCCGGTCAGCTTGCAGCCAAGGCGCTCCGCATCATAGCGCGGGGTCAGCGCGGCGACGATCTCAATGTCGCAGCCGTTGCAGCTGCCGGCATTGATGTGATACAGCCAGAGGGATTTGGACGCCGCGTCGTCAATCGCCTCGGTGATTTTCTTATCCAGATTGAAAAGCATAGCGTCCTCCTTACAGGCCGATCCACACGAGGATCAGGCTCAGCGCGGCGCAGCCGGTCACGACCGTCCAGTAGAACTTGAAGACCTGCTCGACACGGAAGCGCGCGGTCACGGCATGCGGCACGCTCATGGAGACGAAGGTCACCAGCGTGCAGGCCACGCAGTAGATCAGAATGTCCGCGAGGATGAAGCCGGTGCTGATGTTCAGGAACATCGCGCAGAACAGGCCGCTCATCACGTACATCTTCACATTGTGCATCATCTTGAACTGCGCCAGCGGCCTGCCGGAATACTCCGCCAGCACGCCCTCGCAGATCTCAGTCTCCGCCTCGTCAATGTCAAAGGGATGCTGACCGACCTCGCACGGGATGACGAAGAGCATCGCAATCGCCGCAGGCCAGAGCACCGGATTGAGCAGCAGCGGGCCGTTCGCCGCCTGATACGCGGTCACCGTGCTCAGGGAGAAGGTCGCAAGGCCCTTGCCGCAGACGCGGCCGACCGTCAGCATCACCAGCACCAGCGGCAGCTCGTAGCTGATCATGGCGACCATCTCGCGGGAGAGACCCACGCCGGCAAACGGAGAGCCGGAGGCGGACGCGCCGACGATCAGCGTGACGCTCGCCAGCGTCAGCAGGTAGAGAATGACGACCATATCGGAATTGACCTTCAGCGCGGAAACGCCGCCGACCGGCAGGAACATTGCCGTCACCAGCACGCTGGCGAGACCCACGACCGGCGCGAGAAGGAAGACCTTCTCATTCGCCTTGCGCGGGATGATGGTCTCCTTGCCAAGGCACTTGAGCACATCATAGAGCGGCTGCAGCAGGGACGGGCCGACGCGGCGCTGCATGCGCGCGACGAGCACGCGGTCAACGCCCGCAAGCCAGATGCTCGCAATCAGCGTGAACGCAAGACCCGGAAGCAGCAGAATATTGAGGATAGTCTGAATAAACGTCATCATATCACTGCCCCCTTACACAAACAGCATGCAGTAGATCAGCGCCGCGGCGAGGAACACCACGCCGTAGAGCTCGTAGTCATTGACGATGCCGCTGTGCCAGTCATGCCAGAAGGAGAAATACTTCTTCCAGTTCTCCTTGAAGCCCCAGAACAGATCGCTGCCGCCCACATGGGAGTGCACGCTCTCCTCGCCTGAGAAGAACGGCTCGTACTTCGCATTCTCCGGCAGGACATGCTCGTCCTCCACATCGCCCTCAGCGAGCGGCTCCGGACGGCGCAGCGGCGCGCTCACGGAATAGATCGTCACGCCGACGGTCACGATCAGCAGCAGGACGATGAAGAACACCGGGTTCCATGCGCCGACATAGCCATAGATCGCGGGCATCACGGTCGCGTCCGCACCGCGCAGCATGGCGGAGATGTAGACGCCCGGATCCATCGCAGCGCCGGCAGCCGGCTTGAGGAAGAGCGTGCCGAACTGATCCGGGATCAGGCCCAGCACAACGCACAGCACAGCCAGCACGCTCATCGGGACGAGCATGCCCTTCTCGCAGTCCTCAGCATCGCGGCAGAGCACAGAGCACTGACCAAAGAACGCGCTCTGCGCCACCTTCACAAAGGAAGCCAGCGTCAGCACGGAGGTGATCAGCGCAACGCCGCACACCAGCAGATAGAAGAAGTTGTCAGTATTCACCGCCTTGCTGAAGGCGGCCTGATAGATCATCCACTTGGAGGCAAAGCCGTTGAACGGCGGAATGCCGGAGATGGACGCCGCGCCGATCAGGAACAGCGCCGTCGTTCTGGGCATCTTCTTGGAGAGGCCTCCCAGCTCGTCCAGATCCAGCGTGCCGGTCTGGTGCTGCACAGCGCCCGCAACAAGGAAGAGCAGGCCCTTGAACAGGGTGTGATTGATCGCATGATACAGGCCGGCAGAGAGGCCCAGCGCGGTGCCAAGGCCCAGCGCGGTGACCACATAGCCCACCTGAGAGATGGAGTGGAACGCCAGCAGGCGCTTGAAGTTATGCTGGTTAAAGGCCATGGTCACGCAGATAAACATGGTCACGCAGCCCATGCCGGTGACGAGATACTGCACATGGGTCTGTCCGATGTTCTGGAAGAGCACATACACCAGACGGATCAGGCCGTAGACGCCGCACTTGGTCAGCACGCCGGAGATCATCATGGAGATGGACGCCGGGGCGACGGCATGCGCATCCGCAGCCAGCGGCTGGAACGGGAACATGAACGCCTTGGTGCAGAAGCCGACGAACAGGAAGCCGAAGGCAATCACCATGACCGGGTTCCTCGCATGGATCGCCATCTGCGCGATCTGGGCAAGGTTGAGCGTATGCAGGCAGGCGTAGATGAGGATCGTGCCCACCAGGATGCTCATGGAGCCCAGAGAGCCGACCACCAGATACTTGAACGCACCCTCGAGCGCGCCCTCGGTATCATTGCGGAAGGCTGTCAGCGCGACAGCGGTGAAGGTCATGATCTCGACCATGACGAAGATGTTGAACAGGTCGCCGGAGAGCACAAGGCCCAGCACGCTGCCCGCCAGCATCAGGAAGAGCGTATAGAAGTTAACCTGGCTGTCGTCATGCTTCATATAGGTGAAGCTGTACACGCCGGAGATCATCACGGCGATGGTGACGATCAGGCCAAAGAACAGGGACAGCGCGTCGACCTCAAGGCCGATACCGTAGGCCCAGTCAGCCTCCGGCGCCCAGCCGCCCATCCAGTAGCAGACGATCTCGCCGCCGCCCATGACGGACGGCACCATCGCCAGCACGAGAATCAGGGAAATGGCCATCGTCGTGAACACGATAGCGCAGCGCGCCTTGTAGCTTCTGCGGCCGGCAAGGCTGTTGATGAAGGCGCCCATGAACAGGGTCATGATTGCCAGAATCGGGAAGTTCTCCATTAGCCGTGCAACCTCCTGATCTCACGAGTATCGAGCGTGCCGTAGCGGTGATAGATCTTGATCACCAGAGACAGCGCCATCGCGGTGATACAGGCGCCGATGACGATGCTCGTCAGCGTGAGCGCCTGCGGAATCGGATCGACGAACCATGTGCCGGGCAGGATCTCGCCCTCGGCATAGATCGGCGCGGTGCCCTTATTGGAGGCGCCGATGGAGACGATCAGCAGGTTCGTGCCATAGTCGACGACGGACATGCCGATGACGACCTTGAACAGATTGTGACGGGTGATGATGCAGAACAGACCCAGCACAATGAAGAAAAACGAAACGAAGTAATTGAAGGTCATTCTTCCTCTTCCTCCTCTTCTTCGTGGTACTCGGCCACGCCCTCCGTGGAGGAGAGCATACCCAGCATCATGATCAGCAGGCAGCCAACGCCCGCCATGACGTGATAGCCGACCGCATGATTCATCAGCACGGCGGTCTCGATGTTGAACACATCGATGGCCATATTGACCGCAAAGTCAAGGCCGACGATCACGCCGATCAGACCGATGGCGATATACATGATCTCCGCAACGGTCTCACTGCTGTGCAGAAAGCTCTCCTTGAAGGTGGTGGACAGCTTCTGGCTGCCGTAGCCAAGGAAGACCAGCAGCACGGCAGCGGCGATCAGCACGCCGCCCTGGAAGCCGCCGCCCGGCGAGGAGTCGCCATGCAGCACGACGTAGCCGCCGAACGTGCAGGCCAGCGGCAGGAACAGATTCGCGCCGTAGCGCACGATGATGCCCAGCGCCTTCTTGCGCACGACGGGCGTATCCACAAGATCCGCCGGATCGGGATTGTCCGCATCGGAGGGCTCGTTTGTATCGACAAAGCCGACGACCGGCTCGGCAACAGCCTGCTCCACAGCCTCCTCGGCATGCAGAACGGACGCCTTTGCCTCCGGCTCAGCGGCAGGCGCAGCCTGAACGGCCGCGCTCATATTCTTCTCTTGCATTTCGCTCATATCAGGCGGCCTCCTTCTTCGCTTTCTTATGCTTGAGCTTCTTGGGCGTGCGCAGGATGCACAGGCTGCCGGAAAGCGCGGCGATCAGGATGAAGCTCTCACCCATCGTGTCATAGCCGCGGAAGTTGAAGACGACGGAGAAGCAGACATTCTTCGCATCGGTCTCGGCCAGATTCTTGGAGACGATGACGTGCGCGGAGCCGTCCGCATCGGTCAGGTCATAAGCCTCGGGATTCTCATTCAGCGCGGCGACGTCCACGTTGCCGGCGAAGGTCGGCGGCAGCTTGCTCAGCTCCGCCGCGCAGGTCGCGCCGATGATCATCACGATGATCAGCGCCACGAAGGCAACGAGCGAGCGCTTGCTGCCCAGCGAATCCTCGTTCTCCACGAGGATGGTCGGCTCGGTATATCCGTTGCGCATCATTTCTTATGCTCCTCCTTGCCGATAATCTTGCGCAGGGCGATGATGTAGAGCACCGTACCCAGGACGGCGCCGACCGCCGCCTCGGCGATCGCCACGTCAGGCGCCTGCAGGAACAGGAACGCGACGGCAATGAAGCTGCCCGCCGCAGCGATGCCGACGATGGAGTCGAGCATGCGGTTGGCCTGAACGGCGACGAAAGCGGAGCACATCGCGCCGATCAGCGTCAGTACATTGAGAACGGAAAGCAGATCAAAGCTCATCGAAGCCATCCTCCTTGTAATCATCCTTCACAAAGCCGCCGAAGTGCGGGCGATGGCCGCGCTTATAGGTGCCCTTGCTCAGGGAATGGCCGGACACGGCGGCGGAGACCATGATCATCACCGCGATGAGCACCAGCTTCACATACCAGACGGCGCCAAGCCCGTTGCCGATCGCGTAGAAGATACCGGATGCCACAGCGCCGAGCGTACCCATGGTGGAGATGCAGGTCGACGCCTGCGCGCGGGCGAAGTAATCCGGGAAGCGCAGGATGCCGATCACGCCCGTCGCGGCGAAGAGGATGCCGCCGAGCAGGCAGACTGCGGTGAGAATCGTAAAGATAATCTCCATCTTACATTCTCCTTTCCAGATAGCGCGCCACGAAGACGGTGCTGATGAAGCCCAGCAGCGCCGTGACGATGGCGATGTCAAGATAGATCGCGCGCTGGGTGTAGATCGAATAGAACACCAGCATCAGGCAGGCAAGGCCGTCGATCATATCGACCGCGAGCATGCGGTCGGCAGCCGTCGGGCCCTCGATAAAGCGGATAAACAGCAGGATCGCCAGCACAGCATAGACGATCGCGCCAAGAACCATCAGCGTACTCATCCAAAGATCCTCCCGATCCATTTTTCCATGCGGCCCTTGATGATCTCGCCGGCCGCCTCCGCGTCGTCCGTCTCCATGATCAGCCACTGAACGTACATGCTGATCTGGCCGTCCTCGTCGATGACGTCCAGCGTGATCGTGCCGGGCGTCAGGGTGATGCAGTCCGCCAGCAGCGCAAGGCCGTAGTAGTCGGTCACGCGATGCACGGGGATCTTCACGATCGCCTGCTTGAGGCGCGCGCCTGTGAAGACGGTCTTCACCATCGCCCAGTTGCTCTTGAAAAGCTCCACGGAGAAGACGGCGACCATGAAGTAGATCAGCTCAATCAGATGAACGGGATTGAACAGGCGGAAGGCATGCTTCTCGTTCTGGACGAAGAATCCGGAGGAGAACCATGCGGTGATGCCGCAGACCAGCACGCCGCTGATCAGCTCGCCCGGCTCAACCGACATCGTCAGCAGCAGCCAGAAGAGGAAGCACGGCACAAATGTGATGATAATCGAGCTCAGACGTCTTTTCTTCATCAGGGGTTTTCCTCCTTTGTCCCGGCCTGCTCCGCCCGCACCGCGTCAATACGCGCGCGCAGGTAGGCCAGCAGGCCGTCCATGCCCTCTCCCGTCCGGCTGGAGACGCGGAAGACCGTCACGCCCGGGTTCACGCCCCGCGCATCGGCCTCCACCCTGCCGTCGTCGAACTCAAAGTAGGGCAGCATGTCGTACTTATGCATGACCACCGCATCCGAGGTGGCAAACATCAGCGGATACTTATGCACCTTGTCGTCGCCCTCCGGCACAGAGAGCAGCGCCACGCGGAACGCCTCGCCGATATTGAACTCCGCCGGGCAGACCAGATTGCCGATATTCTCCACGATCAGCACGTCAAGGTCCTCAAGGCTGAACATCGGCAGCATGTGCCGGACGCTCTCCGCCTCGATATGGCAGGCGCCGTCGGTGTCCAGCTGCACAACCGGGATGCCGAGGGCGTCGATGGTCTCCGCGTCGATCTGGCCGGCGATATCGCCCTCGATCACGCCGATGCGGTATTCGCTGCGCAGCGCCTTGATCAGCGCGACGATCAGGCTGGTCTTGCCCGCGCCCGGGCTGCCCATGACATTGATCATGCAGATCTGATGCTGCGCAAGCGTGGCCTTCACCTGATCGGAAACGTCCTCGTTCCATTCCATGATCTGGTGCATGACTTTAATTTCCATATTATGTACTCCTTTTGCCGCAGGCTGTGCCTCTCACTCCGCCTCCAGGCTCTCCACGAAGAATTCGCGGCCCGTCAGCAGCGTCAGCGCAATGCCCCCGCAGCCGCCGCAGACAATGCGGCGCCGGTCGACCCGGCCCTCCCATCCGCAGGCGCGGCAGCGCATGGTGACGGGAATGCGGGCAATCTCAATCTCTGCGCCCTCGCAGATCGTTCCCTTCGCCGCGACGGCGAAGTATTCGCGCATGATGACGGGCACCACGTCGGAATACTCCCCCATCTTCACGCGGACGGTCCGGATGCGCTTTGCGCCGGCGTCTTCCCCGGCGCGCAGAGCAATGTCCAGCATGCTCTGCACAATCGCCATCTCGTGCATTGATCAGCAGTCCATGCAGCTGAAGCACGGATCGATGGAGGCCACGATCAGGCCGCCGTCCGCCACGGTGTTGCCGCGCAGCATGGTCGCCACGGTCGGCGCGTTGCGGAAGGTCGGCACATGGATGGAGACGCGCTTGTTGGTCGGGCCGCCGGCGGTGACCACCTTATAGACGAGATGGCCGCGGGGCGCCTCGTGGCGGGCGACGAACTCGCCGGCCGGCACCTTCGGGATCTTATAGCCCAGATTCAGCGCGCCCTCGGGCAGGTTGCCCAGCGCCTGACGGATGATCTTGATGGACTCGAAGATCTCGCCCACGCGCACGACCACGCGCGCATACACGTCGCAGCTGTCCGCAACGATCATGTTGAAGTCGAAGTCCTCGTAGCTGGAGTACGGGCTGTCCTTGCGCACATCCATATGCACGCCGGACGCACGGGCATGGGGGCCCTCTGCGCCGATGCGGATGGCGTCCTCTGTCGTCAGCACGCCGACGCCCTTGGTGCGCATGGCGAGGGTGGCGTCCGTGGTCAGGAAGTCAGCGAGGCGCTTCATGCGCTCCTCCAGCTCGTCGATGCACTTGAGCGTCGCGGCGATCTGCTCCAGGCTGAAGTCGCGGCGCACGCCGCCGATGATATTCATCGCGTAGTTGACGCGGTTGCCGGTGAGCAGCTCCAGCGTATCCATGGTCTGCTCGCGGTCAGCCCACATCTGCATGAACAGGCTGTCATGGCCGACGATATGGCAGGCGACGCCCAGCCACAGCAGATGAGAATGGATGCGCTCCAGCTCCGCGATCACATTGCGGATGTACTGCGCGCGCTTGGAAACCTCCATGCCCGCAATATGCTCGATGCAGCGGCAGTAGGTCCACGCGTGGGAATGCGAGCAGATGCCGCACACGCGCTCGACCAGCGTGATGGTCTGGATGAAATTGCGCTCCTGGCACAGCTTCTCGATGCCGCGGTGATTGTATCCGATGAACACCTCGGCGTCGACGATGCGCTCGCCGTCCACGATCAGTTTCGCGTGTACCGGCTCCTCCAGCGCGGGATGATAAGGTCCGACAGGAATGGTGTAGCTCATGTTATTCCTCCTGTAATGGTAACGGGACGTGGATCGTCCCATACGATGCCTGATTATACATGATCAGTCATATCATAAACGACTTGTCACGTTTTTGTCAATTGATTTCCGGCATTCTGTCGTTCTTTGTCGGATATGTTGAAAGCAGGCGGCCAATTATCGTTGACTCCGCAAATGACATTTTTCTTCAACTATATATAGAATTTGGTGTCTATCTCCGGCGGCAGGTCAATAACGAAGAAACGCCCCTGCACCCGGCGCTGAAGCGCGGACGCAGGGGCTGAAGCATCGATATGGGTATATAAATATTTATTCACAATCCTGTCTTGCGCGCATGGCGGCGACGATGTATTTCTCATCATCGGCAACAGCCATCGTCACCGCAAGCTCCCCCGGCAGCAGCGCGCAGAGCGCCTGAGGGGTCAGCATTGTGCGGCTGACGCTGCGGGCATGCGCATGATGCCTGTGCAGCGCATCAAGGCTCATGCCATGGGCCACGCAGAGCACGCCGCCCGGCACAAGCAGAGAAGAAAGACGCGCCAGCAGACGCCCGGGCTCCGGGAAATGCGGGAACGCATTATAGACCACGATGCTGTCAAAGAGGGCGTCAAAGACCAGCTCCTCCACATCGCCGCAGCGCACGAGGATGCGCGGATCCTCCGCCTTCTGTGCGGCGATCTTCGTCATCTCAGGCGAGATATCCACCGCAACAACCTGCGCGACGCCCCTCTCCAGATAATCCGGGAAGAGCACACCCGTTCCGCAGGCGACGTCCAGCACACGGCAGCCCGGACAGACGCGCGCCGCATCGAGGATCGCGCCGATCTTCGCGTCGTCGCGAATCATGCCCGCGTCCCATCCCTGCGCATGCCGGTCAAAGAACTCGATGATCTCCTGCTTCTTCATGCCGCCTCCGCGTCACATTGCGATCAGGCCAAGCACATTGGCGATGGAGCTCAGGAAGATCACCACAATGCAGACTGGCGCAAGATAGCGGATACAGAACGCATAGAGGCGCTTACGCTTGAACTGAGAGGAAATCTCCACCTCGGCGGCGATCGCATCCACGCCGACCACGCGGGTGATCAGCAGGCAGGACGCCAGCGCACCGATGGGCATCATGACGGAGTTCGTCAGGAAATCGAAGAAATCCAGGATGGACATGCCGAAGGGCTGAACGGTGCTGAGCACGCTGAAGCCCAGCGCGGACAGCGAGCCAAGGATCACCATCGCCGCCGTCATGAAGGCGCAGCCCTTTCTGCGGCTCCAGCCGAACTGATCCTCGAAGGTGGAGACGCTCGTCTCCATGAGGGAGATGGAGCTGGTCAGCGCCGCAAAGAGCACCAGCAGGAAGAACAGCA
>JAGBAV010000030.1 GCA_017938795.1 Clostridia bacterium
CGCCCGCAAGCCGAAGGCCCTCTCCGGCGGCCAGCGCCAGCGCGTCGCCATCGGCCGCGCCATCGTCCGCAATCCTGCGGTCTTCCTGATGGACGAGCCGCTCTCCAACCTCGACGCCAAGCTGCGCAACCAGATGCGCGCAGAGATCATCCTCCTGCGCAAGCGCCTGAACACCACCTTCATCTACGTCACCCACGATCAGACCGAGGCCATGACCCTCGGCGACCGCATCGTCATCATGAAGGACGGCTTCATCCAGCAGGTCGGCACGCCGCAGCAGGTCTTCGACGAGCCGCACAACCTGTTCGTCGCCGGCTTCATCGGCAGCCCGCAGATGAACTTCATGGACGCCAAGCTCGTCAAGAACGGCGCGAAGTACGCCGTGGAATGCCTGGGCACCAAGGTCGAGCTGGACGACGAGAAGTGCGCCGTGCTCGCCAGCAAGCAGGTCGGCTCCATGGACATCGTGCTCGGCGTCCGCCCGGAGCATATGACCGTGCACTTCGGCAAGGCCGAGGGCGCGATCGAGGGCACCATCCTCGTCAACGAGATGATGGGCAGCGAGCTGCATCTGCATGTCTCCACCAGCTCCGGCAAGACCGTCATCCTGCGCGTCCCGACCATCGACCTGACGAAGGAAATGCGTCAGTCCCTCACCTCCGGCAACACCCTGCGCTTCTCCTTCACCAGCAAGGTCGCGCACCTGTTCGCCAAGGACAGCGAGAAGAACCTCATCTTCGGCTGATACTGCGCATAAGGAGCGCCCGCGAAAGCGGGCGCTCTTTCTTTTTGGAGGGAGCCTTGAGGACGAAAGACGCACAGTGACAATCTGCAGCAATTCCTTCTTATTTCCGGGGAAGAGAAGGCGGCCGGAGGGCGAGCAGATGGCGAAGCCGCGCCGTCCGCCGAAGGCGGAAGCAAGGCGCATAAGCCCTCCGGAAGTGGGCTCATTGCAGAGCTGCTTGCGGATGAAGCGCAGAGTTGGCTTGTCTTTGCTTCGCTCAGCGCGAACGCAGGCGGCTTGGCAGAGAATCAATCTATAGCCATACCTTCTTATACTTGGGGAAGAGAAGGGGGGCGAACGATAAGCCCCTGCCAAGCTGGAAAAGCCCAGAGCTGCTTGAGGATGAAGCGCAGGGTTGGTTTATGGACTCTGATGCCAGCGCAAAGCGGATGCCCTCCGATTGACAACCCCTCCCTCCGCGCACTATAATGAACCATCATCCATAACGCCCAAAAAAGGAGGCTTCTCCCATGATCAACGAAAGCAGACTGCTTGCGCAGTTCCTTGAATACGTGCAGATCTCCAGCCCGTCCCGCAGCGAGGGCGCGATGGCACAGCGCGCCGCCGCAGAGCTTGCGGCGATGGGGCTTGCCGTGCAGACCGACCGCGCGGGGGAGACCTTCGGCTCGGACGGCTTCAACGTGCTGGCGCGCCTGCCGGGCGAGGGCGAGAGCATCCTGCTGGCGGCGCATCTGGATACGGTGTCCCCGGGGCAGGGGATTGAGCCCGTTATCGAGGTCGGCGTGATCACCAGCCGGGGCGAGACCGTCCTCGGTGGGGACGACAAGTCCGGCGTCTGCGCGATCCTCGAGGCGGTGCGCGCCCTGCAGGAGAGCGGCGCGGCGCACAGGCCGGCGGAGATCCTCTTCACCGTCGGCGAGGAGTGCGGCCTGTGCGGGGCGAAGGCGCTTGACGCCGGGCAGCTGCAGAGCCGTACGGGCTTCATCTTCGATGCATCGGGCAGCGTGGGGCGGGTGGTCACCGCAGCGCCCGGTCAGCTGAAGCTGCGCGCCGTGGTGCATGGGCGCAGCGCGCATGCCGGCAACGCGCCGGAGGCGGGCGTGAGCGCGATACAGGTGATGGCGAAGGCGATCGCCGCAATGAACCTGCTGCGTATCGACGCGGAGACGACCTGCAACATCGGCTCGATTCACGCGGACTTCGCGACGAACATCGTGCCGGACCGCACGGAGATCGTCGCCGAGGTGCGATCCCGCGATGCGGAGAAGATGTATGCGCAGGCGGAGCATATGCGCACCTGCCTGCAGCGTGCCTGCGACGAGGGCGGGGCGCGGCTTGAATACGCGCAGGAGGTCTCCTACCTGTCCTACAGCCATGAGGAGACGGCAAAGCCTGTGCGCATGGCGGTGGGCGCGCTGGAGAGGATCGGCTGCGCGCCGGTGCTGCAGGCCGGGGGAGGCGGCAGCGACGCAAATATCCTCAACCAGAAGGGGCTGAGCTGCGTGGTGCTGGGAACGGGCATGACGGACGTGCACACCACGAAGGAGAGCATCACCGTGCGGAACCTGTGTGACAGCACGCGGCTGGCGTATGCGCTGCTGACGGGGGAATAAACCGGCGGCATACAGAGCGGAATACAGCAATACAGACAAAAGCCTCCGCATGACGGCGAATCATGCGGAGGCTTGCTGTATATCGGATGAAATCAGCGGCAGTAGGTATAGATATCGGGCACGCTGTCCTCGGCGGCGGGGATGTGCGCCGTGCCGCAGCTGCCGCGGCAGACGATGCGCGTCCCGCAGCAGATGCGCTGCGGGGGCAGCTCCTCCCCGTGAATGCGGCTGCGCAGCAGATCGATGCCCGCGGCGGCCATCTCGGGGATATTGTACTCGACGGAGCAGAGCGGCGAGGGGATGGGCAGGATGCCCTGAATATTGTCAAAGCCGACGATCGCCATCTCCCGCGGGATGACGACGCCCTGCGCCTGCAGGAGGCTGACGGCGCGCCATGCCTCCACATCGCAGAAGACGAACAGGCCTGTGACGCCGATGGTCTGCCAGAGGCGAAGCTGCGCCCGCGTCTCCTCGATACCAGAGCAGCAGGCCAGAAGGCCGTTCTCCCTCGGCAGGCCGCTCTCCTCGAGCGCGCGGTAGAAGCCCTTCGTGCGCAGCTCGGTGCTGTAGACGACGTCGAAGCTGCTCAGGTAGCCGATACGCTTGTGCCCGGCGTCGATGAGGTGCTTCGTTGCGAGGTATGCGCCCTCCTCGTCGTCGCAGACGACGCAGTCATCCTCCTGCGAGGCGAGGCAGCGGGCCATCAGCACATAGGGGATGCCGGCGGCGCGGATGCGCTCGATGGTGCGCTCGGAGCCGTAACTGGGGAAGAGGAGGATGCCGTCCACCTGACGGCTGATCGCGGACTCGACAACCTGCAGCTCCAGCTCCGGATTATCGCGCGAGCAGAAGATCAGCAGCGAATACCCGCGCTCCGCCGCGACATTCTGGATGGCGTCGGTCATGACCCCGTAGTAGGGGTTGCTCATGCCGCCGACGATGACGCCCAGCGTCTTCGTCCTGCCCGAGCGCAGGGAGGAGGCCATCTGGTTGCGGATATAGCCCATTTCGCCCGCCACCTGCTGGATCATCTCGCGGGTTGCCTTGGAGATATCGGGCTTATCCTTCAGCGCGCGGGAGACGGTATTGACCGTGAAGCCTGTGCGCAGAGCGATATCCTGCAGCGTACAGCGGCGGGGCTTGTCGCTTCTGACCATAAAAACATCCTCCTTGTGTGGGGCTGAAACCATTTTACATGAAATGGATAATGTTGTCAAATTCGCTGTTGACATAACATGCGTCTCATGGTATAATCATTTCAGATGATAACATTAACGTTAATGTTCAGTTTGAATGTTGGCGTTACTGTGTAATTTTGCCATATTTGAGCGGGACGTCCCGCTGTGCGCCGCTTTGGCGCATGCAGACTGCACCCGCCTCCCGGCCCGATTTGAAGAAGCTGTGATGCTTCTCAAAAATAAAAGGAGGTTTTCGTTATGAAGAAAATCGTTGCTCTGGCTCTCGCGCTGTGCATG
The DNA here is from genome assembly GCA_017938795.1 of Clostridia bacterium. Taxonomy (GTDB): domain Bacteria; phylum Bacillota; class Clostridia; order Christensenellales; family Aristaeellaceae; genus Ventricola. Next base: position 3,834 of record JAGBAV010000030.1, read on the forward strand.
ATGGCGGCTCTGGCTGTCGCATCTGCCGAGCCCACCAAGCTGACGGCGTGGACGTTCATCGCCCAGCATCAGGAGTACTACGAGGGCATGGCTGAGAAGTGGAATGCCGAGCATCCCGACGAGCAGATCGAGATCGAAGTCACCACCCTTGGCTACGACGACATGCACAACAAGATGAAGGTCGCGCTCCAGTCCGATCAGGGCGCGCCGGACGCCTGCGACGTTGAGCTGGGCCAGTTCCCG
>JAGBAV010000031.1 GCA_017938795.1 Clostridia bacterium
AGCGCTTTATCACCTGATTCCTTCATTGGAAATACAAACCATATTTCACTCTCCGTTTCAAAGTGTTCAGCAAGCCACTTTCGCCATATATCTCGTTCACTTGTATAAAATATCTTCATTCTTTTATCCCTACAAATTCAAATTTGCGTTTTTCTTTGTTTTAGCAATTTCATACCCAAACAAAATACAAATGCACCTAATGCAATAAAAAATCCCCACACTATATTCCAATAAGGACTATTCACATCAAACATAAATAATAATAAATCATTCCACACTTTCAACTCAATTGCTATTGCAAACAAGTCGAACAAGACGTAGCTTCCACCAAAAATGTATATCCATCGCCACCAATAATTATTTTTCTTATTCTTCCAAAATGTCACTATTCCACAAACACATAGAAAAGCTAAAATACCCATCAGTACAAAATAGAAAGCTCCTTTGTTCTCTAAAATCCCCAACCAGAAATCAGCATAGGATGTTCTGTCAATTAAACCCCATATTCTATGCAAATGAAACAATCCAAAAAACATAAAGAACCAAGGTTCCCAAGCATATATTTTCTTCAATTATCTATCCTCCAACTTCAAGTTTATCGCGCTAATCTTACACAGAAAGCCCCAAGCCGGCCAAGGCTCCGTTATCAGCATACCGGATAGCAGGGCATAACGCCCTCCTTTCCATCGCCCCGCCGGCAGCCCGGCGGACGGGAACCGGTCAATCCAGCCGCTTATACAGGACGGACACGCAGTCCCTGCTAAGCCCCGAGCCGGCATAGAAGGGCTCGTTGTCCTCAATTGAAATCAGCTGCATCGTCCGGATTCCTTTTTCCTTCAGGCGCTGCTCCAGATGCGTCAGCATCGCTCTGCCGATTCCCTTCCGCTTCCATTCTGGGACGACGAACATCTCCGACACGAAGAAAAAGTCCTCGTCGGCATACGGGTCGACGTACCCAAGCGCGCCGCCGATGATAGCATCCCCGCAGACCGCCGCGATCCCAAGGGCTTCGTAATTGCTCATGATCGCCCTGATTCTTCGCTCGGCCTTCTCCGCTGTCCAGCTTTCGTTCCACGGCGCTTCGGAATAGGCTCTCCCCATCGCCGCCGCCAGACCGGCCATATCTTCTTTCTCCGCGATTCTGAACGCTGCGTTCATCCTGCCGTCCCTCCCCTTTCAGATTGACTCCTGTTACGAAAAAGCAGGCGCGCCGGATCATGCCGCCGCGCCTGCTGATTATCTGTTTCATACCGCCCGGTCGGGATCTTTCTTACGGGTTGATCCTGCGCTTGCTGCGCGCCTTCGCCTTGCAGCGGATGCAGAGCGTATCCGCGCTGCCGGGTTTGATCGCCGCGCCGCAGTCCGCGCAGACGCCCGCATTGACATGCACGACCACGCGGCGCACGCCGGGCTCGATGCGGATGGGGATCACGCCGTCGATCGCCTTCTCCGGGCAGATCACGCCGCAGGTGCCGCAGCCCGTGCACAGGCTGGGATAGCAGGCGACGGTCCATTCCTCCCCGCGCTTCTCCATCTCGATGGCGCGGTTGGGGCAGATGCGCTCGCAGATGCCGCAGGCCCAGCACTTGTCCGTGAACGACGGGGAGACAAAGCCAAACGTCCCCTCCCCCTCCGGCAGGCGATCCATGCGCCGCACGAGGCTCAGGCGCACGCCCTCAACCTCGGAGGAAAGCTTCTCCTGCTGCGCCTGCTGCTCCTTGGGCGGCTGCTCCCTGCCGCGGCGGAAGAGACCGCCGAACAGATCGCGCCGCGTGACCTCGCGCCCCTCGCCGGCCTCGCGCCGGCCGACGCTGACCATGCGCGCATACCGCTCCTCGCCGAGGAAATGGCGCAGGCGCTCGATCGTCTTGTCAAAGCAGGGCAGGCTGCCGCGCCGCTCGCAGGCCTCGCAGTCGCCGTGCACCAGCTCCAGCCGCCCCTCCAGCGCGAGGCGCGCCGCCAGCTCCCACCGCAGGGAGCCGAGGCACCAGAGCTTCATATCCGCGCCGGCCTGCGTCATGCGGCAGCCCACGACATGCGAGCTGCGCCCGTCGCCAAGCAGGCGCTGCGCCGCCGCGCGCGTATCCGCCGTGAGGGAGAAAGCCTCCGCCGGGCAGACCGAGGTGCACAGCTCGCAGCCCACGCACAGATCCCAGTCGATACGCCCGTTCTGCGGGGCGATGATCGCGCCCTTCGGGCAGACGCCCGCGCACAGGCCGCACTTCTCCTTGGCCTGCCTCGCGTCGATACACCTGCCCGAGCTCAGCTGCGGATGGGCCGCGCCCGCATTCATCGCTTCCTTCACCAGCATCTTCCCGATCATCCTGCACGCCTCCTGCGTCTGTCTTTCCTTCCACTACTCTATCACAAATCCGCCGCAAAGAAAAGCCCCCTCCATCCCGCGCGGGATGAAGAGGGCGTGAAGAACGCAAAGGCTCAGTCCGCCTTCTGCGTGGCCATCTGCTGCTTGCGGCTGGCGCGCAGCTTGATGAACATGGACAGCGCGATCGGGCAGCCGAAGAGGCCGGCGATGCCGAAGAACTCCAGCCCGACGAACATGCTGGAGAGCGTCACCACGGGGTGCAGACCCATCTGGCTGCCCACGAGCTTGGGCTCCACGACATTGCGCACGACCAGCATGATGATATAGAGCATCGCGATGCCCAGCGCGAGCGGATAATTGCGCAGCACAAGGCAGATCAGCGACCACGGGATGAGCACGAGGCCCGTGCCCAGCACCGGCATGATGTCGATGACGGAGATGATCAGCGCGAGGCCGACGGCGTAGGGGATCTTCAGCAGGAGCAGACCCGCGCTCAGCTCCATAAACGACATGATCATGATCAGGATATAGGAGCCGAGGATCTTGCGCACGGAGGCGACGCCTGTTGTCACCGTCTCGCTGACGGTGCTCTGCATCCTGCCCGGGAGCATGCCCTTCGCATAGCGGATGATGCTGTCAAAATCCAGCGAGATGAAGAACGTGGAGACGACGGTGAGGATGACCGTCAGGATGACCGACGGCAGACCCGTGATCACGCCGGAGGCGAAGCGGACCGCAAAGACGGAGATGCTGGAAACCAGCTGCTCCAGATAGGAGAAGAGCTGCTGGGTCATCTTGTCAAAGACCTCGAGCACCTCGGGGTCAAAGTCCTGCATATGCACCTCGAGCTTGTCAAGGCTCGCGGTGAAGAAGGGCAGCAGCTTCGTGCTGTAGATCACGGGGATCTGCGGCACGACATTCTCAATCGCGGAGATCACCTGCACGGCGGCCATGATCGCCGCGACAAAGACAACCGCATAGAACACCACGGACACGAGGAACGCGGCGAGGCTCTGTGGGAGGCGGTACTTCTTCGACAGCGCCTTCGACGGGCGATGCAGCAGCCACGCGATCGCAAAGCCCGCGATGAACGGACTCAGCGGCGGGAAGAGATACTTCAGCGCCAGCAGCACCGCAGCGCCGATCGCGCCGTAATACGCTGCCTGCACAAGGAATGCTTTCTTGCGCTCGATGTCCATACCGGCCTCCTCCCCCGCGCGCCGGCATGCCGGGGCGGGATCCAATCTGCTGTCATCTATTATAGCATTATTTCCGCTGTAAATGGAAGAAATCACGGAAGTTTTCCTGCATTTCTTTTCACGCGCTGTATGCCAAAGCGGCTCTTGACATCCTGCGCGCAATGTGTCACACTTCAATCAGCAGACTGCTTCCCGCATCAACACAGGAGGTATCCTATGGAACGATTCTTTGCATCCCCCGCCGCGCTGCGCGAGGAGGTCTTCTTCGGCTTTGACTGGGGCTTCGCCCTGACGGACAGCACAGACATGCCCGCAGAGCAGACCGATTACCGCCCGGTGCAGCTGCCGCACGACTGGTCCGTGGATTATCCCGTCGGCGAGGATGAGCCGACCTGCGGCTCCGGCGGCTATGCCCGCGCGGGCATCGGCTGGTACCGCCGCCGCTTCAGCGTGCATCTGGCGCCCGGCATGCGCCATGCCATCCGCTTTGACGGCGTATACATGAACTGCGGCGTATGGCTCAACGGCGCGCGCATCGGCGGTCACGTCTACGGCTACACCGGCTTTGAGCTGGACATGGACGGCGCGCTGCGCGAGGGCGAAAATGAGCTGCTCATCTGCGTGGACAACAGCCGCCAGCCCGGCTCCCGCTGGTACACCGGCAGCGGCATCACGCGCAATGCCTGGCTCGTGCGCACCCCACAGCTGCGCCTGCGGGACGGCAGCGTCTATATCACCACAGAAATCAGCGGCAGCAGCGCGCAGGTCAGCATCCGCGCGGAGGCTGCCGGCGCAGACGCCCCCGGCGCGCTCGCGCTGTCCGTGCAGATCACGGGCCGTGACGGCGAGGCCATCGCACAGACCGAGGCAGCGATGGACGGCATGCAGGGGCTCGCCAGGGCGGAGCTCCCCGCCGTGCGCCGCTGGGACGTGGAGGATCCGTACCTCTACACCGCCCGCGTGCAGCTGATGCAGGGCGGCAGCGTTATCGACGCGGTGACCGTCCCCTTCGGCGTGCGCGAGATCGCCTACAGCGCGGAGCAGGGCTTCCTGCTCAACGGGCGCAAGCTGATCATGCAGGGCGTCTGCCTGCATCACGACGGCGGCTGCGTGGGCGCGGCCGTGCCCCCGGCCGTCTGGGCCCGCAGGCTGAAGAAGCTCAAGGCCATGGGCTGCAATGCCCTGCGCTGCAGCCACAACCCGCCCGATCCCGCGCTGCTCACCCTCGCGGACGAGATGGGCTTCGTCGTGATGGACGAGGCGTTTGACGAGTGGCACTACATGAAGGGCAAGGAATTCGGCAGCAACACGCACGAGAGCCGCGGCTATTCGGAGTGGTTCGACGCCTGCGCGGCAGACGACATGCGCGCGATGATCGAGCGCGACCGCAACCACCCGTCCATCGTGATGTGGTCCATCGGCAACGAGGTGCGCGAGCAGACCCTGCCCGACGGCCCGCAGTACGCCCGCATGCTCGGCGAGCTCTGCCGCAGCCTCGACCCCACGCGCCCCTTCACGCAGGCCTGCGACCAGATGAAGGCCGAGCCCGTCCCGGCGACGGAGGAATTCCTCGCAGCGCTGGACATCGTCGGCGTGAACTACGTCGACCGCTGGCGCGAGCGGACGGAGACCTTCTTTGACGAGGAGAAGCGCGAGCACCCCGAGCGCCTGTACCTTGGCACGGAGGATATCGCCGTCAACGGCCGGCGCGGGGACTACCGCCTGAAGACCGAGGAAAGCGTATGGGGCCCGACGCCCTACTACGCCAAGATGCTCAAGGCGGAGAAGCTCTGGAAATACGTGCGTACCCGTCCGTTCGTCATCGGCAGCTTCATGTGGACGGGCGTGGACTACCTCGGCGAGTGCTTCTGGCCGGACAAGGGCAGCAGCGCCGGCGTGCTGGACACCTGCGGCTACGAGAAGGACGGCTACCACTTCTACAAGTCCCAGTGGGTGAAGGACGAGCCCGTGCTCTACCTCTGCCCGCATATGAACGCCGACCGCGCCCCCGGCAGCATCTATCCGCTGGTCTGCTACACGAACTGCTTCAGCGTGGAGCTGTTTGTGGACGGCGTGAGCTACGGCGTGAAGGCCTATGAATTCCCGAATCAGGGCATGGCAAAGGAGTGGGCGCACTTTGACCGCCCGCTCGCACCGATCACCACCAACGACCTGCACCTGACATGGGACGTGCCCTGCACGCGCGGGGAGATCGTCGCCGTGGGCCGCGACAGCGAGGGCCGCGAGATCATCCGCACCGCCATGCGCCCCGCCGGCCAGCCGGAGCGCCTGCAGGTGACGGCGGACCGCAGCAGCCTGACCGCCGACGGCCGGGACGTCGTGCAGCTGGAGATCGCGCTGCTGGACGGCGAGGGCCGCGTCGCGCCGCACATGGACATGCCGGTCAGCGTATCCGTCGAAGGCGGCGCGCTGCTGGGCATGGACAACGGCAGGCAGGACGACCGGACCATGTACCGCACAGGCAGCCGCGAGACCTACTGCGGCCTCGCCTACGCCATCGTCCGCGCCCCGCGCGAGGCCGGTCAGGTGACGATCACCGTCGCCGCCGAAGGGCTTGAGCCGGTTATTGTGCGCATTGACGCGCAGTAAGGGAGACGTGTCATGCGCAGGCTTCTGCTGATCACAGGCGACATCGCCGCAGGCAAGACCACCTTCTCGCGCATCCTCGCCGCCCGCTGTCATGCACCGGTCTTCCAGAAGGACACGATCAAGGAGATCCTCGGCGACCGGATCGGCTTTGCCAACCGGGAGGAAAACAGGCGGCTGTCATCCGCCGCCATGCAGATCATGCGCCACATCTTCTCCTCCCTCGCCGCGGCGGATGTTCCCCTGATCCTTGAGGCGAACTTCCATACGGAGGAGCTGAACGTCCTGCATACGCTCGCGGCAGAGCACGGATACGACGTGCTGACGCTCGTGCTGCGCGGCGAGCCGGAGGTGCTCTACGGGCGCTATCTGTACAGGATGAACGAGGAAAACAGGCACCCCGTCCACCTGAGCACGACGCTGCACATCCGCGAGGACTTCCTGCGCACGGCGGCATTCATCCGCAGCGAGCACATCCCGGGGCATGTCATCGAGGTCTGCGCGACGGACTGCGCCTATCAGACAGACGCCGCCCTGCTGCAGCAGATCGACGCATTCATGCAATAGCAAAGAGCCGGAGCATCACGCTCCGGCTCTTCTTCTATTTGCTTACTTCACGTCGTTCTCGTCGAACGGATCGCCGCACTCCGGGCAGAAGCGCGGGGCCTTCGTGGGATCGGCGGGCTTCCAGCCGCACTTATCGCACTGATAGACCGGCGCGCCGGCGGGCTTCCTCGCGCCGCACTCCACGCAGAACTTGCCCTTATTCACCGCGCCGCAGCTGCAGGTCCAGCCATCCGCGGCAGGCTTCTTCGTGCCGCACTCCGGGCAGAACTTGCCCGTCGCCTTTGCGCCGCAGGAGGGGCAGGTCCAGCCGGCCTGCGGCTCGGGTTTCTTCGCGCCGCACTCGGGGCAGAACTTACCCGTCGCCCTCGCGCCGCAGGCGCACTGCCAGCCCTCCGCCGCGGCGGGCTGCTGCACGGGCTGCTGAGCGCCCATCTGGAAGAGCTGCGCCGCGTTGACGCCGCCGCTGCCCTGCGCCATGTTCATGCCCATGAAGCCGGTGAACGCGCCGGCGGTATTCTTCGCAGCGTCCTGCATGGCCTGCGCCTGCGCGCCGACCAGCTGCGCCGCCGCCATATTCGCATTGCGGAAGACGGCGTTACGCTGCAGCTCCTTGATCATGGCCTCGTCCTCGTCGGAGGCCTTGACGGAATTGACGCCGAAGGAGACAATCTCCACACCGCGCAGCTCCGCCCACTTCTCAGACAGCACCTCGTTGAGCGCATCCGCCAGCTCCATGGCATGGCCCGGCAGCGCGCTGTAGCGGATGCCCATCGCGGAGATCTTCGCAAACGCCGGCTGCAGCGCAGTCAGCAATTCGCTCTTGAGGCGGCTGTCGATCTGCTCGCGGGTATAGTCGCCCTCGACGTTGCCGCAGACGTTCGCATAGAAGAGGATCGGGTTGGTGATGCGGTAGCTGTATTCGCCGAAGCAGCGGATGGAGATATCCACATCCAGCCCGATATTCGCGTCGACCACGCGGAAGGGCACCGGGCCCGGCGTGCCGTACTTATTGCCGGCGATCTCGCGGATATTGACATAATAGACGCGCTGGTCGCGCCCGGCCTGACCGCCGAAGGAGAACCTGTCAAACGCAGCCTTGAGCACCGCCTTGACCTTCTCGCCGTTGAGCTCGCCATAGAAGAGGCTGGGCTCGGCATTCAGATCGAAGGTATATGCGCCCGGCTCGGCGCAGACGTCCACGATCTTGCCCTGATCCACGACGAGCATGCACTGTCCCTCGTTGACCACGAGCACGGAGCCGGAGGAGATGATGTTATCATCCTCCGTGCGGCTGCCGCCGAAGCGGCCGTTGATGCGCTTCATGCCCTTGGTGACGAGCACGTCGCCGGTCATCGCGTCCGCATAGAAAAACTCGCGCCACTGGCTGGCCATCGTGCCGCCAATCGCCTGAAGGCCCGCAGAAATCAGTCCCATATCCTTATCCTCCTGTTCGGTTGATTTGTATTATCGCTTCTGGTTCGGCTGCTCAATGCGCCTGCGCTGCACATTCTGATAGAGGAAGCGGTCATAGCGCACGTCGAGGCTGAACGAGCCGCTGCGCACATAATCCGCCGCTGCGCTCTGATGCGCCGCCTGCCTGAGCTGCGCCGTCAGCCCGCCCACGACGATGAACGCAGCGACAAGCGCGATGATGCCCGCGATGAGCAGCGTGCCGCTCTCCATCATCGCCATGGCATACAGGATCGCCGCACACAGCGCAAACACGCCGGCGAACGTCCCGAAGCCCCAGAGCAGGCTCTTGCCGGTATCGGCGGGGACGTCGCAGGTGAGCTTCCCCGTCTGGCCGTTGATGGCGAAGGTATAGGTTTTGCCCTCCTTCTCGGTGGTGATGAGCCATACCGGCATCAGCACGGGCGTGACGCGCCCGCCCTCGGCCCGGATATTCCTGCCGCGCTCCATGACGTTGGTATAGCCGGTGACGGTGCTGCGCATCGCCTGCGCGATGCTGTTCTCCACGCGCTGCGCGGCGCGGGCCTCGCAGGCCGCAGCGTCCACATCGGCGTGATCCGCCAGCGCCCCGGCGAGCACAGCCGGCTCAAACGGCACCGCCGCGCTGAGGTCATACGGCTCCAGCGATTCGGTGATCGCGTTATCGAGCTTCTCGCTGCCGTCCACGGGGATCGCATCGAACCCCATGGTGCCCCCGCGCCGGACGATATAATGATCGGTATACGTGACCTCCCAGTCGCCTTCCCGGCGGACTTGGCGCTTCTGCGCGTCATAGACGATATCCGCGCGGGCCTCGCAGTCAAACAGCCAGTACGGCACGAACAGGCGGCGCATCTCGCTGATGCGGTTGCGCCCGTCGAGGAAGACATTGGGCATGAGCTTCTTGCCCTTGAAATATTCCGTGAACTGCTGCTGCGCCTGCTCCTTCGTCACAACGAACGGCACGACATACTCCGGGCGCACGCCGCCCTCGATCCGCTCGGGCAGGATCGTCGGGCTGCCGCAGTACGGGCATTCCGTCGCGGTGGTGGTATCCTCGGTCATCAGCTCCGCGCCGCAGCCCTGACAGATATACGCCTGCATCTGCTGCGCGTCGCCGTCGGTGAACGTCTCCTCCGGCGCGGCAAACGCCACGCCCCCGCCGTCGGCAACCTGCATCGCCTCGATCACATCAAGGTCATACTGATTGCCGCAGGCTGCGCACACGAGCTTCCCGCCCTGATAGGCGAGCGGCGCGCCGCAGGCCGGGCAGTTATAAGCGACCGTACTCACGGGCATTCCCCCTTCTCCCTGGTAATCGGTGTTCTGTATAGATTCATTATACGGGTTTTTATGCGGCGTGTCACTAGGGAATCTGCAAATTCAGGCACATTGCAGAAGAGATCGCAGGAAGACAAATCGGGCACGGCAGATCCTGTCGTGATCTTGTATATCTGATCTGATTATGGTAGTATGGGCTTTGTGAGCAAATCTCTGTTTCATCAACAGATTCACTTGCTGCGTATACTAAACAATCTGCGGCTCAGCACAGCACAAAAGCCTCCCTTGTGTAAAGGGAGGTGGCACGGCAAAGCCGTGACGGAGGGATTGTCATGCGGTCAAAGCACAATAAGCTGCTGGTTCCATTTGCAAAGCAGCTGCGAAAAGACATGACAAAAGAAGAACGCCATCTGTGGTACGACTTCTTACGAACCTATCCGGTTCGGTTTTCCAGGCAAAAAGTGTTGGGGAAGTATATTGCTGACTTTTACAGCGCGGAAGCCAGGCTGGTGATTGAACTTGACGGCTCTCAGCACTATACAGCTCAAAGCATCAAAGAAGATACAGAGCGTACTGAATATCTGGAAAGTTATGGGCTCATGATTCTTCGTATCCCTAACAACGAAGTGAACCAGAACTTTCGTGGAGTCTGCGAGCATATTGATGCCGTGGTAAAGCAATCCCTCAGTCAGCTTCGCTGACAGCTCCCTTTACACAAGGGAGCCTTTTGGCGCACCCGCAGATGCACACATAAGAATCCGACCCATGAGCAAAGCATGGGTCGGATTCACTGTTTACCGGAAAAACATCGGTCTCTTCGTTGGTTATTCTCAGCCCTGCGCGATGCTGCAGCTGGCGCGCAGCCCGCTCTTCGTATACGCATGGAGCGTGACGGTATCCGTCATGCTGCCCGCGCGCAGATAGACGATCGCCCTGGCAAGATACGTCTCCCTCGCGCGCTCGGCATACGGCGTCAGGTCATCCGGCTTACCGTTCTCGATGCCGATGATCTGGGCGTCGCCCGTCAGCTGGTAATACACCTTCTCGTCATGCGCGGCGGCAGGCATGCCCTGCGCATCCAGCAGCGCGACCTCGACCTGCGCGATGGACAAGCCGTCGGCAGCGATGCTCTGCACGTCCGGCGTGAGCGTGAGCGCCGCAGCCTCGCCGCAGGTGGCGAGCGTATCGCTCACGCCGCCGGCAACCGCGCGCAGCTCGCCCGGCTGATACGGCACCTGCCAGCAGGCGCGGCAGCCGTCCTCATCGGCGATGGTCTTCACGCCCAGCGACTCGCCGTTGAGGAAAAGCTCCACGCTCTTCTCATTCGTATAGCAGCTCACGCGCATGAGCCTGCCCGGCTCGTCCTTCCAGCAGAAGCGCTCTGTCTCCGGCCCGTTCCACTCGGAATCGGCATGACCGGCGGCGATCACGACAAACGGCTCGTCCGTCCACATCGCCTTGCGCTGATAGAAGCCGACCTTCGCATAGCCCGCCAGATCCATCAGGCCCGCCTGAGAGATGCGCACCGGCCAGCCGCGGCACTCGCCGAGGAAGTCGATGCCCGTCCACAGGAACTGGCCGCAGATATAGTCGTTATCGCGCACGGCGAGCCACGCCTTCGCGCTCTTGCCGTTCTCGCTGCCGTAGATCACGCGGCCCGGATACAGCGCGTGATCCTGCTCGTAGAACTGCTCCTTATAGTTATAGCCCACGACGTCCAGCACGTCGGCATAGCCGGTGCGGTTGGACAGCTCCGGGAAGGAGAGCGCGCTCGTCACCGGGCGCGTGCTGTCGAGCTGATGGACAATCTGAGTCAGCTCCTTCGCGACCACGGCGAGGCGGCCGGCGTCCGGCTTCCTCACGTCGTACATGCGCTCGGCGGCGGGCTTATTCGCGTCGTTATTGCCCAGCACCTCATGAAACAGCGGGGTGACATACGGGTCATTCGGGTAATCGATCTCATTGCCGATCGACCAGATGATGATCGACGGATGGTTGCGGTCGCGGCGGACCATGCCCTCCAGATCCGCCCTGTACCACTGCGGGAAGTCCTCCGCATAGCCAAAGCGCTTGGGCGGGTACACGTTATGGCCCTGCCACCACTTATTCTTCGCGCCCTCCCACTCGTCGAACGCCTCATCCATCACCATGAAGCCCATCTCGTCGCACAGGTCGAGCAGATGGGTATCCGGCGGGTTATGCGCGGTGCGGATGGCGTTGCAGCCCATCGCCTTGAACCCGGCGAGGCGGCGCGCCCACACGGCCTTCGGCACGGCCGCGCCGAGGCAGCCCGCGTCATGATGGACGCACAGGCCCTTGAGCTTCATATTGACGCCGTTGAGCCAGAAGCCGGTATCGCCGTCGAAGCGGATGGTGCGCACGCCGAAGCGCACGCTCGTATCGCCCTTCTCCCCGCCGTCCTTGAGGACGACGCCGCGCAGCGTATACAGCGCGGGGGTATCCGGGCTCCAGAGCTCTGCATCGGGAATCGCGGCAGTCGCCTCGCCGCATTCGCCCTGCGCGCTGACCTTCGCCGCCGCGCTGCCGTCGGGCGCGGTAATCTCGAACGCGGCGCCGTCGCCGCCGATGGTCTCATACTGAATCTTTACATACGCCGTGCCGTCCTCCACGCGCTCGGTGGTGACGAACACGCCGTCCTCCGCGAAGGCGCACATATCGGTGATCTCCAGCGTGACGTCGCGGTACACGCCGCTGCCGGTGAACCAGCGGGAATCCGCGACCTCGTCATGCTCCACGCGCACGCAGATCACATTCTCGCCCGGGCGCACGAACGCGCTGATGTCATGCGTGAACGTCGCATAGCCATACGCGCGCTGGCCGAGGTAATTGCTGTTGATCCACACGCGGGCATGCTTATACACGCCGCCGAACGTCACGCGCACGCGCTTGCCCTCAACCTCCTGCGGGAGGGTGAAATGCTTCCTGTACCACGCGGTGCCGCCGGGCAGATAGCCCGTGCCGCTGGCATTCTTCTTATCAAAGGGATGCTCGACGGACCAGTCGTGCGGCAGCGTCACGCTGCGCCACGCGCGGTCGTCCCAGCCCATGTAGTCCGCGCCGACCTCCTCGCCGAGGTGAAAGCGCCAGTCAAGGTTCAGATTGATCTTCTTTGTCATGGAAGCCTCCACGGGGCGCTCTGGCCCCTTTTCATTCCCGTGCGGCCTGAGGCCGCCGCCACTTCCGAATTACATTCTCGCGCCAAGCGGCTCTGTGCCCGATGCACGATGCTCTGCGCTGTTTATACTTTTGTCATGCAGCCTGTGGCCGCCGCCGCTTCCGCATTACTTTCCCGCGCAAAGCGGCTCTGTACACGATGCGCAGCAGCCTGCTCCTTTGTGTGCCAGCAAAAAACGGGGCTGCCCGATGGGATCGCTCCCGCCGGACAGCCCCGCCGTCATCCTAGCTTACCGCAGGATCGATGGATCTCGCGATATCTTACAGACCGTAGGCAGCGTTGATCTGCTTCTGGATCTCCTCCATGCAGATGTCGATGCCCGCAGCCTTCAGCTGCTGACGGAACTCAGCAACGTAGGCGGCCGGATCGTCCACCATACCGAAGGTGATACGCGGCATATAGGTGTTGTACACGTTGGACAGGTTGTCCAGGTACATCTGGATGGAGCTCAGGTCGAACA
>JAGBAV010000032.1 GCA_017938795.1 Clostridia bacterium
CATGTCCTGCATTTCCTGCAGCTTCTGCTTCGGCGCCTGCTCGGTCTCCGTCTCGCGGATCTCGACGTCGCCCTGCACCTCAAGCGGCAGCGCGCTGAGCACAAGGCCCATCGCCACGGTCTCCTGCGGGCGGACAAGGCGCATGATGCGCTCGCCCGGCTTCTCCTGCACGCGCTTGAGCACGATCTTCTTTCCGTTCTTCCCCTTGCCGGCAAACAGCTCCGGCACGAAATACCAGCGGCTGCTTCCGCCGACGAGAAGCACGGCGTCCACAGGGTTCTGTTTCTCCGGGTCGTTGTCGATGCATCCGTTCACCAGCCCGATCAGGTCGCTGATGTAGCCGCCAAGCAGCTTCTCCAGCGCGTCCTTCGTGATCGGCTCAAACGGAACGATGTCGCCGCCGGCGCAGTTGTACATGACGTCGCAGTCCGTGACGGTCCCGCCCTTGGCCAGCTCGTCGGAGACGTCCTTTTCCTTCCATGCCTTGATCGCCGGCAGGTTCTTCGGATTCTGAAGCAGGCGCAGGTAAATCTCCGTCCCGCCGGTCTCCTCGCCGTATGCCTCCAGCGCCGTCTTAATGAACTGACGGAGCACCTCGTCAATCTCCCTGCCGCCGCAGGTCGCCGCTTTCTCGTCAACCGGCCAGCAGGAGATCAGGCGCCATTTCGGCTCCTTCTCATCATAGGTATACTCGCCGAGCACAAGGTCGGTCGTGCCCGCGCCCATATCCACCAGCAGGAGCTTGAGCTTATCCCCTCTCCTGCGGATCCCCAGATCGCACAGCTTGTCGCTGTTCTGCTGCAGCGCAGCGATGACCGCGGCCTTCGCCTCGTTCATATGGGTCACATTCTGGAAGCCGGCCTGCGCCGCAGCCGCCAGCAGCAGCTCCACCTGATCGCTCTGCCATTTCACCGGATAAGAGATCACAGTTTCCGTCCGCACGCCCTGCTCGCCGAAGAAGCCGCCGGTATCCTGCTCGCTATAGCAGGCGTAGAGATACTTGAAGAAGCCAAAGATGAGCTCCTCCGCCTTCTTGCTCTTCTCCGGATGGGTCATATCCATCTTGAAATTCTGGTACAGCACGGAGTTCTTGCGCTCCTTGACGGCCTCATGGCCCCAGATCCACGTCCCGTCCTCCATCTGCCTGCCCAGCGTCGGCACGGTCGGGAATTCACCGAACATGACGACCTGACAGCCCAGGCGATCCTGAATATAGGTCTTCCCGTCATCCTCATAGTTCTTGACGCGCACGACGGTTGTGCTCGTGCCAAAGTCAATACCAACCCGTCTGATCATGTTCATCCTCCTGTAATCCTGACAGCCTGCTGCCGAATCGATAACATATACTGTCCATTCATTATATCATATCTGTTCGCCGCTTCACAACAGGCAGCTGCTGCCGCCGTACTTTTTTTCATCTCATCTCCTTGTGCGCCTATCTTATCACATTGCCCGTCCATGCTGTTTACTGCCGGTTGACATCATGCGCGGCGTCAGACGCTTTCTCGCTTGTCAGCCTACAGCAGGAATGCTATAATGAACGGGAACCAACGCCGGTGCAGCCGGCATGATGATGCAGATGAAATGAGGAATACCGGCATGAATATCCGAATCAATCAGCTTGGCTATACCCCCTCCATGCGCAAGACAGCCGTCCTGCAGGGCCGTCCCGCGGATACGCTTCAGGTCGTCGACGGCTCCGGCGAGATCGTCATGACCGTCCCTATCAGCCCTGACAGTGCGCAGATCTGGGGCGACGATGTCTACTCTGCGGACTTTTCTGCACTGACGCAGCCCGGCTTCTATGTCCTGCGCTGCGGGGATATTGCCTCCTGGCCCTTCTCTATTGAGGAGCGTCCGTATGCCTCCTGCCTGACCGCCCTTGTGGATATGCTCTACTACCAGCGCTGCGGCGAGGATCTGCGCCCGGAGCTGGGCGGCTTTGCGCACCCCGCCTGCCATACCGGCCCTGCCCGCGTCTACGGCACGCAGGAGCTGGTCGAGGTCACCGGCGGCTGGCACGACGCAGGCGACTTCGGCCGCTACATCGTCCCTGCCGCGAAGACTATCGCCGACCTGATGCTCGCATGGCAGTGGAACAAAGACGCCTTCGTCCCCGGCCTGACCCGTCTGCCGGAGGAGATGCGCTATGAGCTGGAATGGATGCTCAAGATGCAGCGCGCCGACGGCGGCGTATATCACAAGGTGACCTGCGCGCTCTTCTGCGATATGGTCATGCCGCATGAGGAGACAGCGGAGCTGATCCTCTGCCCTGTCTCCACAACGGCGACGGGCGACTTCGCCGCCTGCATGGCGATGGCCAGCCGCTTTTACGCCGGCATCGACGCAGCCTTTGCCGCCCGCATGAAGGAAGCCGCGGTCCGCGCATGGAATTTCCTTGACAGAACCGGCCCCATGCTCTTCAAGAATCCAGAGGGGATCCGCACCGGCGAATATGACGACGTCACCGACGAGGATGAGCGCCTCTTTGCGCACATCGAGCTGGCGCTTGCCACCGGTGAAGAGAAATATGCCGATGCCGCCCTGCGCGCGCTGGAGACGATCGACCGCAGCGCCGCCCCACTGGGCTGGGCTGATGTGCGCGGCTATGCGGCCATCGAAGGTCTGGCTCTGACCGGCAAGGCCGGGAGCCTCTGCCGCGAGTGGCTGCTTGGCGTCGCCGACAGCCTCCTTGCCCGCATCAATGCCTACGGCATCACGATGACGGAGTCCCTTCCGTGGGGCAGCAATATGGACGTCTCCAACGACGGCATGATCCTCGCGCAGGCCTATGCGCTGACCGGCGATATGCGCTACCGCATCGCCGCCGAGCAGCAGCTGCACTACATCCTCGGCGTGAACGCAGTCGGATACTGCTTCGTGACGGGCTTCGGCTCCAAGCGTGTGCTCCATCCTCATCACCGCGCCAGCGTCGTCAACGGCACGCCGCAGCCCGGCATGCTCTCCGGCGGCCCCGCCAGCGGTCTGATGGACCCCGCCGCGCAGGAGCATCTGCAGGGCGCGCCGGCAGGCAAGAGCTTCATCGACGATCACGGCAGCTATTCCACCAACGAGATCTGCATCTACTGGAATTCCCCGCTGATCGCGCTGATCGCCGCGCTGTCCTGACCGCGCTGTACACCCATCATCCAACCGGATACCAAACAGGCACATGCTTCGCCTCTGCAAAGCATGTGCCTGTTTTTGATATGCTGTTTATCCCTTACGGCAGCTCCATCGTATAGAGCTCGCCCATATCCCAGAGCATGGAGCTGGTCAGGTACTTATTGCGCGTGTCGCGCGAGGCGCGCAGCGCATCGGCCGCGTCCTGCTGCGTGAAGCCGATATCCTCCGGCTCCATCGCCATGCCCAGCCCGCGCATCAGTGCTTCGATCTGCTCCGTCGGCGGCAGCTCCTCCTGCGCCGCCTGCAGGATCTCGTCCCAGTGCTCAATGATCCTTTCGATGCGCACGGCGTGCGCCGCCGCGTCGTTGTTGTGGAAGGAATTGTGCTCCAGCGCGATGACGGTCTCGCCCGTCCTGCCCAGGATCCGGCGCACCTCGCTCTCCCATTTTTCGTTGCTGAAGCTCTCAATGAAGGCCTTCGCCTTCTCCCGGTCGGGGCGCAGGGTGCGGATGATATCATACAGCCGGAGCGCCTTGAGCGTACCCACGCCGACCTGAATGCCATGCAGCTCAAAGGACATGCCGCGCTCGAGCGCCATCATCTCCCACAGGTGGCTGTAGTAATGCTCCACGCCGCTGGCAGGGCGGGAAATCCCTGCGAAGCTCATCGCAATACCAGAGAGCACAAGCCCCTCGACCGTCGCCTGCACAGCGTCAGGATCGCGGCGCGCCAGCCCCGGCGCATGATCGACGATCTTCTTCATCGTCGCGCGCATCAGCGCGGCGACGTTCGCGCAGTAGTATTCGCCCGTCACCAGATGCGACATTCTCCATTCGCACAGCGCCACGTACTTCGCCAGCATGTCGCCAAGGCCCGCGCGCAGCATGCGCATCGGCGCATCCTTGATGATATCGATATCGCAGATGATCGCAGCCGGCGCAGCATTGATGAGCGTGCACTTCACGCCCTCGCGGATCATCGCAGAGCTGTTGGAGGCATAGCCGTCCATTGACGGCGCTGTGCCGACGATCATCATCTTCTGCCGGAGCATATTGGCCAGCACCTTGCTGCAGTCATTGATCACGCCGGAGCCAATGCCCATCACGCAGTCGCATGCGGGATCGTAGCCCATGACGATCGAACCAAGCGCCTCCTCATTCGGCTCCACATGCGCCATCGGCAGGCAGAAGAGCGTATAGGCAATCCCCGCCGCATCAAGCACGGGCTGTACGCGCCCCCATGCCGCGGCCTTCGTATTGACGTCGCAGATGATAAAGGGCCTCTTCGTCCCCATCGCCGCAAGCGCCTGCGGGATCTCCTCCACCGCGCCGCTGCGGATGCACAGATAATCCATGTCCACGCCGTGATGCCGCCCGCAGCTGCATGCATGCCCGCCCTTGCGGATCAGGGTGTCCAGCGTTGCCTCAGAAAACTGAATCATATCTCATTCCTCCGTGTTATGGGCGGGCGCCGCCGTTCTTTGCGGCGACAGCTGCGCCCCGGTGCGCCTTCAGGCGTTTCATCACATCGTTCTCCCCGCGGCCGAAATAATCGTGCAGACGGCTGTACTCCGCATACAGCGCATCATAGATTTCTGCGCTGTGCGCGTCCGGCTCATAGGCCCGCAGCACCGGTGCGGACATTGCCTCCGTCGCCGTGCGCATATCGGGATGCACCCCGGCCGCAACAGACGCAAAGATCGCGCTGCCCAGCGCCCCGCCCTGCTCGCAGTCCATGACATGCACAGGCATATTCAGCACATCGGCATAGATCTGCATCGCCAGCGCATTCTTCTGGCTGATGCCTCCGAGCGCACAGACCCTCTCCAACGGCACACCGTGCCTGTTGTAATTCTCTACGATCATGCGCATGCCGTACGCCGTCGCCTCAATCAGCGCGCGGTAGATCTCCTCCGGTACCGTGCGCAGCGTCATGCCAAGGATCATGCCGGTCAGGTCGACATCCACGAGGATGCTCCTGTTTCCGTTCCACCAGTCCAGCGCCAGCAGCCCGCTCTCCCCCGGCAGGAGCCTTGAAGCCAGCTCCGTCAGGTACGCATGGACGGACATGCCGCGTTCCGCAGCTGCCTTATGGTATTCCCCGGGCACGAAGCGATCCGTCATCCATGCATAATGATCGCCCACGCAGCTCTGCCCGGATTCATATCCCCAGAAGCCGGGAACAATGCCATCCTCCACCGCGCCGCAGATGCCCGGTACGTCGCAGCGCGACGCGCCCAGCGTCATATGGCAGGTCGACGTGCCGATGATCGAGAGCAGCGTTCCCGGCTCCGTGATACCCGCGGCTGGCACAGCCACATGCGCATCCACATTGCCGGCGGCAACGGCGATCCCCGGCATGAGGCCGAGCCGCTCCGCCATTGCCTGCGTCAGCCCGCCTGCACGGCAATGCCCCGGCATGACAGGCGCCCACAGCTTCTCACGCACGACATGGCGCAGCCGCGCATCCACCGCCGCAAAGTATTCCTCATCAGGGAACCCTTCGCCCTTCCGGCAAAAGCATTTATAGCCTGCGGCGCAGCTGTTCTGCACCCATCGGCCGCAGAGCTGCCAGACAATCCAGTCCGCAGCCTCCGCCCATGCATCCATCGCAGCATAGACCTCCGGCGCCTCGTCCAGCACCTGCCACAGCTTCGGGAACGACCACTCGCTGGAGACCTTTCCGCCGTATGCTGCAAGCCACGGCTCGCCCCTCTCCTGCGCAATGCGGGTCATGATACTCGCCCTGTCCTGCGCGGCATGGTGCTTCCAGAGCTTGACATACGCGTGCGGATTCCCCTTGTATGCATCAAGGAAGCAAAGCGGCGTACCATCGCGCCGGACAGGCAGCGCCGTGCAGGCCGTGACATCCAGCGCAATGCCAACCACATCCTCCGGCCGGACGCCGCTCTCACGCAGAACAGCCGGGATCGCATGATCGAGCACATCCAGATAATCCTGCGGATGCTGGAGCGCCCAGTCCGGCGGCAGCGGCGTGCCGTCGGGCAGCACAGCGTCCATCACAGCATGCGGATATACATAGACAGAGGAGGCCAGCGTGCGCCCATCCGCCGTATCCACCAGCGAAGCCCTGCCGGACAGCGTCCCATAGTCGATGCCGATCACATAACGGCCCATGGCAGTCCCTCCTTGTGAATATATGTCCCCTTTATGATAGCATTTCCGTCATGCAGAAGAAATCCATATTTCACGTTATCTGACGATTCCTGAAGAAGAAAAGGACGCAGCCCTCAGGTTCTGCGTCCTTTCTGTATCCGGTTGTCCGTCATCATGCGCTCTGCTGTCTGGCGAGCTCCTCTTCCTCCAGCACGCGGTAAGCCACCTTGCCCACCAGCGTCTTGGGCATATCCTCGCGGAATTCGATGTCATACGGCATCGCATACTTCGCCACATGCCTGCGGCAATAATCCAGCAGCGCCTTCCTGATCTCCTCGCCGGGCTCCACACCGGGCGCAAGCTTGACAAACGCCTTCACCTTCTGCATCTTGTAAGAATCCGGCACGCCGATCACGCAGCTCATCTGCACAGCCTCATGTGCGTCCAGAACATTCTCAAGCTGCGCGGGGTAGACGTTATAGCCCGCTGTGACGATCATGCGCTTTGCGCGGCCGCGGAAATAGACGAAGCCCTGTTCGTCCATCTTGCCCAGATCGCCGGTGTATACCCAAGTCAGTCCATCGGCATGGGTGCGCAGGGTCTGCGCCGTCTCCTCAGGATGATGCATATACTCCTTCATCACCGTCGGGCCGGCGAGCAGAATCTCGCCCTCCTCGCCGTAGGGCAGCTCCCTGTCCGTGCCCGGCTCCACGATCTTGATGTAGGTATCCGGGAACGGCAGACCGATCGACCCCTCCTTGAACATATGCGACGGCGTCAGGCAGCAGGCGGTGACGGTCTCCGTCGTGCCGTATCCCTCGCGCACCTGCACAGTCGCCTTATGATCATACAGGAACTTATCCAGCTTCTTCTTCAGCTCGACAGACAGCGAATCGCCGCCGGAGAACACACCCTTGAGGCAGCTCAGGTCCGCGCCGTCCATATCCTTCAGGCGCAGCAGCGCCTCATACAGCGTCGGCACGCCGGCCACAAAATTGCAGCGCTTCTTGACCAGATCCTTGGCATAGGTCTTCGGCGTGAAGCGCGGCACAAGGATGCACCTGCCTCCCTGCGTGAGCATCGTGTGGATGCACACGCCAAGGCCAAAGCCATGGAACACGGGCATCGCCGCCAGCATCTTGTCGCCAGGGCGGAACATCGGGTTCGCCGCAATGACCTGCTGGCTCAGGGCGTTGAAGTTCCTGTTGGTGAGCACAATGCCCTTGTTGACGCCCGTCGTACCGCCGGAATACAGGATAACCGCAGGATCCTCCGCCCTGCGCTCCACCTTATAATCATAGAAGCAATGCTTGCTCAGCTTCATGAATTCCTTCCAGCGGATCACAGGCGCATCCGCCGGGATCTTGCGAATCTTCCGTCCCTCGGTGAGCATATAGCCCGCCTTGATCGGCTGGGCCAACGCATCGCGGATGCTGGCAATCACGATGTTGACGACCTTTGTGTTCCTGCGCACGGCCTCAAACTTGTGATAAAACTGATCCAGCGTGATCGCCGTCACGCTGCCGGATTCATTGAGGTAGAATTCAATCTCCTTCTCCGCCGAAAGCGGATGAATCATATTGGCAATGCCGCCGATCAGATTCACCGCATAGAACAGGCAGACCGCCTGCGGGCAATTCGGCATGGCGATGGTGACCCTGTCCCCCTCGCGGATGCCGATGGTGCGCAGCGCGCGGGCGCAGGTCTCAACCTCCCTGATCAGCTGCTTGTAGGTCGTGGACTTACCCATGAAGTCGTATGCGATATACTGCGGGTACTCCTTTGCGATGCGCTCCAGCGCCTCGTACATCGTCCCGCTAAAGTACTCAAGATGCATCGGGACATCGCCCATATGATCCTTCCACGGCGTCTTCGCGGTAATTGTTCCCATCAGTACTCCACCTCTTCCTCAAGCGGCCTCTCCAGCAGCTCCGGATTCTCCAGCAGCTTCTTCAGCAGGCGGATTGTTCTGGAGAAATAGTAGCCGTCCGCGATGCGCTCGTCGATCGTCAGGCCAATATCCACGCTTCTGCGCATGGTGACATTCCCCTCGTCGTCATAGAAGGGATGCATACCCATCCTGCCCAGCACACAGAAGATTGAGGTCGTGCCCCAGTTTGCCAGATGATGATAGCCCGCATTCAGCCCGATGGAGCCCAGATTGGTCAGCATGACGGACGAATACAGCGGATCGCCCTTGATCAGCGCATACGGCACCCAGCCGCGCCTGTCAAGGAAACGCAGCAGCGCGCCAACCACGCGCAGGACGGGACGCGGAATCTTCTGCATCAGATTGAGGCTCTTGGTCGCGTCGTCGACGTCGTCGCTGCGGCAGAGCGATACCTGCCGGTAGATCTCCTCATGGATCGTCTCCAGCGTGTCGCTCCCCTTTGCGCGGACAATCGCCAGCGCCTCCGCGCCATGATCGGCAAAGAGCTTCTTGACGACAAACGCCGCAGAAACCTCCCTGCGCATATACATATTGTTATTGGCGATAAAGCGGTTCATCTTCGGCCTGAGCACAATGGTCTTGAGCATTGCCGTAACCATCACCTGAAACAGGTTGTACTTGTATGCCGGGTTCTCCGCATTCTTCTTCTCCAGATATGCATGAACATTGGTCAGATCAATGCGCTCCTCGATGAACGCCTCATTGTCACAGCGGTTGGGATACAGGTGCGGCATCATCAGATGCATCGCGCTGATATCGCGCAGCAGCACGCCGTCCCGCCTGTCACCAAATCTTTTACCCATAAGCAGCTCTCTTTCGTTGCGTAATCACTGGTTTGCTCCCACTCTGTCAGGAAGCATATTCCTGCATATCATACCATTTTATCCTGTCGTTTACAAGGCGGTCAGTGAGGTTGCCCGCAAAAAAGCCTTTTCTGTCCTGATTCCCGCTCTTCATTGCCATCCATGCGGTCAATTCCGGCGCGCTTCGCCTCGTCCATAGGTTCATGGCAGCCACAAAAACAACCCCGCTGCACGGAGCTTCTCCATGCGGCGGGGCCGTCTTGTCTGCAAAAATGTCTGTGAGCGATGCCTGTAAGCCGAGTTCTGTAATTGGCGGTCATCTATCTAGACCCGTTGTTACCAGCGGGTTCAAGCGAAATCCTGAGAGCTTGACGGGCCGTCTCAAACGCTCTTTCGTTTCTTGCTGCGAGTGGGGTTTACATCGCGGACGAGTCGCCAAGCCGCGGGTGAGCTCTTACCTCACCTTTCCACCCTTACATGCGCATTGCTGCGCATGCGGTATCTCTCTGTTGCACTTTCCCTGGGGTCGCCCCCGCCGGGTGTTACCCGGCACCCTGCCCTATGCAGCTCGGACTTTCCTCACACCTTGCGGCGCGCGGCCGCCCGGCAGCCTCACAAACGGGTGGATTATAGCACAAACACATGTATTTGTCAACGCTGCTCATCCCCGCAAAGAAAGCCGAGCAGTTCGTCGTCAATCTCCTCTTTCCGTTCCAGCAGCAGATGCACCGTATACCTGCCGCGCGATACAGGGACAACTGCGGCAAAGCGCGGATGGCCCTGCGCCGTTCTCCGGGAAAACGTGATCTGGATCGAATCCGGGCTTTTCCCCTGAAGCATGCTTCTGCGAGGGATGGACACATAGCAATAAGGCTTCGGATCATCAAAGGCAATACAGGTCTTCATCACCCGAACTCCGCCGCCCGGCCGCCGCTCCGTCAGGCGAAGGCGCAGCGCCTCAAACAGCCGCCAGCTCTCCGGCCGCCCTGCGAAGAAAGCATCCGCCTGCGCCATCCAATCCATACTCCATCCCCCTCACAGAAAAAGCGGACAGCATATGCCGCCCGCCTCTTGTTTATTTGACCAGAATGATACGTCCGCAGTTCTCGCACATCACATATGCCGCGCCGGTGCGGATCATGTTCATATCCGCAGCCGGGAGCTGCATGTTGCAGCCGCCGCAGCGATCATCATGAATGCGGGTCATCGGCGGCGTGGTCTGGCGCTTGATCGTCTTGTATTTCTCAAGGATCTCAGCGTCAATCCCCTTTGCCTCCTTCGCCACCTTCGCCTTAAGCTCCTCGAGCTTGACGGAAGCAGCCTTGAACTCCTCATCATAGATGACCTTGATGCGGTCAAACTCAGCCCTCGCCTTCGCCGCACGCACGCGAACCTCGCGCTGCTGACGGTCGCGGGCCTCGGAGTCCTTGCGCATCTTCGCCAGCTCCGCCTCATAGCGGGAGATGGTGGCGATCAGCTTCTGAATGGACGCGATCTGCTTGCGCGCCTCCTCCAGATCCTCGGGACGATTGGCCTCAAAATTGGCGGCAGCCTCCGCCGCAGCGCCGTTCAGACGAGTGATCTCGTCGGCAAGCGCCTCAATGCGGTCGCACATGATCTCCACATCGGTCTCAATCTTCTTGAGCACGCCCTGCTGCTCAAGCAGGAACTCGCGATGCTTCAGGAGTTCGCGGCGGTTCGGGTTGCTGCGCATCTCCTTCTCATAGCGATCCAGTTCCATATCGACCTGCTGATACTGCCACAAAAGTTCGTACTGTTCCAAAATAAGGTCCTCCTCATCCATCATCACTCAAAAGGATGTACCTTTGAGCAAAAAACCGTTACTCTATATTTTAGCGCATCTGCCGCATTTTGTAAAGCAGATGCAAGCACTTCGCAGACAGGATTTTCGGTTTCATAGTGTCCGGCTTCCAGCAGGCATACGCCCATATCCATCGCGGTGAGCGCGCGGTCGTGCTTCACCTCGCCGGTAATAAAGCAGTCCGCGCCCAGCGCTTTCGCAGCGGCGATCTCACCGCTGCCTGCGCCGGAGCAGCAGCCCAGCACATGCACCGGGGTCTCCGCCCCGCCGTATGCGCGGACAACGCCGCCAAGCTTCTGCTGCGCGCGTGTGCGCAGGCTGCCCAGCGTCGTCCCCTCCGGCAGATCGCCTACGCGGATAAAGCCCTCGCCGCGCACATTCTTTGCGCCCATCAGCGTCATCAGCGTATCGTTCACGCCGCCGGGCGCCGCATCCAGATTCGTATGCGCGGCAATCAGCGATATGCCGGCCTGCGCCATGTCAAGCAGCATGCGCCCTTCATGATCCGCGCTGGTCATGCGCTTCCTCGCGGAGAACATCACCGGATGATGCGTGAGGATCAGCTGTGCGCCAAGCGATTTCGCCTCGTCGATCACTGCAGGCGTCACATCCAGCGCGACCAGCACGCGGTCTGCCGTCTTCTCCGGCCAGCCGACAAGCAGACCGACATTATCCCATTCCTCCGCCAGCTCAAACGGCGCAATCCCGCCGACCAGCGTCTCGATATCGCGCACCGTGCACGCCTTCATGCCAATCGCCTCCCCAATCCATATCATCTCATTCAGGCATTGAGCCAGCCGCTCCATAGCCTTATTCGTCTTCCTGCCGGCAATGCGCTCCAGCTCCCGCACGCGCACACCCCGCTGCCACGAATAGTATGCGCGCT
This sequence comes from Clostridia bacterium, assembly GCA_017938795.1. Classification (GTDB taxonomy): domain Bacteria; phylum Bacillota; class Clostridia; order Christensenellales; family Aristaeellaceae; genus Ventricola. The sequence goes on from JAGBAV010000032.1 coordinate 11,705, forward strand.
GCGCATCATCCTTCACACCCGAAACCGCAGTGCCCAGCAGCGCCTCGCGCGGCGCGAGTGCCTTCGCCTCAGCCTCACAGGCCTGCATGGTGACGTACTGCCTCCCGCCGGCCTGCGTGTAGCATTCCCGTTCCACGGTGAAGCCAAGGTGCGCCAGCTCTGTGCGCAGCAGCGGCAGGTCGACATTCGCCTGCACAATCAGCTTTGCCCCGCGGAGCTTCTCCCTGCCGGCTCTGACGATCTGCACAATGGTCTGCGCGCCCATACCAGCAATCACCACGGCGTCCATCCGCCCATCGAGGGCGTCGAGGCCATCCGCTACAGTCAGGGTCACCCTGTCCGTCAGTCCGCGCTGCGCCATCAGCTTCCGCGCCTTCTCCAGCGAAGGCGCACTGACGTCGCTGGCCTGCATGGTCAGCCGGGGGCATGCCTCCAGCAGATACGCCGTCAGATACCCGTGGTCGCAGCCGATATCCGCAGCTCTTGCCTCGCCCTCGCCGATGCAGCCTGTCACCATCTCAGCAATCGCGCCAAGCCGCTCATCCAGCCGTATCAAAGCATACGCCTCCCTTCATCCATGGCCGTACAGAAAAACGAGGGACGGCTGTCCCTCGCTGTATATCGCGAATCTGCCGCTTACTCAATGTAATCCTTGAGCTTCTTGCTGCGGCTGGGATGGCGGAGCTTACGCAGCGCCTTCGCCTCGATCTGTCGGATACGCTCACGGGTCACGTTGAACTCCGTGCCGACCTCCTCCAGCGTGCGCTGGCGGCCGTCCTCCAGACCAAAGCGCAGAGACAGCACCTTCTTCTCGCGCGGGGTGAGCGTATTGAGCACCTCAATGAGCTGCTCCTTCATCAGCGTGAAGGACGCAGCCTCCGCGGGCGGCGGCGCATCGTCATCCTGAATGAAGTCGCCAAGGTGAGAGTCCTCCTCCTCGCCAATCGGCGTCTCCAGCGATACGGGCTCCTGCGCGATCTTGATGATCTCGCGAACCTTCTCAACGCTCACGCCCATCGCCTCAGCCACTTCCTCCGGCTGGGGCTCGCGGCCCTTCTCCTGCAGGAGCTGGCGGCTGATACGGATCAGCTTGTTGATCGTCTCGACCATATGCACCGGGATACGGATGGTGCGCGCCTGATCGGCGATCGCGCGGGTGATCGCCTGACGGATCCACCACGTCGCATAGGTGGAGAACTTGAAGCCCTTGGTGTAGTCGAACTTCTCAACGGCCTTGATCAGACCGAGGTTGCCCTCCTGAATCAGATCGAGGAACAGCATGCCGCGGCCCACATAGCGCTTGGCGATGGAGACAACCAGCCGCAGGTTCGCCTCCGCCAGCTTCTTCTTGGCTGCCTCGGCCTCTTCGCCGCCTTCCAGCATCTTCTTCGCGATCTCGATCTCTTCCTCTGCGGTCAGCAGCGGGACCTTGCCAATCTCCTTGAGATACATGCGGACGGGGTCGTCGATGCTGATTCCCTCCGGCACGCTCAGATCGATATCCGGCTCCGTAACCTCCGCAGCGATCGCGGCGCTCTCATCGTCCGCCGCGTTGACGACGCTGATGCCCTCAGTCTCAAGCGTCTCGAACACGGCGTCAATCGCGTCCGCGTCCATATCCAGCTCGCTGAGCTTGTTCATCACTTCCTGATAGGTAACGGCCTTTTTCTCGTTGCGCGCGAGATCAAGGATCTCCTTCACCTTCTGCTGCGCCTGTTCACGTGTCAGTGCCATTAAGAAGTCATTCCTTTCTTCCGGCTGTCTGTCTTTCCTTCGTCAATTCCTGTATCTTCAAAAGCACACTGCGTTTCTCTTCGCCCTTCAGGCCAGCCGCCTCACGCGTGAGCGCGGCAATCTTCTCTTCGATGCGCTTTTTATGCAATACTCTCAGGCAATCGCCTGTCATCCTCAGCTGCTGCTCGTCAAGAGCGCCGCTGTCCTTCTGCAGCACGCGGGCTATCCTTGCCCGCTCCTGCTCGTCCTCGATTCCCTCAAGGATCGCGCCGGGGGTCATGCCGGCCAAGAGCTTCTGCGCCAGCGCCCTCCGCTGCGGGGTGATGAAGTCGTCCGGCGATACTGTTCCCGCCTCTACCCGGCCTTCTGCCAGCAGCTGCAGGAGCTTCTTCTCCGCCGCGGCGGTCTCCACGTCCACACCGTCCGTATGCTCCTCCAGCGGCCTCGCCGCATGGCTGTACACGGAGCGCCTGTTCTCCGCGATCATCTCCGTGCGACCAATCTGCGCAATGAGCACCTCGCGCGCAAAGCCTGTGGAGATCATCAGCTTCTGAATATAGTTTTCAAGCTCGACCGGCTCCCGCACCTTCGTAAGGTACTTCGAGCAGGCGATCGCATAGGCCGTACGCCCCTCCTGCGAGGACATATCGTGACGACCCATCTCCTGCTTCATGCGGTAGCTCGTCGCGTCCATGGGCTCAAGTTCGTCGATAGACTGCGGACCATAGGCGCGGATATACTCGTCCGGATCCATACCGCCCGGGAAGTCAAGCACCCTTGAGCGGATTCCCTCTTCGTCAAAGATATCCAGCGCGCGCAGAATCGCATTCTGCCCGGCAGCGTCGCCGTCATAGGACACCCAGATCTCCGGCGCATAGCGCTTGAGCAGCCTCGCCTGCTCCAGGGTCAGCGCCGTGCCCAGCGTCGCGCAGACGCCCGGGACGCCGGCCTGCGTCAGCGCAATGACGTCCATGTATCCCTCAACGAGAATCACACGCTTCAGATTGCGCTGCTTCTTGAGCAGATTTGCTGCGAACACACCCTGCCGCTTATTGAAGACCGGCGTGTCGCCCGTATTCAGGTATTTCGGCTTCGCATCGCCCAGCGCGCGCCCTCCAAAGCCAAGCACCCGCCCCTGAGCGTCGATAATGGGAAAGATTGCCCGCTGACGGAACATATCATACACCCGGCCATCGCGGCGCACGGAGATACCCGCCATAACCAGCTCGTCATCCGTAAAACCCATCTCCCGCAGGGCGACCGTCGCGCCGTCGCTCCTTTGCGGCGTGGAGCCAAGGCCAAAGGTGCGGATCACGCTGTCGTCCAGCCCGCGGTTATACAGATAGGAAAGCACAAGAGAGCTCTCCTTCTTCCACAGCTGCGCATGGAAAAATCTGGCGCACTGCTTGTTCGCCTCATAGAGGCGCTCCTTCTGCGTACGGGACATGGCGTCATCCGGCCCCGCGACCATCTCCGGCAGATCCATATGGACCTGCTCCGCCAGCAGCCTGACCGCATCGCGGAACTCCACGCGCTCCATCTCCATGACGAAGTTGATCGCGCTGCCGCCCGCATGGCAGCCAAAGCAGTAATACATCTGACGCTGCGGATTGACGGAGAATGACGCCGTCTTTTCCCCATGGAAGGGACAAAGCCCCCAGTACCGCCCGCCCTTCATATTGAGCTGAACATATCTGGAGACCACAGATACGATGTCGGCGCGCTCGCGAAGCTCATCCAGCCACGCCTGTGGGAATCTGCCTGCCAACGTCCTTCACCGCCCTACTCTTTTTCGCCGTGTTTCGCCGCATTCCTGCATGAATCACGCAGTTTTTTCGCGATAATATGCAGATTTTCACCCTATGCCGTCAAAAAACGGCGGTATAAACAATTTCTGATATGTTTTGACCGCATAAGCATCCGTCATGCAGGCCACATAATCGCAGACGCCGCGCTGCGTCCCCTCACGGTAGGCAATCTCCAGATACTCGTTGGGCATCTGGCTGGGATGATCCATATAGTAGCCCACAAGCTCTGTGACGATGTGCTTCGTCTTCTGGCATTCATTCGCCGCCCAGTCGCGCGAATACACACGCTCGAACATGAACGAACGAAGCTCCAGCAGCGCCTCCCACACATCCGGCTCCATCGCAACGTCATCGCTGTCCGCCGAATGACGGACGACACTGGAGATCATCGCGCCCACGCGCTCGCCGTGCGTCTGGCCAAGAACGCGGATCGGATGCTTCGGCAGATCCTCAAGGCGCAGCACCCGCGCACGGATTGCATCGTCAATGTCATGATTGATATAGGCAATTCTGTCCGCCAGATGGACGCAGCATCCCTCCAGGGTTGCAGGACGAACCTTGCCGGAATGATGCTCGATGCCGTCGCGGACCTCCCATGTCAGGTTGAGGCCGCGGCCTCCGTTTTCCAGCACCTCGACCACACGCCGGGACTGCTCCCTGTGTTCAAAGCCGCCCTCCATCAGCTGCGCCAGCGCATCCTCGCCAGCATGCCCGAACGGCGTATGCCCGAGGTCATGCCCAAGCGCAATCGCCTCAGCAAGATCCTCATTGAGCCTCAGGGCGCGCGCGATCGTCCGCGCGACCTGCGTGACCTCCAGCGTATGGGTCAGCCGCGTACGGTAATGGTCGCCCTGCGGGGACAGGAAGACCTGCGTCTTCCCCTTCAGCCTGCGGAAGGATTTGCAGTGAAGAATCCTGTCCCTGTCGCGCTGAAAATCCGTGCGCATATCATCCGGCGAGACGCTCCGCTCCCTGCCGCGCGTGCGGTAGCTGAGCATAGCATGCTCGCTGAGCGTCAGCCTCTCCTGCTCCTCAATCCGTTCCCGAATGGTCATCTTGCTGCCCCCTTTCCCCTGAGCTCATCGGATAAAAACAACTATACAGAATATTCGACGCGGTTTTTCAAATCCCTATCATCGCGCCAAATTTCGCACAGCGCCCGTCTGCAGTCCAACATCCGGCGCATAAAGAAAAGAACCGGCCTACCGGCCGGTCCATTGAATCCTTTATTCTTTTACATGCTGCGCGGCATAGTAATGGAAAAGCAGAAGATCGCCGTCCGCAACGCTGACGCGCGCCTCTTCCTCCGTGACGACATTGCTCACGCCAAGCGGATGCGAGCAATCCAGATCGCCTCCGCAGAGCGGATAGAAGAAGCCCCCGATCGTCACGCCCCGCGCTGAGCCAAGCGGCAGCAGCGAAACGGTATCCCCCTTCGCGCCGTGCAGCGTCGTCTCCCCGTTCACACGCACAATCCGCACATCCTCGCTCAGGATCTGCGCAAACGCACCTTTTTGGTGCGCACGGATCAGGAGCATCAGATTGGCCAGCGCATGGTCAAGCCTGCCGCCAAGCGCGCCAAGCAGCGTGATACGCTCCGCTCCGCGTGCAATCGCGACGTCAAGCGCGTCCACGCCGTCGGTATCATCCTTGATGCAGTTGAGCCTGCGCTGCTCCGCCTGCCCCTCATACTGCCTGAGTACCTCGGGCCTGACAGAGTCCATATCTCCGATCATCAGATCCGGCGTCACGCCTGCGGCGGCAAAGGCCTCAAGCCCTCTGTCCGCTGCGATGGACAGGTCGCACACCTGCAGACAGCTGCGCAGCAGGGTTTCCCCGGGCAGATCGCCGCCCAATACGATCACAGCGTGCACGGCGCGTCCTCCCCGTGAGCGGCGCTCACGATGCGCTCCGGATTGCGCACGCCGAACAGGCCCGTGCCCATGACCAGCACGTTCGCGCCCGCCTTCACCACGCGCTCCATATTGCCCGCCTTGATGCCGCCGTCGACCTCAAGGTAGATATCTCGCCCGGTTTTCTGAATCATCTCTTTGACGATGGGCAGCTTTTTGACGCAGTCCTCCCGGAGCGTCTGGCCGCCGTAGCCCGGCTGTACCGTCATCACCAGCACAAGATCGCACAGCGGCAGCAGATGCTCAATGGCCTCCGGCGGGGTCGCCGGCTTGATGCTCAGGCCGGTCTTCACGCCATGGGCTGCAATCGCGCGCAGCGCCTTCTCCGGATCATCCTTGCACTCGTAATGGATGGTGATCAGATCCGCGCCCGCCGCAACAAAGTCCTCGATATGCTGCATCGGGTATTCCAGCATCAGATGAACGTCAAGGAACTGATCTGTTTTCAGCCGGATCGCTCTCACAAACTGAGGGCCAAAGGCAATCGTCGGCGTGAACAGACCATCCATCTGATCCAGATGCAGCCAGCGGATCCCCAGCCTGCGCGTCTTCTCGATCTCCTCGCCGAGGTGAAGCAGATCCGCGCCCAGAATCGACGGTGACAGAATCGTCATACGTAGCGCCCCTTCCAATTCTCACGTACTTCGCCAAGCATCATCCGGTATCTCTCCCACCGGATACGGCTCAGCTGCCCCGCGTCCACAGCGGCATGCACCGCGCAGCCGGGCTCTCTGTCGTGCAGGCAGGGCTGAAACCTGCAGCCTCCCGCAAGCTCATTATACTCGGGATAGAACTGCGCAAAATCCTGCGGATCCACGCCGTCCTCAATCTCCAGCAGGCTGAAGCCCGGCGTATCCAGCACAAACATGCCGTCAATCGCCATCATCTCCGACCGCCGTGTTGTATGCCGGCCGCGTTCCGTCTTGCGGCTCAGGCCGCCCGTCTCCAGCTCAAGGCCAAAGAGCGCATTGAGCAGCGAGCTCTTGCCCACGGCGGACTGCCCCGCCAGACAGGTCACCTTCCCCTGCATCGCCTCGCGCAGCGTATCCACACCTTCGCCCGTCAGCGCGCTGACGCTGAAGACGCGCAGGCTTGTTCCGGCATATTCCGCCCGGATCTGCTGCGCCAGCTCCCCGCCAAGGTCAATCTTGTTGACGCAGATTGCCGGCGTCATGCCGCCCCGCTCCGCGCGAAGGATCAGCTTGTCACACAGCAGCATATCCGGCTGCGGCACGCTCGCCACGACCAGCATCAGCATATCGACATTCGCCACGCTCGGCCGCAGCATCTCGCTGCGCCGGGGCAGAATCTCCTCAAGCCAGCCGTTGTCCTCACCCTGCCCGGGGGTAAAGCGGACGCGGTCGCCGACCATCGGCGTCATATGCTGCCTGCGCAGCTTCTTCTGGGCGCGCAGGGTGTATTCCTGCCCGTCCTCGTCACAGAGCACCGTGTAAAAACTGCCGATGCCCCGCATGATACTTCCCGTCATGGTACTCCTGTTCCTGTCTGCTGCTCACTGCAGCACGGCGGTCGCCTCATACTTGAAGCTCCCGTCCAGATAAAGCCGCCACGTCATCACGCCGCTCTGCTCGCTTCGCAGCAGCACATCGACCTTCTCTGTGCCCGGCTTCGTATGCATCGCGGCATACATGTCGCTTTCCTTGCCGTCCTCGCCGACCAGTGTCACACGGACGCTCACGCCCTCGCGCGGCACCTCGATATCCAGCGATACGCTCGCCGAATACTTGCGCTTATCGTAATAGCCGACCGTCATCTCCACCTCGCTGCCCGGGAGCACCTCTGTGAACTGCTCCAGCGACTGCGCAAGCACGACGCCGTCCTGCCTGGCGCTCTCCACATTTTCATAGGTGATCATCCCGCAGGTCAGGCCGACGGCCTCAATACGGGAGAGCGCCTCCTCCTCGCGCTGACCGGTCAGCTCGGGGACGATCACGCGCCCGCCGGATATCACCAGCTCAACAGCGCTGCCAATCGCTGCATTCTGCCCGGCCTCCGGCGTCTGCCCGATCACGGTGCCGCGCATCGTCTCGCTGGGCATCGTCCGGATCTCGCCGATGGTGAAGCCCTGCGTGTAGATGGCTGTTGTCGCCTCATCCGTCGTCATACCGGTAAATCTGGGCATAGCGATCAGCCCGCTTCCCCGCGATACCGTCACCAGCACGCGGCTCCCGCGCTTGATCTCTGCGTCAGCCTCCGGCATCTGCGAGCTGACATAGCCCTCCGTCACATCGCTGTAGGCATAGGCAACATCCGCCGTCAGCCTTGCGCTCTCAATCATGCGCGCTGCTGTCTTTTCATCCAGCCCGGCCAGATCCGGCATGCGCGTCATGACGAACATCGTCCTGTACAGCGACACACAGGCAACTGCAATCATCACAAAGATCAGCATCAGCGCGCAGGTGATCCCTGCACGGATCAGCGGCGAATGCCCAATCTCTTCCTTTGCGCGCTTTCTGGTTTCCCGCAGCGTGCTCTCTGCCGTACGCTTCTTCTGCTCCATGAACTCGCCGTCCGGATGGCGCAGCGCCCTGCGCAGATCGCGGATCATGCCGTCCGCATTCTGATAGCGGTTCTGCGGCTGCTTCTCCAGCGCCTTGCGCACAATCAGCGCAACGGCGCGGCAGACCTGCGCCTCCTCCTCAACGGGCTTGGCCGTCTCCATCAGATGCATCATCGCCACGGAGACCGCCGTCTCTCCCTCGAAGGGGACGTGACCTGTCAGCATCTCATAGAGGATAACGCCCGCCGAATACAGATCCGATGCAGCTGTTGCGCGCATTCCCTTCGCCTGCTCGGGCGAGAAGTAATGCACGGAGCCGATCACGTTGCCCTCAGAGGTCAGCGTCTGCGTCTCCGCCATACCCGCGATGCCGAAATCGCTGATTTTGGCCTGACCATTCCGGTTGACCAGCACATTCTGCGGCTTAACGTCCCTGTGGATGACGCCGCGCTGATGCGCATGCCCCAGCGCCGCGAGGATCTGCAGCGTAAAGCGCACAGCCTCTTCCTCGCTCATCCTTCCGGCGTCCGTGATGAGCTCCTTGAGCGTCTTACCGTCGACATACTCAAGCGCGATATACGATATGCCGCCCACCTTGCCCGAATCGATCATGTTGACCACATTCGGGTGATTGAGCCTGCGGCAGACCTCAGCCTCACGCTTGAATCGCTCCTGATATTCCTCGTCGCCTTCATATTCCTCGCGAAGAACCTTCAGCGCAACCGTCTGATGGCTCTTCATATCGAACGCACGGTAGACAATCGCCATGCCGCCGCGCCCGATGACGTCCTCCACGCGGAATCTCCGGCTGACGATCTTACCGATCAGTCTTGATTCCACGTTCACGCCTCCTCGTCGAGATACAGCACCAGCGTCACATTGTCGCTGCCGCCGGCGCCGAGCGCGCGCTCAATCAGCGCATCCGCAGCCGCGCCAAGATCGGCGGCGGACTGCACGCGCTGCATTTCAGCTTTGATCATGATATCCGGAATCATGCTGTTGAGTCCGTCCGAGCAGATCAGCCAGACGTCCCCGCGCTGCGTATCCGCGGCGAGCAGGTCGGGCGCATTCTCTCCGCCCGTACCCAGCGCGCGCGTGATGACGTTCCTTCGGGGGTGCATCCTCGCCTGCTCCGGCGTGATCAGCCCGGCACGCACCAGTTCCTCCACAAGGGAGTGATCCTGCGTGATCTGCTCAAGCTGACCGCCCCTGAGGCGATAGATGCGGCTGTCGCCGACATGCGCAATGTACATATATCTGCCGCTGCGCCACATCACGGACAGCGTCGTGCCCATGCCGCCGCACTCAGGATGCTCCTGTGCGTGCCGCCAGATCGCCTTGTGCGCGTATTCCACAGCCGCCTTCAGCTTCGCCGAGCTCGCCGGGCCGCCCGTCATCGCCATCTTCCTGATGATGTCCATCGCGATCGCGCTGGCCACCTCGCCGGCCTGATGACCGCCCATGCCGTCCGCCACGGCGTAGACGCCCTGCTCTTCATCAAAGAAAGCCGCGTCTTCGTTCTGCTTGCGCACCTTGCCGACATGTGTTCTGAGCGCTGCCGCCACTGTACATCCTCCTCACAGCCGCCACCGCCGGGAGTGACCGTCACTCCTGCGCCTGCGCGGCGTCCTTCATCATGCCATCCTTCATATAGCGTCTGCGGAGCTGACCGCAGGCGCCCTCGATATCATCGCCCATCTCGCGCCGTCTGGTGACAGAGATATTCCTCTGCTCCAGCGCCTTGCGGAAGGCGTCCACCTCTCTCTCCGTCACGCCGGTCAGGCCCCTCTCCGGGACGCTGTTGAGCGGGATGAGATTGACATGGCACTGCATGCCGCGAAGGCGGGCTGCCAGCTCGGCTGCCTGCTCCGGCGCGGCGTTCACGCCATGGATCAGCGCGTATTCAAAGATCACGCGCCGACCGGTCTGCTCAATATAGTACCTGCAGGCCTCAAGCACATCGTCCATCGCGTAGACCTTGGCGACCGGCATCACCTGACGGCGGATGTCGTCGTTGGGCGCGTGCAGCGACAGAGAGAGCGTCACCGGCAGATCCTCCTGCGCAAAGCGGCGCATCTGCGGCACAAGGCCGCAGGTGGAGAGCGACACGCTGCGCATGCCGATGCACAGGCCGCCCTCCATGCGCAGAATACGCAGGAACTTCACGACATTATCATAGTTGTCAAACGGCTCGCCGCTGCCCATCAGCACGATGTTGCCGACCTTCTGTCCTTCGCCGTCGCCGGCAAGCACGCCGTTCGCGCAGACGATCTGGCCAAGCATCTCCGCCGGGGTCAGGCTGCGGGCGCAGCCGTCCAGCGTGGATGCGCAGAATGCACAGCCCATGCGGCAGCCCACCTGCGTGGACAGGCAGAGCGTATTGCCGTACTTATAGCGCATGAGCACGCCCTCGATGATGTGCCCGTCAGGGAGCGCATAGAGGAGCTTGATCGTGCCGTCGAGCTTTGATTTGATCGTCTCCAGCACGCGCACCGGGTTGTCGGTGCAGTTCTCCTCCAGCGCGCTGCGCAGCGTCTTGGGCAGATTGCTCATGCCCGAAAACGGCACGCCCTGATGCAGCCACTGGAACAGCTGCTTCGCGCGGAAGGCAGGCTGCCCCATCTCCTTGAGGAACGCGCCGAGCTCCTCGGGCGTCATCCCCAGAAGCTGCGTCTTGTTCATGTTATTCATCGCTGCAGGCCTTTCTTACGCGCGGACGCGGCGCATGCGGCAGACATAGAAGCCGTCGGTGCCGTCCCGGTGCGCGAACATCTGCAGGCCAAGCTCGCCCTCATGCGCAGCAAGGGCCTCCGGCAGCTCCGCGCCCATGGGCACAACCTCATACTCCGGATGGCGCTCAAGGAACGCACGCACCTGCTCCGCATTCTCCTGCGGGAGGATCGAGCAGGTGGAATACACCAGCGTGCCGCCCACGCGGATCATCGGCGCAACCGCGTCAAGGATCTCGCTCTGGGTGCGCATCAGGCTCAGCGCGCCGCTGCGGGTCACGCGGTACTTGAGGTCGGGCTTCTCGAGCATCACGCCCGTGCCGGAGCAGGGGGCGTCGATCAGCGCGGCGTCGATCGTCATGTCCATATCCGGGCGCGGCGCGGCGGCGTCCTTGACCGCCGGGCGAACGTTCTCGATCTTCAGGCGGTTCGCGGTGCCGCGGATCAGCTCCACGCGGTGCGCATGGGTATCCCACGCATACACGCGGCCAGTGTCGTTCATCATCTCGCTGAGCACGGCCGTCTTGCCGCCCGGCGCAGCGCAGGCGTCCAGCACCGTCTGGCCGGGCTTCGCGCCGACCATGCGCGCGGCGATCACAGAGCTCTCGCCCTGAATGGTGAACAGGCCGTTCTGGAAGGCGCGCATGCGGGTCAGGTCGCCGGCATGATGCACCTTATAGGTACCGGGTACGATACCCGGGGTGAACTCCAGCTCGTCATCGGCAAAGAGGCTGCGCAGGCGCGCATCATCGCAGCGCAGGTAATTGACGCGCACCGTGACCGGGCGCTCCTTCGGGCGATAGCGCAGGATCTCCAGCGCTTCGTGCTCGCCATAGGCCTCAATCAGCATCTGCGCAAGCTCAATCGGCGCGCTGAACATCACGGACAGGTACTTCGCCGGATCCTCCTGCGGCTTGGGCCAGACGACATTCTCCTTACCGCGGATCATATTGCGCAGCACGGCGTTGACAAGACCCGTCAGCGCCTCAAAGCCCATCGCGCGCGCAAGGCTGACAGACTCATCCACAGCCGCCATATCCGGCACGCGGTCCAGATAGAACAGCTGGTACGCGCCCATACGCAGGATCTCGCGGATGGTCGGCTCCAGCTCCTTCTCGCCCTCAAGGAACTGATCGATGCGCCAGTCCAGCGCAATGCGGTTCTCCAGCGTGCCATACACCAGCTGGGTGACGAACGCACGATCCCTGTGGTACATACGCGCAGCGGCAAGGCGCTTATCCAGCGCAAGGGACGCGTACGCATCGGAGCGGGCAACGTCCAGCAGCGTCTCCAGCGCGACGCGGCGCGGCGCCAGATTCATCGGACGTTCCTTCGGCGCGGGGCGCTCGCTGCGCGGGCGCATGGGCCGATCGCCATGGAAGGGCCTGTCCGTGTGCGGACGGAACTCCTTCTTCTCGCCAAAGCCCGGCTTGTCGCCGAAGCTTCTCTTCTCACCGAAGCTCTTCTTCTCGCCGAAGCTCCTCTTCTCGCCGAAGCTCCTCTTCTCACCGAAGCTCTTCTTCTCGCCGAAGCTCCTCTTCTCACCGAAGCTCTTCTTCTCACCGAAGCTCTTCTTTTCGCCCGTGCGGAATCCGCCGTTGCGGCCTCTGTTATCAGCCATTGATTAAGCCTTTCCCAGGCAAACGCCTGTCTCTATCGTGTGCCCGCGCAGATAATCCTTTGCGTTCATGCGCTTCGCGCCGGGCATCTGTATCTGTGTCAGTTCAATATCGCCATCCGCGCAGGAGACGACAAGGCCGTTCCTGCTGTCCGCGGCGACGATCCCGCCCGGCTGCGCGGTCGGCTCATCCTTTACCTTCCTGACGGCGAAGACCTTCATCGTCTGCCCGTCCGCCAGCGTGGTGAACGCGCCCGGCCACGGCGTCGCGCCGCGCACAAGGCAGTCGATCGCATGCGCATCCGCGTCAAAGCGGATCCTGCCGGTCTCCTTGCTGAGCATGGGCTCATAGGACGACGCCTCATGATCCTGCGGCGTGCGCGTCAGCGTGCCCGCCTCCAACGCGCGCAGGGTATCGATCAGCAGCTGCGCGCCCATGACAGCCAGCCTGTCGCACAGCTCGCCCGCATTCTCCTGCGGGCCGATCGGTGTCTCCCGCATCAGGAGGATATCGCCCGTGTCCATCCCCTTATCGGTGAACATAGTCGTCACACCCGTGACCTCATCGCCGAGCATGATGCTCCAGTTGATCGGCGCGCTGCCCCTGTGCTTGGGCAGCAGCGAGGAATGCACATTGATCGTGCCAAGCGGCGGAATATCGAGGATCTCCTGCGAGAGCAGCTGGCCAAAGGCCGCCGTCACGCAAAGATCCGGCGCGCAGCTGCGCAGCATCTCCACGCCCTCGGCGCGCTTGATGCGCTCGGGCTGGAACACGGGAATCCCCGCGCGCAGCGCCTCCTCCTTGACCGGGCAGGCGGCGAGCTTGTGCCCGCGGCCCTTGGGCCTGTCCGGCTGGCAGAAGACGCCGACGACCTCGTAGCCGTTCTCAATGAGCGCCTTCAATGACGGCACGGCGAAATCCGGCGTGCCCATGAATACGATCCTCAAGCCTCTTCGTCCTCCGCTTCGTCCTCAAGCTCATCATCAAAGATCTCGCGGGACATGATGTCCACATAGAGCTGCCCGTCCAGATGATCGGTCTCGTGCATGATGCAGCGGGCCAGCAGCTCCTCGCCCTCGATTTCGTACCATTCGCCGTTCCTGTCCTGGAAGCGGGCGCGCACGACCATCGGGCGCTTGACCATGCCGCGCCTGCCGGGCACGGACAGGCAGCCCTCCGGCCCGTCCTGCTCGCCCTCGGTCGCGATGATCTCCGGGTTGATCATCTCAATGAGACCATCACCGCAGTCCATCACGACGATACGGCGCAGCACAGCAACCTGCGGCGCAGCAAGGCCGACGCCGTTAGCGTGATACATGGTTTCCGCCATGTCATCCAGCAGCTTATGCAGCTTTTCATCAAACTTCTCAACGGGCCTGCTCTTCTTCCTGAGCAGGTCATCCTCAATATGAACAATCTTGCGAAGCGCCATGAAACATCTCTCCTTTACCAAACAGGCACATGCAGACATAGTAATCCATAATCCATTTCATTATAGCCCAATTGCAAGAAAAATGGAAGAGGGAAAACTGCCCGCCCTGCCGCCTTCCTGTTCCGTCCGTCATTCTTTCCAAAACAGAAAAGACGCACGCCCGCCGGCGTACGCCCATCGATTCCGCTGTGTATACTCAGGGATAGAGCAGACGTTCTCCCTGCGCCATCAGCACGCCGTCCGTCAGCGTGATACGCAGGATGCAGGTATGCTCGTCCTGCTCATTGACATGCCCGTTGCCATACCAGGAGGCAAACGCGCGCCGCAGCATCTCTGCCGTCTGCTCATTCTCCGGCGCAAGGATATGCCCGAGGTTCTCGCCCCTGCCATGCCCTGTGAACCACTCGCCGCAGACTGCAACAACCGGACAGGCGGCAATCTGCTTCATCTTGCCGGACAGCGCATAGGTCACGCAGTAGAACGCACCGTCGCGGTATACCGCATTCACTGTGCGCACATGCGGCGTCCCGTCCCCGACTGTCGCCAGCGCAATCAGCGAATCCTTCCCGAATCGCTCCGCCATGACCTCTTCAAATCGCTTCATCTTCCATCCCCCTCTTGACTGTATGCGTTTCGTCTATCATAACCCATGTTCATCCCGAAGGAAAGCCATCTAAGAAAAAACGCATTCCCCCCACCGGAAATGCGTTGTCAGACTATGCGATTACTTCACGCCGGACCGGCGCACACGGAATGCATTCACCATCATGCCCAGCACACACAGCAGCATGCAGCCGTAACAGAAGAAGTAATGCCCGGACTGTGTGAGCACTCTTTTGGAAAAATGCTCCAGAAAGCCGATCTTGTACTCAACCGCAAACTCAAAGAACACCACGCCGCCGATCATCAGCGCATGTGCAAGCACAGCGCCGGTCTTCCACGCGGGACGCCGGGAAGAGCGCAGCAGCGCCGCGATCAGAATCGCTGTGACGATCAGCATGCTGATCACCTGCATCGTGCGGACAAAGCCGTTGACCGCGCGCATGAAATTATCCCTGCGAAGGGATTCAAACCAGACCTGCATGCCCGCATACAGCAGCAGCGCCGTGCAGGCACGCTCCCCCGGGGCGGACGAGCCTCTCAGCCGGAGAACCGCCGCAGCGCCAAGCGCATACGCCGCCTCCAGCATAAACAGCGCCAGATACCAGACCTCCCAGTCCGGGTCAAAGACGCTCAGCGGGAAAAAGCAATACGCCGGATTCTCCACATCAAAGCTGAAGCCGTGGCCCGACATGCCCTCGATCACGCGGACGCAGGCGATCATCACCAGACCGGCCGGCGCCAGCGCATCCATCAGCGACAGAAAGCCGCGCCCCCGCAGCCGCGCAGCAATCGCGCCCGCAGCAAAGAAGCCCAGCATGCCGCCATACAGCGTGAGTCCGCCGTAGCCCGGATCCAGAATCAGCATCGGATTCTCCGCGATCCGGTACATATTCATGAAATCCAGCAGGCAGAACAGCGCACGCGCACCGGCAAGGCACAGCGGCGCAGCAAGCAGAAGGAACAGACCGACGGTCTTATACGCCTTTCTGCCCTCCCCTCCATGACGGAACAGGCTCCGGGCAGCGGACGCCGCGCCAAGCAGACAGCCGATCAGGAGGACTGCCGCCCTCCCGTCTGTGAACCAGTTCATCATTCTCCGCCCTCCGGCGCATCGATGGACGCAAAATACAGAATATCGCAGATCTGGCGGACGTCGCGGTTATCGTTGAGCTTCTCGCCGCCGAAGATCACATGCGTGCTTCCGCCGCCGTCCAGATTATAGGCGACGCGGATATGGTCGCATCGGCTCAGCATCATATCGGCAAACGCATTGAGCGTCAGGCCGGTTCTGTCCTCCGTCGCGCCGTCGCACTGGAAGACCATGTAGGTCAGCTCGTCCACCTGCGCGATGGCGATGCGCTGCGCGCGGCCGTCGGCCTGCCAGAGTTCCTGATTGAATTCCTGCCGCTCGCCATCCAGAATCAGCGTCGGGCCAAAGGTGAAGGAATTGACGATATGGCGGCCTTCCGCATTCATCTGATCCTCATACGCCTGCGCGCTCTCCGTAGACGCCTTCTTCACGACATGGAAATCGCCCTTATCGTCGATCATCAGCACGTCATACTTGCCTGCGGCATGCTCGATCAGGCGCTTGCGCACCACATACTGCTGGCGGATCGTATAACCGAAGGGATGATGCTTGAAGAAATCGCCGTTGATGGCCAGCACGGCGTTCGCCTTCTTGCTCATCAGGGCCGCCTTGACCATCTCCTGATCGTCAAAGCGCGCGGTGGACTTCGTCGTGCGGAGCTGGGAGGGGTCCGCAACCTTGACTGTCACCTGAATGCAGTTCACATGGTCATACTCAAAGTACTCCACAACCGCGTGAATGGACTCGTCCTTATACTCCTGCTCGGAGAGGAAGCTGCCTTCCCTGAGCTCATAGCCGTACACCGTGTCGTCATCAAGCGGGAGCGGCGTGATCTCGGCATACGCCGCAACGCCAAACAGCCCCAGCACCGTCATCAGCAGCGCCAGCACAGCGCAGCATGCAGTTTTTCTCATCCCTTTATCCCCTTCCGTATCTCAAGGCCCCGGGCTTCCTGCGCCCGATGCCCCAATATATCTATTTATACTATCATGGGGTCTGTTCGCTGTCAAGCTCGCCCCATCCTCACATCATGCTCGATGGATTGACCTGACAGACGCACAGACATCCCTCCACAGGCGCCTGCGCAATCTCGCTCATCTTGCCCACCGCCTCCTGGCAGATGGGCTTATCCACAATCTTGAGCGTCACCTGCCAGCGGCTCTTCCCCTTGATGCGCTTGACCGGGCAGGGCATCACGCGCAGCGCGGCGATGTACTTCCGCAGATAGGCTCTTCTGTCAAGGAAAGCCTCCATCTGCCGCATCGCTGCCTGCGCGGCGGCCTGCGCCTTGTCCTCGCTGCCCGACTCGATCAGGATGCGCGCGATCAGCGTATACGGCGGATAGAGCGCGCGCTTCCTGCGCTGCATCTCCTCCGCATAGAAGGCGCGGTAATCCTGCCGGGACGCCGCCTCCACCGCATAATGCTCCGGGTCGTACGTCTGCAGATAAACCTCGCCCGGATACTCCGCGCGGCCTGCGCGCCCCGCGACCTGCGTGAGCAGCTGGAACGTGCGCTCGGCCGACCGGTAGTCCGGCAGCTTGAGCATCGCGTCCGCCGCAACGATGCCGACCATGGTCACATTCGGGAAGTCGAGGCCTTTTGCGATCATCTGCGTGCCCACGAGGATGCGCGCCTCGCCCCGCCGGAAGGCGGAGAGGATCGTCTCATGCGCATCCTTTGTGCGCGTGGTGTCATTGTCCATGCGCAGCACAGGGATGTCCGGGAAGTAACGGTGAACCTCCTCCTCCACACGCTGCGTGCCCGTACCGAAGAACTTGATATACCGGCTCCCGCATTCCGGGCAGACCGTCGGCACCTGCGCCTCCTGCCCGCAGTAATGGCAGCGCAGCGCATGCTCGCTCATATGGTAGGTCATCGACACATCGCACTGCGTGCAGCTGACGGTATATCCGCAGCTCCTGCAGGAGACGAAGGTCGAATAACCCCGCCTGTTCACAAAGAGAATCGCCTGTCGCCCGGCGTCCATGCAGGCGCGCAGGCCATCCAGCAGCGCACCGGAGAAAACCGACCGATTCCCTTTTTTGAGTTCGTCGCGCATGTCGACGATATGCACCTGCGGCATCGGTCTGTTTTTTACCCGGCGCAGCATCTCCAGCAGCGTCAGATCGCCCCGGCCCGCCATGGCGAAGGAGCGCATGCTCGGCGTCGCGCTGGCCAGCAGCAGCGCAGCACCCTCCCGCTCGCAGCGCATGCGCGCCAGCTCACGCGCATCATAGCGCGGGTTGTTGTCTGCGATGTAGCTCTGCTCATGCTCCTCATCAATGATGATCAGACCGACGTTCTCCAGCGGCGCAAAGATCGCCGAACGCGCGCCGATCACCACGCGCACGTCGCCCCGGCGGATCCTGCGCCACTCGTCGTACCGCTCGCCCGGGGAGAGCCGGGAATGCAGCACAGCAGCATCCTCGCCAAAGCGCGAGCGGAACCACATGACCATCTGCGGCGTGAGCGCAATCTCCGGCACAAGGACGATCGCCGTCCTGCCCATCTGTGCCGCGCGCCGCACCGCGCGGATGAAGACCTCCGTCTTGCCGCTGCCCGTCACGCCGTAGAGCAGGAACGCGCCCTTCCCCGCCTCAATCGCCGGCAGCAGCGCGGAAAGGACCTCCTCCTGCTGCGGCGTGAGCTGCGGGTCATGCTGCGCCAGCTGCTCCATCGCGCCGTACGGGCTGCGCAGCGACTCCCGCCGCTCCAGCCGCACAAAGCCCAGCTCCTGCAGGGCCAGCACGCTCTGGCGGCAGTCCCCGGCCTGCGCCTTAAGCTCATCCATGGGCATCTCGCCCTGCGGGGCCTGCATCAGCGCCTGCAGCGCCTGCGCCCGCCTCGGCGCGCGCTTCTGGCTGGCCAGCGCCTGCGCCCATATATCCTGATCGACCGTCAGCACGGCATACTCGCGCGTCCTGCTGCGGATCCGCTCGCCGCGCATCTGCGCAGGGATCATCAGCCGCAGCGCCTGCGCCAGCGTGCAGAAGGATGTCTCCTTAATCCGCTTCGCCAGATCGAGCATCGACGGCAGAATCGCCGGATAATCCTCCAGCGTATCCGTGACGTCGCGCACGCGCGCCGGCGGCAGGTCGCAGTCCTCCGCCATCTCCACCACGACGCCCTCGACACGGTTCATCCGCCCGAAGGGCACGTGCACGCGCATGCCCGGGCACAGCTCCATCCCCTTCGGCACGCGATAGGTGAACACGCGGTCCACATCCTCGCTGGTGATATCCACAATAACCTGGCAGTACGACACGCCCGTTCACCCCCTGTTCGTCTTGTGCATTCCATTATAGCCCGATGCGTGCCGCAATGCAAGCTTGCAAAAGCGCGTCGCCTGTGCTACGCTCTCTTTATCACCACAGAGAGGAAGGATGGCCGTGTCCGTCAGCCGCATGTTTGAGATGCTCTATCTTTTGCTGGAGCGTGACCGCATCCCCGCTGCCGAGCTGGCGCAGCGGCTGGAGGTCTCCGTGCGCACGATCTATCGCGATGTGCAGGCGCTGAGCGAGGCCGGCGTGCCAATTTACGCCGAGCGCGGGCGCAGCGGCGGACTGTGCATCCTCCCATCCTTCAAGCTGAGCAAGGCCATGCTCAGCGAGGAGGACCGCAGCGGCGTGCTCGCCTCCCTGCGCGCCATGGAGCAGACCGGCGCGGGCGAACGCGACACCCTGCGCAGGCTGTCCGCCTTCCTTGGCGGCGATGCGCCGGACTGGATCCGCATCGATCTGTCCGACTGGAGCGGCCAGCAGAACGCCCTGATCCCGACGCTGAAGACGGCCATCCTCGAGCGCAGACGCCTGCAGTTTGATTATTATGCGGAGTCCGGCGCAACGTCCTCGCGCGTCGTCTGTCCGCTCCGCCTGTGCTTCAAAGGGCATGCATGGTATCTGCAGGCCTACTGCCTGACGCGCTGCGCCTGCCGCACATTCCGCCTCACCCGTATCCGCCGTGCACAGATTGTCTCAGGCAGCTTTCCGGAGGAAGCGGACACATGCATGCCGCCGCCAATCGACGCGTCCGGCGCGCCATCCCCCGTCTGCATCCGACTGCATATCGACGCCTGCATGGCCTACAGGCTCTATGACGACTTCAGCGACGGCGAGCTCCTCTGGCAGGAGGACGGCAGCTGCATCGTGCAGGCGGCCTACCCGCCCGGCGCATGGGTCGCCTCCATGATCCTCTCCTACGGCGCGCATGCCGAGGTGCTCTCTCCGCCGCAGCTGCGCGAGGAGATTGCGCAGATCGCAGAAAAAATCGCTGCGCGGAATCAATCGTGACATACAGTTGTCAGGTATTCAGGGTTAGAATGAACACATCAAAAGCAAGGAGGATCTTCCATGAATACCGAAACCTTCCCTATCTGCCAGAGCTGCGGCATGCCCATGCGTCAGGATGATCAATTCGGAAAGAACAGCGACGGAACGAAGAACGGTGACTACTGCATCTACTGCTGCCCCAACGGTCCGGAGCATATGGAGGGCACGCTCGAGGAGATGATCGCGGTCTGCGCGAAAATTGAGACCCAGATGGGCCTGCATCCCGACGAGGAGACGGCCCGCACACGGCTTGCACAGTACCTGCCCACGCTCGCCCGCTGGAAAAAGGCGTGAGGATCAAATCAGAATGAAAGAGGCTGCCGGAATACCTGATGGGGTATGCCGGCAGCCTCTTCCTTATGCTTCATTTCAGGTCTTCTGCGTCCATGACAGCAAAACCGTGCTCCGTCAGCAGGCGGGCAAACACGCCCTGCCCGGGAATCCTTTTCCCGGAGAATGTGCCGTCATAGATCTCATGCACACCGCAGCTCGGGCTGCGGGACTGCAGGATCGCCAGATTGATTCCCTCCCGGACAGCGATCTCCAGCGCCGCCTGCGCGCCGCGGCGGAATTCGCCGTCCACGCTGACGCCCTGATTGTTGATCACCTTGCCGCCGACAATCTCAGCCGGCGGCCTCGGGATGCTCAGCCCGCCCATGACCTCCGGACAGACGGGGAACACCTCATGCCCGCTGACATAATCGATCACCTTTTGGTTCCTGTTGCTGCCTCCGCTGTATTTGCAGTTCTCGCCCAGCAGGCAGGCGCTGACCATGATTTTCATCCGTCGCTGTCCCTTCCTTTATCCTGTTATCAGAGCTTTCTCGCCTTGAAGCACACCGAGATCGGAATCATCTCTGCCTTGCGTGCCTTCGGGCTCTGTGTATCCTCCGCCTGCCGCAGATCGTTCTGCTCGATCATCTGCTCGATCACGAAGCCCGCCTTCGCCAGCGCGTTGACATAGGTCGAGATCCTCCTGTTGCACAGGATCACCTCGCTGTCATGCACAGGCATCCGGAAATACGACTCGTCGAAGTAGCTGCGCGTGAGCGTCAGCCTGCCGCCCTCCAGCACATCCCTGCGCTCCGCGCAGGACCACGAAACGCAGTAGTGCAGCGTATGATGCCAGCTGAAGATGAACACGCCGTCCTTTTTCAGATAGGAAGCAATCCTGTCAAACGTCCCCTGCAGGTCCGTCGTCCAGCCGATCTGGAATACACATAGTCAAAGTATCCCTTCGGTACGTCGATCTCCGCCTCCATCGGTGAGCAGATCAGCCGGGCATGATATCCGTGCTGCGCGAGATACTCCCCTGCATGGTCAAGCTGATGCTGCGACAGATCCACGCCCCAAAGCTCGCCCGCCCCTCGTTCTGCATGATACCTGAGCGAATGTCCGCTCCCGCAGCAGATCTCCAGCATGCGCTTGCCCCGGACGTTGCCGAACAGCTGCAGCTCGTCCTCCGTCGCGAACATCACGCCATATTTGGGCAGCGCCGTCGTGCCGAACCACTCGTCCGCATGCGCATCCCAGTACGCACGATTCTCCTCGATGATTGCCGCCTCTTTGCTCATAGCCGCCCCTCCAGCCGCTCAAGCGCCAGCTCCCTCGCGCGCCGCACCGCCGTGGGCAGCGGGAGCGCTGCGAGCTGCTGAGCATCCGCCCATACACCGCCGGGGATCTCCGTCATCCCGTCCGCCTCCAGCGCATGGATCTCCATCTCCCAGATGATGTGGGTGAATACATGCTTTGCCTGCCCGAGCACGCCGTCATACGCCGCAGCGACGCCCATCGCATCAAGATGCGCGCACAGCGCCGAAGGCTCGCGCCCGTCCAGCAGATCCGGGAAGACATACAGCCCGCCAAGAAGCCGTTCCTCCCGGCGCACAAGCAGCACGCGACCGCGGCAGAAGACCAGCAGCACGGCGCGCCGCTCCACGCGCTGCGCCTTTTTCTTCTTTTTATTGGGCAGCGATGCTGCAATCCCCTGCGCAAGACCCCTGCAGCTCTCCCGCACAGGGCAGATCAGGCAGGCCGGATTGCGCGGCGTGCACATCCGGGCGCCCATCTCCATCATGGCGTTGGCAAACGCGCCCGGCCTGTCCCTCGGCACAAGCTCCTGCACGCGCTGCGTCACAGCCCTGCGCATGGCGGGCGTGCCGACCTCATCCGTCAGCGCGTCATAGCGGCAGATCACGCGCTCCACATTGCCGTCCACCGCCGCGGCAGGTATGCCGAAGGCGATCGAGGCGATCGCCCCCGCCGTGTAGTCCCCGATACCGGGCAGAGCGCGCAGCTGCGCAAGATCCCCCGGCAGCTCGCCGCCATACTCGCTGCAGATCATCTGCGCCGCCTTATGCAGGCTGCGCGCGCGGCTGTAGTATCCAAGTCCCTCCCAGTACTTGAGCAGCTCCTCCTGAGAGGACTGAGCCAGCGACCGGACGTCCGGATACCGGGCGAGAAACCGCTCATAATACCCAATAACCGTCTCTGCTCTCGTCTGCTGGAGCATGATCTCCGATATCCATATCTGATACGGGTCCTTTGTGCGCCGCCATGGCAGATCCCGGTGCCCCTGATCATACCATGCCAGCACTGACCGTGTGAAGTTTTCTCTTTCCATATCGTCCTCCATGGGCTCAATTCTACCATGAAAGCGCCTTTTCGGCTACCGCAATCACGAAATTTTAAGATATGACGATTTTTCGAAAGATTCCGGACGCATTGTCGGTATATTTTTGAAATTTCCGGATATTCTGATCTGTGCGGAAATATTTTCCTTCATTTCCATCTTGCCTGTTTGGCACAAGTCGCGTATATTATACTTGCTTTAGCACTCGTCGCCAAAGAGTGCTAACAACCCTGTGTTACAAAGACGAAGGAGGTCTATTCACATGAGCCTGAAACCCCTTTTTGATCGCGTCGTCATCAAGGACGCCGAAATGGAAGAAACCACCAAGAGCGGCCTGATCCTCGCCTCCACCGCGAAGGAGAAGCCCCAGTATGCGTACGTGATCGCTGTCGGCCCGGGCGGCGTTGTGGACGGCAAGGAAGTCACCATGCAGGTGCAGGAGGGCCAGAAGGTCGTCTACTCCAAGTACGCCGGCACCGAGATCAAGATTGACGGCGAGGAGTATAAGATCGTCCGTCAGAGCGATATTCTCGCTGTCATCGAGTAACCCAATCCAGACTGGAGGAATGTCAAATGGCTAAGCAGATCATTTTCGGCGAGGACGCTCGCCGTTCCCTCGAGCGCGGCATCAACGCGCTGGCCAACACCGTGAAGATCACCCTTGGACCGAAGGGCCGCAACGTCGTGCTCGACAAGAAGTACGGCGCGCCGCTGATCACCAACGACGGCGTGACCATCGCCAAGGAAATCGAGCTGGAGGACGCCTTTGAGAATATGGGCGCTCAGCTGCTCAAGGAAGTCGCCACCAAGACCAACGACGTCGCCGGCGACGGCACCACCACCGCCACCCTGCTGGCTCAGGCGATCATCCGCGAGG
>JAGBAV010000033.1 GCA_017938795.1 Clostridia bacterium
ATACACGCGGCGGCGCGGCGCTGTCCGTGCGCGCGGTGACGGGCAAGCCGATCAAGTTCGCCGGCACGGGCGAGAAGCTCGGGGACATCGAGCCGTTCCATCCGGAGCGCATGGCCTCCCGCATCCTCGGCATGGGCGACATGATGACGCTCATCGAGAAGGCGCAGGAGAATATCGAGGTCGATCCGGAGGAGGCGACCGATCTCGCCCGCCGCATGAAGAATGCGGACTTCACCCTCGAGGACTTCCTCAAGCAGATGCAGCAGATCAAGAAGATGGGCCCGCTTTCCGGCCTGCTCAAGATGCTGCCGGGCATGAGCAATATCGGCGATATCGACATCCCCGACGACGCGATGAAGAAGCCCGAGGCCATCATCCGCTCCATGACCCCGCGTGAGCGCCGCCATCCCGAGGTGCTCAACGCCAGCCGCCGCCGCCGCATCGCAGCGGGCAGCGGCACGACGGTTCAGGATGTCAACCAGCTGATCCGTCAGTTCGAGGACATGAAGAAGCAGATGAAGATGATGATGAATCAGGCGCGCGGCAAGCGCGGCCTGTTCCGCTTCCCGATGCGGTAACGCATCACCCTTAATGAGATGCCGACAATCATTTCGATTGAGGTCATAGATTCAAGTTCTTTTTTCAGGATTAAAGGAGGATACACACCATGGTTAAGATTCGTCTGAAGAGGATGGGCATGAAGAAGAAGCCGTTCTACCGCGTTGTCGTCGCCGACGAGCGCGCGACCCGTGACGGCCGTTTTGTTGACGAGATCGGCTACTACAACCCGGTTTCCAACCCGGTTGAGCTGAAGATCGACGTTGAGAAGGCTCAGACCTGGCTGAAGAACGGCGCCCAGCCGACCGACACCGTCCGCGCGCTGCTCAAGAAGACCGGCGCCATCGCCTGATAAGGCTGTAATGGGCGTTTGCCCGGAAAGCTGAGGGCTGAAAGATGGAAGAACTGGTTCGCTATATCGCCGCGACGCTCGTTGATCACCCCGATCAGGTGAAGGTCAGGACTGTTGAAGGTCCCGAATCCGTCATCATCGAGCTGAGCGTCGGTCCGGACGATATGGGCAAGGTGATCGGCAAGCAGGGCCGCATCGCGAAGTCCATTCGTTCTGTGGTTAAGGCGGCGACCGCCCGCAACGAGAAACCCGTCTTTGTGGAGATTCTGTAAAGCAATCCTCTGCGTTCGGTGGGCAGGGCATGCCGTGCTGTCAAAGCGCATAAACGGTGCCGCGCAGAAATGCGCGGCATCGCTGTTATTTCCTGCTGTTATGGTTTGAAAGGATACCCGCACACAGCGGGTGGGTGAATCCATGCACAACGAGTATATCCAGATCGGCGAGATCGTCAAGCCGCAGGGCATCCGCGGCGAGGTGAAGCTCAAGGCGATGACCAGCGATATGAGCCGCTATGCGAGGTTGGAGACCGTCTACCTCAGGCAGAAGGGGCAGTATGTCCCGCGCAGGGTGATCAAGGGCCGGGCATACGACGGCTTTGCCTTCCTGCAGCTGGAGGGCGTGAACGACCGCAATGAGGCGGAGCTTCTGCGCGGATGCGAGGTCTATGTGGACCGCAGCCATGCCATCGAGCTTGACGAGGACGAGAATTTTGTCGTCGATCTGATCGGGCTTGAGGCGCAGGACACGCAGGGCGAGGTCATCGGCGAGCTGGTCGATGTGCTCACGCCCAATCAGATCTGCGACGTCTATGTGTTCGATACGCCCCGTGGGGAGATGATGATCCCTGCGCTGCGCCGCGTCGTGGTGGAGGTGGACGTCGAGGCCGGCGTGATCGTCCTTGACGAGAACGTGCTGCCGGAGGTGGCCGTCTGGTCGGATGAGCCGGCGGAGCGCGACGAATAACCGCCCGCCCCGCGGGATGAAACGACGCGGCTGCCGCGTCATATATACGGATACGGTCTGAAGGATTTGAGGGATCACGATGAAGAAGACGGCCATCATGGGGCTTTTGGCGCTGTGCCTGTGGCTGCTGTGCGCATCAGCATGCGCGCAGACGCTGCCCGGGCTTGACTGCTTTTCGCCGGGCCTTGTCCTCCTTGATGAGAAGGAGGGCGCGCCCGTGCATGCGCAGGCGCAGATCAGCATCGGCAAGGCGATGTATGCCCGCGATACCTCCGTGCTCTCCTCCATGCTGGAGGGGACGGCCTTCCTCTACGACGGAGAGCCCGGGGCGGACAGGCTGACCCTCGTGCGCGATGGGCAGACGCTCTTCACCGGCGCGCTGGCGGCGGGCGGGGAGGACGCCGTGCTGCAGATCAACGACGGCGCCTATGCCTTTGGCAGCGTCGGCGAGGCGCTTGCGGCGCTCCCGGGCGGCGCGGCGGCTGCGCTGCTGCCGCAGGAGGACCCGATGGGCGGCCTGCCCCCGCTGGAGCGCGTGCCGCTGGAGCGGGTCGCGGCGTATATTGAAGGACTCAGGGAGGGCGACGAGATCGCAGCCGGGTACTGCGTCGCGCAGGCGTTCACCGTCGCGAGGACGAGATCCGACGATGGAACGCGCCTGACGAAGATCGAGATCAGCGGCAGCGTCGCCCGCGAGGGCGGTGCGCCGTGGGTGATCAGCGGCTTTCTGCGCCAGCCGGCGGGTCGATCGCCGAAGGATACCTTCGAGCTGACCGCCGTGCAGGACGAGCAGAACACGCTGGAGCTGCTCTACAGCAGCCTGCGCGAGAGCACCGTCACCCGCAAGGACGCCGCCGGCGAGACGAGCGTGGATACCACGCTCAAGCTGGCGGGCAGGCTCGGCGGGTATTCGCTCTCCAGCCGCCTGAGGGTGAAGCAGACGAACCGCTGGACAGCCGGCGAGGACGGACTGAGCGAGAAGATCACCGTATCCACAACGTTCGGGCATACGGACAAGACGCCGGGCAGGCGCATGCTCTGCCTCAATGATATCAGCGCGGAGATGAAGCAGACCATCAGCCTGACGACAAAGGAGACGGACGACGCCGTCTCCCTGCATGACGGCATGACCCTCAGCATCACGCTGGACGGGAACAGCTTCCTTGAGGCCGGCGCGCAGATCGATATGACCGTCGGCGCGGACGCGCCGGGCATTGCGCAGGCGATGCCGCAGCCCGGGGAGGGCAGCGCGCAGGAGGCCGCAGCGCAGGCTGTCAGGTCGCTGAGCCGGATGGTCTATCCCATGCTCGACGAGGATACACACGATAAAATCGAAAAGGGGCTGTAAACCCCATCCGGCGGCCTTGCGGCTGCCGGCGATACAGGCCGCAGGAATCCCATTGAACCTGATTGTTGGAGGAACACACATGACAATGAGAAACAGAATCTTTGCGCTGCTGCTCTGCCTGTGCATGCTGACCGCGCCGGCTGCTTCCTTTGCGGAGGAGTATGTCAGCGATTACGCTGCGGGCGAGCTGACCGCCGTCACGCTCAGCGACAGCTATGTCGGCGGCGAGCAGATCAACGTGTCCGCGGCCTTCGGGCTGGAGACGCAGATTGAGGACGAGCGCGTTGCCGCGCTGGCCTCCCTGCTGGGCAAGACGCAGGTGAATATGTCCTTCTATGACGACTTCGGCACTGACCGCTTCCATGCGGAGTTCGTGACCGACGGCGTCTCCCTGCTGACGCTGGACGCGCTGGTCTTTGAGGACGGCTCCGTGCAGGCGATGACGAACCTGACGGGCAAGTATGTGCTGACCCTGCCGGCGGGCGCCTTCGCGGACGGCCAGCTGCAGTCGGCGGAGCGCGTGACCCTGCAGGATGTGGACATCGAGTCCGAGGAATTCAAGACGCTCCCGGCGCAGGATCGCCTGCGTCTGTCCTTCACCGTGCTGACCAGCGACCTGATCAACAAGCTGCTGGGCTGGGTCTCCGGCGTGCAGGTGGAGA
Source organism: Clostridia bacterium (assembly GCA_017938795.1). Lineage (GTDB taxonomy): Bacteria > Bacillota > Clostridia > Christensenellales > Aristaeellaceae > Ventricola. Next base: position 3,884 of record JAGBAV010000033.1, read on the forward strand.
CCGGCGAGCTCTATACCTTCGACGACACCTACCTTGAGGCGACCGAGACCCGCGACGCCGTGGCGCAGCGCATGGTCGGCAAGATCATGCCGCGCGACTTCATGAATTTCCTCTGGAACATCTCTGCGACGCTGCGCGACGACCATGACGAATTCCAGCAGGCGCTGGCGGATGTGCTGGCCGAGGCCGGCGTGACCCGCTACCAGATGCGCCAGATCATCGACAAGCTCTTCACGCAGGAGCAGGTCGACCCGGCGGAGGACTTCGTCCAGACCTCCTACAGCATCAAGGACGATGGCGCGCTGTGCCAGGCGGATGATATCCGCTACCTGATGTGCAAGCTAGAGATCTGCACCGCCACCCTCTGGTGGGACGTGACCGAGACCCCGATGAGCATGATCGTCAGCTATGACGATTACGGCGGGATGGTCGGCTTCGACGCGACGGTGCCGGTGTTCAATACGAGCCTGCCGTACGAGGGCGACTTCACCTATTCCATCCGCACGGATGACGACTGGCAGAGGCTGCATACCTCCCACGGCGAGCTGCAGGTCTTTGACGGCAACCGCGTTGTCGGCGATCTGGATATCCAGTTCGGCGAGGATGTTGGCGGCGTGAAGGCCAGCCATTTCAACGGCAATCTGGACGTCGTGAACAAGGAGCAGAATACCTCCATCGGCTTTGGCATCGAGAGCGGGCTCACCTATGAGCTCGGCGCGGCGGAGAGCGGCGAGACGGAGGCCTTCGAGGGCAGCGTCGTGCTCAAGCTCAACGAGAACGGCGAGCAGGCCCCGGCCTTCGGCGCGGCCGTCTCCGGCATGACCACGCTGGACAACGGCAGCTATAACATCGCCGCGACCGGCATGGTCGAGGCTGTCGGCCTTGGCACGCTCGTGGCGAATGTCACCGCGGAGAACGTCGAGTATGAGGAGATCGTCTTCGCCGGCGGCCAGCCGATCGACCTGACGAACCTGACCGAGGAGAACATCGAGGCGATCAAGAACGAGGTCGTCTCCCAGGGCACCAAGCTCTCCCTGAGCCTGCTGACGCATCCGTCCGTCATCTCCGACGTGATGAAGATCATCGGCAAGTGAATTTCAATCCCATCGGGCTGTGCGGCTGACGCTGCGCAGCCCTTTTCTTTTGCGGGGAACACCGCAGGGAGGATCCGCTTTTCTGCCCGGAATTGATGGATGCGCCATAGCCAAAACGGGGAAGCACTGGTATAATAAAGGCAATACCTGAACGGAAGGGGCGGTATCCGATGACGGATGGGCGATTTGTCTTTGAGGATTATATGCGGCGGGAGCCGTTCTGCAGCTTTCTGCCCGGCATTGCCGGGGAGCGCGGCATTCCGATGTGGTGCTATTACGTCAGCCGCGGCCAGTGCGTGACGAGCTTCGGCGTGGAGGATAAGGATCACGCGATCATGGAGTTCTTCCCCGCGCATCAGGCGTATCAGTATACGCAGAAGACGGGCTTCCGCACGTTCATCCGGACGGCGGAGGGGATGAGCGAGCCCTTTGCCCGCGCGGGTGAGGGGCAGAGGATGATCATCGGCATGAATGAGCTGACCATCGAGGAGCAGATGGGCGGCCTGCATGTCAGCGTGAGCTATACGACGCTGCCCGGCGAGCGCTGCGCCGCGCTGCTGCGCCGCGTGACCCTGCGCAACGACAGCGGCGCGGCGATGGATATGGATGTGCTGGACGGCATGCCCGCGCTGCTGCCCTATGGGCTGAATATGTACTTTGTCAAGGAGATGACCCAGACGGCGAAGGCATGGATGCAGGCGGAGGATATGGACAGCGACGTCGTCTGCTTCCGCGTGCGTGCGAGCCTGGAGGACAGCAGCGACGTGCAGACCGTCGAGGGCGTGAATTTTGCCTTTGCCCGCACGGACAGCGGCGAGACGATGCGCGCCTTCGTCGACCCGCGCCATGTCTTTGGCTGGGATACGTCGCTGGAGACGCCGGTGGGTTTCGCCTCTGCGCCGCTTGATGTGTTCGCCGCGCAGCCGGAGACGCCGGTCAACTGCATTCCCTGCTGCTTCTTTGCGCGCAGCGTGCATCTGGAGCCGGGCAAGTCGGCGGAGCATGCCGTCGTGATCGGGCAGGCGGAGAGCAAGGAGCGCGCGCATCAGGCGTGCGGCAGGCTCGCCGATCTGCAGGCGATCGGGGCGAAGTTCGATCAGGCGAAGGCGCTGGCCGCCTCGCTGACCGACGGCATCGCCACCCAAACGGGCGACCCCGTGTTTGATATGTACTGCCGCCAGACAATGCTGGATAATCTCCTGCGCGGCGGCACGCCTGTGGCGCTGCCCGGCGGGCGGCTGGTGCATCTCTATTCCCGCAAGCACGGCGACCCGGAGCGCGACTACAACGCCTTCCGCATGCGCCCGGAGTATGCCTCGCAGGGCAACGGCAACTTCCGCGACGTCTGCCAGAACAGGCGCTGCGACGTGCTGTTTGATCCGCGCGTGGGCGAGATGAATGTGCGCCAGTTCTACAGCCTGATTCAGGCGGACGGCTATAACCCGCTGGTCATCCAGTATGTGCAGTATACGCTGGAGGAGCGCGTGCAGGAGGAGCTGCTGGCCATGCTCGCGCCGCAGAGCCGCGATGAGGCTGCCGCGCTGCTTGGCGGCAGCTTCACCCCGGGAAAGCTTATGATGGCGGCGGAGACGTGGGCGTATGCCCCCGGCGCCTCTGAGAATGCGCTGTTGGAGCGCGCCTTCACCGAGGCAAAGGAGGGCACCAGTGCGGTCTTCAGCGAGGGCTACTGGAGCGATCACTGGACGTATAACCTTGACCAGATCGAGGCGCTGCTGAGCGTCTGCCCGGAGCGGGAGGAGGCGCTGCTCTACGGCATGGACGACCTGACGTGGTTCTCCTCCCCGGTCAGCATCCTGCCCCGCGCAAGGCGCTATGTGAAGACGGCGCGCGGCGTGCGCCAGTACAACTACCATGAGCCGAGGGACGACCGCGGCGGCCTGCTGCGCGCGAAGGACGGCAGCACGGTGACGGCCTCGCTGATGGAGAAGCTGCTCGTGCTCTGCGCGGTCAAGACGGCGACGCTGGATCCCTTCGGTATGGGCGTGGAGATGGAGGGCGGCAAGCCCGGCTGGTATGACGCGCTCAACGGCCTGCCCGGCCTGCTGGGCAGCTCCATGCCCGAGACGCTGAGCTCGCGCGCGTGCTTGATTACACCGCCGGTGCGGTGCAGCGCTATGGGCGCAGCGTGCCGGTGATGGCCGAGGCCGCGCAGATGATGCGCGCAGCGGCGTCCGTGCTGGAGAGCCTGCGCGGCGTATGGGAGAAGGAGGAGGCGATCGTCCCCGTATGGGATGCGCTTTCCGATGTGCGCGAGGCATACCGCGCCGTGCTGATGCAGGACGTCACAGGGGAGAAGACGACGATGGCGGCGGACGAGCTTTCCCGCCTGCTGGCGCTGTATGCGGCGTTCGTTGCCTGCGGCGTGCGCAAGGCGATGGCCCGCGGCGGCGGGCTCTGCCCGACGTACTTTGCCTATGACGTCACGGCGTACACGGAGGATGAAGCCGGGCTGCATCCGACGGCCTTCGCCGTGCGCCGCATGCCGGACTTCCTCGAGGGTCAGGTGCGCTATCTGCGCCTGAATATCCCGCAGGAGGAGAAGGAGAGGCTGGCGCAGGCCGTGCGCGGCAGCCGTCTGTATGACGGCAGGCTGGGCATGTACAAGGTCAACGCCGCGCTGGGCGAGGCCAGCTATGAGATCGGCCGCGCCCATGCCTTCACGCCCGGCTGGCTGGAGAATGAATCCGTCTGGCTGCACATGGAGTACAAGTATCTGCTCGAGCTGCTGCGCTCGCATCAGTATGCGCAGTTCGTCGAAGACTTTGGCCGGGCTGCCGTGCCGTTCCTTGACAGCGCGGTGTACGGCCGCAGCGTGCTGGAGAATTCCTCCTTCATCGCCTCGAGCGCGAATCCGGATCCGCTCCTGCATGGCAAGGGCTTTGTCGCGCGGCTGAGCGGCTCGACGGCGGAGTTCCTGAGCATCTGGCAGATCATGCTGCTGGGCGAGCAGGTCTTTACCGTACGGAATGGGGAGCTGACCTTTGCGCTTTCGCCGCTGCTGCCTGCTTATCTGACCAAGGGCACGGAGACGATTGAGGCGACGCTGCTGGGCAGCACGAAGGTCGTCTATCATATCACGCCGGGCAAGCGCTATATCCCCGGCGGGTATACGGCGAAGGAGCTGATCATCTGCTGGCGTGACGGCAGCACTCTGACCTGCGCGACGGATGCCGTGACCGGAGACGCCGCCCGCAGGATCCGCGGCGGCGAGGCCGTGCAGATCGACCTGACGCTCTGCTGAGCATCACATAAACAGCGCGCCCGCGGGGAAAGCTCCCTGCGGGCGCGTTATGCATGGGGCAAGGCCGCCTGAACGGAGGAGGGGCGATGCTTGTCTGGATGCTTGCTGTGCTGCTGGCGGCGCTGGCGCTGGCGCTGTGCCGCGTCTCTGCGCTGGCCGATGCGCAGACGGATGAGGAGATAAGAAAAGGGCGGCGTATTCATACGCCGCCCTGATGCGGATTACTTGTCGGCAATCACGCGCATCGCCGGTGCCTTGATGCCGGCGGCGCCGAGCGCCTTGGTGATGTTCTCGGTGGCCTGCGCGCTCACGCCGGCGAACATGGCCGGCACGATGTAGCCGCGGGCATTGATCTCCATGGCCTCGTTGGTGCCGCCGACGCAGCAGGCGCTGATCTCCTGATCCTTCAGGATACCGTCGGTGGCCTTGAGCGCGCCGACGATGACAGCCTTCACCTGCTCGATGTCGGTGTCCTTCGCGACGGAGAAGCGGATATCCATGCGGCGCATCGGCTCGCCGGTGTAGTTGATGATATTGGCGTTCATCAGGGAGCCGTTGGGGATGGTGATGTCGATGTTGTCGGCGGTGCAGAGCTTGGTGTAGAACATGGTGATCTCACGGACGCTGCCCTCCGCGCCGGCCGCGCCGATGTAGTCGCCGACGCTGAACGGACGGAACACCATCAGCATGATGCCGCCGGCGAGATTGGACAGCGCGCCCTGCAGCGCGAGGCCGACAGCCACGCCGGAGGAGGCGATGACCGCGATGACGCTCGCCATCGGGACGCCCATGATGCCGATGATGGACACGGCGAGGAGCACGTAGAGCGCGCCGCGCATGACGCTGATGACGAAGGCAGAGACGGTCGCATCCATCGTCTCCACCGCCTTGAGCTTGGAGAAGATGGACATGACGCGGCCGATCAGCCACTTGCCGGCGAACCAGACGATGAGTGCGAGGATGAGCTTGGAGCCTGCATCGACGCAGACGTCCATGAGGGACTGGATGAATTCGGGCATGATGAAACGCTCCCTTCAGATGAATAACAAATGGGTGAAATGAAAACCAGCCGGATAAGCCCGGCTGGTTTATTATACATCACATGTGTATGAAATGCTATAGATAATCGTATTTTTCTCCGGGTGATGATCAGATGAGGGTGTATTCGCCGTCGCCGCAGGTGGCGATCTGCGTATTGTAGAAGGCCGTCAGCGCGCGGATCATGTAGTCCACATCCCTGCAGCCCGCCGTCTCGTAGGAGGAATGCATCGCCAGCTGCGCAAGGCCGATATCCACGGTGTTCATGGACAGGTGGCTGTTGGCGATATTGCCCAGCGTGGAGCCGCCGAGGATATCGGAGCGGTTGGAGAAATGCTGCACGGGGACGCCGGCGCGCTCGCAGATGCCGGAGAAGACCGCGCAGGACACGGCGTCGGTGGTGTATTTCTGGTTGGCGTTGTGCTTGATGACGACGCCGCCGTTCATGAAGGTGCGGTTGCCGGCGTCATACTTCTCTGGGTGATTCGGGTGGACGGCGTGCGCATTGTCCGCAGAGACCATGAAGCTCGCGCTGAACGCTGCGCGCTGCGCGCCGTCGTCCATGCCCAGCGCGGCGGCCGCGCGGGAGAGCACGTCGGTCAGGAAGGAGGAATCCGCGCCCTGCTTCGTGCCGGAGCCGACCTCTTCATTATCAAACACGGCGAGCACATTGATATGCCCGCAGGCCTGCGCGGCGAGGAAGGCCTCCGCCGAGGTATAGGCGCACTCGAGGTCGTCGATGCGCGGGCAGGAGAAGAAGGCGTCGTCCGCGCCCCAGATGCTGCCGGGCATGCGGTTGTAGAGGTAGAGGTCGCCGGAGACGACGTCCTCCTGCGCGGCGCCGGCCGCCTGCGCGATCTGCGCGGCGAGGCTGCCCTTTGCATCGGCATCGCCGATGAGCGGGAGCAGATCCGTCTGCGCATTGTACTTGTAGCCGTCGTTGACCTCGCGGTTGAAGTGGATGGGCATATTGGGGATGAGCGCGGCGTCGCGGTCAAGATCGACAAGGCGGGTCGTCAGGGCGCCGCCGTCGCGCACGAGCACACGGCCCGCGATGGAGAGCGGGCGGTCAAACCACGTGGACATGATCATGCCGCCGTAGCGCTCGACATTGAGCCGCGTATACTGCGAGCAGACGACGTCTTCCGCGATGGGCTTGAGCTTGAAGGTCGGGGAGTCGCTGTGGCTGGCGACGATCTGGAAATGGGTGAAGCCCTCCTGCGGCACGGCAAAGGCGATGACGGAGGAGCGGTTGCGCGTCACATAGTATTTTCCGCCGGGCACGACAGCAAAGGGCTTGTGCTCGTCAAGGCGGGCATAGCCGTGCGCGTCGAGCATATCGCAGAGCGCCTTCACCGCATGGAAGGCGCTGGGGGAAGACTGAATGAAACGAAGAAACCGGGATACGGACTGGCTCATGATGGTACCTCCATGAATAGACTATCTGTATTATACACGCTTATCGCCGCCGGGGCAAGCTTGACAGGCGGGGTGAATTCCCCTACAATGCAGGCAGGACGATAAGGGGGGATGGGCATGGGCGCGCCGTATGACGAGATGAATCTGCAGATGCTTGAGCGCGTGAGCCATTATCTGAACCGATGCCCGCGCTTTATCACGCGGGAGGATGCAGAGGAGATCGCCTCCTGCGGCGTCAGCCGGGAGGAGGCCGCGCGGATGCTGCTGGGCGAGGCGCTGGGGATTGCGGACAGCCGCGCGATGATGGAGCGGTATCTGCGCGAGTCCTTCCGCATACTCGACGCGCGCGTCATCACGGAGAACCCGTATGTGAAGGCTGTGACCTTCCCCGAGGTGCGCGCCGGGGGATGGACGATGACGACGCTGTCCTATGCGCCGTATGAGGTCTTCGTGCGCGATGATCTGCTGTGCCTGCCGGATGGGCGGGAGATCCCGCAGCTGGGCTGCTTTGATCGTGAGGTCGCCTATCCCGCCGTGCTGCAGGACGGGCGCGAGTGGATGACGGTCACGCCCAATGAAATCGCGACCATGGAGGCGGCTGTGCGCGCGGCGCGCGGGCATACCGTGGCGATGGGGCTGGGGCTTGGCTATTATGCCTTCATGGCGGGCATGAAGGAGGAGGTTTCCCAGGTGACGGTGGTCGAGCGGGACGCGCAGGTGATCGCGCTGTTCACGCGATACATTCTGCCGCAGTTCCCGCACAGGGAGAAGATCTGCATCGTGCAGGCGGACGCCTTTGACTATGTGCGCCGGCAGCTCCTGCAGGACAGAGCGGACTATGTCTTTGCCGACCTGTGGCATGACGTCGCCGACGGCGCGCCGCTGTACATGGGGATGAAGGCGGCCGAGGCGCAGCTGCGCGCGCAGCATGCCATCGTCCCGCCGTTTGGCTACTGGATCGAGACGTCCATCCGCTCCTTCCTTGACGGGCTTGCGCGGGATGGGAACTGAGCGGGGAAACAGCATATCACAGGCGGGCGGCTTCTGCTGCGGGGTGCAGCGGGGCGGCCCGTTTTGCGCTGTGCGGGATATGGGCAGGATGCATGAAGATGGACGCTGTGATGTATACATATGCGAGAATATGCAGAATGCGTAAAGATAGCGTATAGATTTCTTGATTCTGTTGTGTTATGATAGATATAATCGGGCGTTTGTCCGAAAAGAATGCGCGGCTGACCCGATGCAGCCGGCAGGCATACAATCCATTTCATACAGGACGCAACAAAGGAAACGGATTCGGAGGGAACGGTCTATGATGATCCTTGTCAATCTCCTCGGCGGTCTCGGCCTGTTCATTGCAGGTATGAACATGATGAGCCGCGGCGTTGAGCGCGTTGCCGGCGACAGGCTTCGCGGCGTGCTGGAGGCATTCACCAAGACGAGGCTGCTCGGCCTGTTTGTCGGCTGCTTCTTCACGGCGATGATCCAGTCCTCTTCGGCTGCGACGGTCATGGTCGTCAGCTTTGTCAATTCCGGGCTGATGCATCTTTCGCAGGCGTGCGGCATCATCCTCGGCGCGAATATCGGCACGACGGTCACCGCGCTGCTCGTCGCCTTCAAGCTCAGCTCGGTCGCGCCGATCTTCATCTTCTGCGGCGCGCTGATGATGTACTATGTGAAGCAGCCCGTCCTGCGCAAGACCGGCGAGATCATCCTCGGCTTCGGCGTGCTGTTCCTTGGCATCAGCACGATGTCCGCGGCGATGACTGCGCTGCGCGAGATGCCGGGCGTCATCGACGTGCTGGCGAAGTTCACCAATCCGTTCCTCGGCTTCCTGCTGGGCTTTGTGATCACCTCGGTCGTGCAGAGCTCCTCTGTGACGGTCAGTATTCTCGTCGTCATGGGCTCTCAGGGCCTGATCGGCATAAACATCTGCCTCTTCGTCATTCTCGGCTGTAACGTCGGCTCCTGCACGACGGCGCTGATGGCGGCGCTGGGCGGCTCGAAGAATGCGATGCGCGCGGCGATGATTCATCTGCTGTTCAACATCTTCGGCACGATCCTCATGTTCACGCTGCTGATCTTCTTCATGCCGCAGATTGTGGAGATCATCCATCTCTTCAGCGGCCGCGGCACGGATTCCGGCACGCTGGGCCGCAACATCGCTATGGCGCACTTCCTGTTCAAGGCGTTCCAGGTGGCGGCGCTGTATCCGTTCATGAACTGGATCATCAAGCTCACCTACGCGATCGTCAAGGGCGAGGACGCTAAGGAGGGCGACAACTTCACCGTGCAGTACATCGGCGACAGCACGATCAAGCCGTCCGTCGCGGTGTACATGGCCGTGCAGGAGATGCAGCGCATGGCGCAGATGGCCATCGCCAACCTCAATCTGGCTGTGGACAGCCTGCTCTCCGGCGACAAGGTGAAGCAGGAGCAGGTCATGCAGACCGAGCGCTACGTCGATTATCTCGACGAGCAGATCAGCAATTATCTGGTCATGATCAACCAGGGCTCCCTGCCGATTGAGGATGAGAAGATGATCGCGGCGTACTTCCACGTCGTCAACGACATCGAGCGCATCGGCGACCATGCGGAGAGCATCGCAGAGCTCGTCCCGCAGCTGGAGGGCGCCGGCATCCGCATCTCCGAGGAGGGCGCGGCGGATCTGCGCGACATGATGAAGCACATCAACAGGATCCTCGAGGACTCCATCCACATGTTCGTCACCGGCGATTCCAGCCGTGTGAAGCAGGTTGCGGATATGGAGGACTTCATCGACAAGCTCGAGCGCAGCCTGCACACCAAGCATGTGGCGAGGCTGGGCGAGGGCAAGTGCAGCGCACAGGCCGGCGTCGCCTTCTCCGACGTTGTCTCCGGTCTGGAGCGCGTCGCCGACCATGCGACGAACATCGCCTTCTCCCTGCTGGAGGCGAAGGGCCTGCGCCAGGCGCACGGCAACGACTGAGCCGATCCATCGTGGGACTGCCGGTAAGGCTGGCGGATTCCTGAGTGACGATTGATCTAATAGCAAAAGCGAGCATCCGGTAATGTGCCGGATGCTCGCTTTCTTGCATTATAGGAAATTGCGTAAAAAACGTGCAGCGGGCACCGAATTACTTAAGATTGTAAAGTAGTTCGGAAGTAGAGGCGGCCACTGACCGCTTCTTTGAAAACGGATCCTGTCAGACGTCCGACGAATTTGTTCAATCTGTAGTATACAAGCTGAAACACTTAATTCGGTATTGACAACTTTACGTATGCAGTTTATAATATTTGACACAGCAGGGGATTATACGCTGTTTCGGAAACGTTTCCGGAAGAAAAGCGGGCCTGCGTCTGATATCGCTGCTTACGGGAAGCCGATACGCGCCCCGTACAGAATAATATCAATTGGAAGGAGATCTTTGATTATGAAGAAGATCATCGCCCTGGCTCTTGCGCTG
>JAGBAV010000034.1 GCA_017938795.1 Clostridia bacterium
ACTTGATTTCTTCGTAGTGGTCTGAAAAGATTTGCTGCAAGATGTTCATAGCAACATTGTACAGCAAAAGCTGGCAAGAAAACACCCCCTCATGATTGAGGGGGCAGGGGGAGTTGATGCGGGCTTGCCCGCTTTTTTATATCGGGGATTGCGCAGAAGCTTCTGCCGGGACGCGGCCTCTTCTGCCCGGAGCGGAGATATGCAGACGGAGGAGCTGCTGTGCAGCCCTGGCAGCATATCTGCAGACTGCGTGAGGCATGGACAATGCCCGCCTAAGGGCATTGGGACTTGCCAAAATGCGCATAATCGACTACAATGAAGGATGATGATCATATCAGAATGGCGCAGCATGCCTGTGCGCATTCTGTCTGACATAGATATCAATAAAGAGAATCGAGGGTTCCCGATGGGCAGACTTTCCTATGTGATCAAGCGTGCGATGAAGATGGATTATAAGGCCATGCTGCGCACAGCCAATATGCTTCATAAGAAGACCGGCAAGAGCCGTATCTGGCTCATGGCGGATATGGCGAAGTGCGCCGCGAAGTACAATGCGGGCTATATCGACTATAAGATTGCCGAGATGTACAGGCTCAACGACGCGCAGCGCGCGACGCAGATCACCCGCGGCGTATCCAACAGCATCGTCGCGCGGATGAACAACAAGAAGTTCTGGCATTTTTTCGATAATAAGACCGAGTTCAACGAGCTTTTCCGCGCGCAGGTGAAGCGCGAATGGATCAACCTGACGACCGCGGACGAGGCGCAGTTCGCTGCGTTCCTCGCTGGGCGAGGGGATATCATCTGCAAGCCGATCGATGGCTCCAGCGGTCAGGGCATCTTCAAGTGCACGCCGGAGGATTATGCCGACCCGAAGGCGCTATATGCCCGGCTGAAGGCTGCCGGCGTGGGCATTGTGGAGGACAAGGTCATCCAGCATGACGCCATTGCCGCGCTGTGCCCGACCTCTGTCAATACCATCCGCGTGGCAACGCTGCTGGGAGACAAGAAAGAGGGCATCGTCTATGCCTATATCCGCATCGGAAACGGCAAGGTGATGGATAATGTGGACTGCGGCGGTATGGCTGCACCGGTCGATCTTGAGACGGGCGTCATCAGCTCCGTTGGCGCGAATAAGGCCGGCGAGGCCTATGAGATCCACCCGATGACCGGCAAGCGCATCCCTGGCACGCAGATTCCGTATTGGGATGAGGTGCGCAGCATGTGCCTTGAGGCGATGCATGTCGTGCCGCAGGTGCGCTTTGTTGCGTGGGACGTCGCTATCACCCCGGATGGCCCCGTCTTTATCGAGGGCAACTCCTTCCCGAGCCATGCGATCCCGCAGTTCGCGGCGCATTTCCCGGACGGCATCGGCATCCTGCCGCGCTTTGAGGAGTTCATCGATCTATGAGTATGACGGCGGGCTGCACGCTTTGCCCGCGCATGTGCGGCGTCGTCCGCAGCGGGGATGAGGGCCGCGGCGTATGCGGCGTGGGGTCGCTGCCGAGGATTGCGCGCGCCGCGCTGCATCACTGGGAGGAGCCCTGCATCAGCGGCACAAGGGGCAGCGGAGCGATCTTTTTCTCCGGCTGCGGGCTGCGGTGTGCGTTCTGCCAGAATGAGGCGATCAGCCACGGCGGCACGGGCGAGACGGTGAGCGTCGGGCGGCTTGCGCAGATCTTTGCTGAGCTGGAGGCGCAGGGCGCGCATAACATCAATCTGGTCACAGCCGCGCAGTTTGTGCCTGCGGTCATCGAGGCGCTCAGGCTGCACAGGCCGAGGGTGCCGGTTGTCTATAATTCTTCCGGCTATGAGCGCATTGAGACGCTGCGGATGCTGGAGGGCTATGTCGATATCTACCTGCCGGACTATAAGTACATCGATCCCGCCATGGCGAAGCTGCTCTCCGGTGCGGAGGATTACCCGGAGACGGCGTGGGCGGCGATTACCGAAATGAGCCGGCAGACGGGCGAGCCCGTCTACGATGCGGATGGTATGATGCTGCGCGGCACGCTGGTGCGGCATCTGCTGCTGCCCGGGCTGACGGGCGACTGCATGAGGATTCTGGAGCGGATCCATGACGAGCTGCCGGGTACGCCGGTCTCGCTGATGGGGCAGTATACGCCCTGCGGCCGGGCGCTGTCCATCCCCGGCATGAACCGGCGGGTGAAGAAAAAGGAATACGCACGGGCGCTTGACTGTATGGAAGCGCTCGGGCTGGAGGGTTACCGGCAGGCGCTGGAGTCCGCAAGCGAGGCATTTGTGCCTGCGTTTGACGGATCGGGCGTGACAGCGAAGGAGGACTGAGCATGTTTACGGCAAACTGGGGAGTCTGTGAGGGCACGGAGTACAGGATTGTAACGCTGGCAGGCGCAGGCCATGAGGTGCGCATCCTGCCGCAGAACGGTTTCAATCTCTATGCATGGACGTACGAGGGCGGCGAGATCATGATGCCTCCGCCGGATATCCATGCCTTCGGCAGCAAGTACGGCATCCCTGTGCTCTTCCCGATGCCCAACCGGGTGAAGAACTCCGTCTACCACTGGAATGGGAAGGACTATGTGCTCAGCAAGCGCGGGGAGAAGATCGCGCGGCATGGTCTTGTGATGGACGAGCCGTTCACTGTAACGGATATGAATGCGGATGATACGCATGCCTGTGTCTCTGCGGAGATTGCCATCCGCCCGGGCGACGCGCTGTATGAGGGCTATCCCTTCGCCTGTACGCTGCGCATCACCTACACGCTCACGACGCAGGGCGTCCGCATGGTTGCGCAGATCCGCAATGACGGCGGGGAGCTGATGCCGTTCGGCTTTGCGCTGCATCCGTATTTCAGCAAGCGCGGCGACGCGGACAGGTGCTTCATCAGGGTGCCGGCGCAGCGCTATTATGAGACGGATGAGAATCTCATCCCCACCGGCAGGCTGCTGCCCGTCGGCGAGGGGACAATGATCCATGATGATTTCCACAGCGTGGAGAGCCTGTATCTGGATACCGTCTACCGCGGCATGAGCGAGGACGTGGACGCGCAGGTCATGTACGAGGATATCATCCTGCATATCCGCGCGTCGGATTGCTTCCGCAATGCCGTGGTCTTCACCCCGCATAATAAAGAAGGCTTCTGCATCGAGCCGCAGACCTGTTCGACGGACTACATCAATATGCATGCCCGGGGGCTGGCGGATGAGAGCGGGCTTATGTCGCTGGAGGGCGGTCAGACATTTGGCTGCGCGGTCAGCTTCACGGTGGAAAAGCGATAATCAGGAATATGCTGCGCAGCGCGCAGATGAGGATAAAGGAGGAAACCCCTTATGTTGAAGAAGAAAACGAGGATTGTTTGCACGCTTGGTCCGTCGACGGATACCGACGAGATGGTCAGCAAGCTGATGGACGCCGGCATGAACGTATGCCGACTGAATATGTCCCACGGTACCTATGAGGAGCAGGCTGTGCGCATCCAGCGCATCAAGCGCCTGCGCGCGGAGAAGAATATTCCGGTTGCTATCCTGCTGGACACCAAGGGCCCGGAGGTACGCACCAAGACCGTCGCCGGCGGCAAGGTGAATCTGGAAGCCGGTCAGGAATTCACCCTCACCAGCCGCGAGATCGAGGGCGACGAGCATGCCGTTTCCATCACCTATCCGAAGATGGTGGAGCTGGTCAAGCCCGGCAACCGCATCCTGATTGACGATGGCCTGCTGGATATGCGCGTCATCCGCGTGGAGAACGGCACGGATATCGTCTGCCTGACCGCCAATGCCGGCGCGCTAGGCAGCCGCAAGGGCATCTCCGTCCCTGACGTCGATCTGCAGATGCCGTCCATCGGCGAGAAGGACCGCGCCGATATCATCTTCGGCATCGAGCAGGGCATTGACCTGATCGCTGCGTCCTTCGTCTGCCGTCCGACCGACGTGCTGACCATCCGTCAGCTCTGTGAGGAGAACGGCGGCTCCCATGTGAAGATCTACTCCAAGATTGAGAACCGCATGGGCGTTGACAACTTCGACGAGATCCTCAAGGTGTCCGACGGCATCATGGTCGCCCGCGGCGATCTTGGCGTTGAGGTCGAGATGGAAGAGGTTCCGCTGCTGCAGAAGATGTTCATCCGCAAGTGCATGGCGGCGGCGAAGCCCGTCATCACCGCCACGCAGATGCTCGACTCCATGATCCGCAACCCGCGCCCGACCCGCGCGGAGGCCAGCGACGTCGCCAATGCGATCATCGACGGCACGGATTCCATCATGCTCTCCGGCGAGACTGCGGCGGGCAAGTACCCGATCGAGTCGGTCAATACCATGGTGCGCATCGCGAACCACATCGAGGCGCAGCGCAATGCGGAGACCGCCCATGCCATGCAGCTGCAGACCCGCAAGGAGATTCAGCCGTCCATCGGCAATGCAGTATCCTTCGCTGCCTGTGAGATGGCGGAGGATCTGGAGGCGGCGGCGATCATCGCGCCCAGCAACTCCGGCACCACGGCCCGCATGGTTGCGCGCTTCCGCCCGGATTGCCCGATCATCGCCCCGACGACGAACGAGCATACCTATCATCAGCTGGGCCTGTGCCGCGGCGTCATCCCGGTCCGCATGGATATGTGCAACGGCACGGACGAGCTGATCAACGCCTCCGTGGATGTGGCGCATAAGGAAGGGCTTGTCAGGACAGGCGATGTTGTGATCGTTGTCGCCGGCATCCCGACAGGCGTGGCCGGCACCACCAACATGATCAAGGCGCATATCGTGGGCGACGTGCTCATCCGCGGCAAGGGCATCGGCGAGGGCAAGGTCAGCGGCCGCATCTGCAACGTGACCACGCTGAGCGATCTGGCAGCGACCTTCAAGGACGGCGATATCATCGTCGCAAAGATGACCACCAAGGAGATGCTGCCCTACCTGCGCAGGGCGTCTGCGATCATTGTGGAGACCACGGACGAGAATTCCCACGCGGTCGTCACCGGCCAGGCGCTGGGCATCCCGGTGTTCATGGATAAGTTCGCCCTGAGCGTGCATATGCTCAAGGACGGCATGACCGTCACCCTCGACGCCGATCAGGGCTTCATCTTCAACGGCATCGTCAAGTAATCCGGTTTTTCAGGGGGCGCTCCTTCGGGGGCGCTCTCTTTCTTGTATGGGAAACGCTGTGACATTTTGGCGCCAAATCGCCTGTTTTGGGACATAACCGCTTGCAGACGGGGAATAAAACAGGTATGATAGACGGGAAAGAAAGCCTGTCTTTTCACCTGATAAGGAGGAAATATGTTCAGATATTATTATGACCCCACGTACATTCTTGTGGTGCTCGGCGCGCTGGTGGCGCTCTTCGCGCAGATGAAGGTCTCGTCTGCCTACAGCCGCTGGTCGCAGGTGGCCTCGCGCACGGGGATGACCGGCGCGCAGATCGCCCGGCAGATCCTTGACGCCAATGGCTGCAGCGGCGTGAGGGTGGAGCGTGTGCAGGGCAAGCTGACCGACCATTACGACCCGGAGGGCGGCGTGCTCCGCCTGTCCTCGGAGGTGTATGGCTCCTCGTCCATCGCGGCGCTGGGCGTTGCGGCGCATGAGGCCGGCCATGCCATTCAGGATGCGCAGGACTATGCGCCCATGCGCATCCGCGCCAGCCTTGTGCCCGTGGCCAATATCGGCTCGAAGGCGGCGGTGCCGCTGTTCATGCTGGGCCTGCTCGTTTCGTGGGAGCCGCTGCTGAAGATCGGCATCCTCTGCTTCGTCTTTGCGGTGCTGTTCTATGTAGTGACGCTGCCGGTGGAGCTCAATGCCTCCGGCCGCGCTGTGGCGGTGCTCTCCTCCGGCTATCTGGCGGAGGATGAAATCCGGGGCGTGAAGGCCATGCTCTCCGCTGCCGCGCTGACGTATGTGGCCGCCGCGCTGCAGGCTGTGCTGCAGCTGGTGCGCCTTGTGCTGATCGCTAACAGCCGCAGGCGCGACGACTGATCAAGAACACACGGGGATATACCTATGTCATATTCATCGGATACCAAGGAGGAGCTTTGCCGCTTTGAGCCGGACAGCGTCTGCTGCCTGCTCGCGGAGCTCTCGGGCATCATCTCCGCTGCCGGGTCGGTCATCTACCGCGGCGGCGGCGACAAGCGCCTGTCCATCGAAACGGAGAACAGCGTGGTCGCGCGCAGAGCGTATCGTCTGCTGCGCGATGTGTTCGACGTGCAGCCGGAGCTGCTGACCCTGCGCCGTGCGCGCCTTGGCGGGCGCAGCGCCTACCGTGTGGAGATTGCCGGCGGCGAGGCGTCCTTCGTGCTGGAGGGCTGCGGCATTGCCTTTGGCCAGCGGCGCGGCGTTCCGCGCGAGATCACCGTGCGTAAGTGCTGCCGTATGTCGTTCCTGCGCGGCGCATTTCTGGCGAACGGCTCCGTCACCGATCCGGAGAAGGAATACCATCTGGAGTTTGCGATGGCGGACGAGGCTTTCGCGCAGGCGCTGCAGCGGCTGATCGCCCGCTTTGACCTCAAGGCGAATCTGATCAAGCGCCGTCAGCTCACCGTGCTCTACCTGAAGGGGCAGAACGAAATCACCGATATGCTCAGCATCCTCGGCGCGCAGAGCGCGCGCTTTGCGATGGAGGACGCCTATATCCGCAAGGAGCTGCGCAACAACGCGAACCGCGCGGTCAACTGCGACAGCGCGAATGTGCAGCGTGCGGTTACGGCGGCGGCGCGGCAGGCGCAGGCCATCGAGCGGCTGCTCGCGGCGAAGGGCGAGGCCAGCCTGCCTCCGTCCCTGCTGCAGACGGCGAAGATGCGCCTGCAGTACCCGGAGGTGTCGCTGGAGGAGCTGGGCACGCTGCTGGACCCGCCCGTGGGCAAGAGCGGCGTCAATCACCGGCTGCGCCGCCTTGAGAAGATGGCGGAGGAGCTCGATTCATAATAGAGCAGGAAGGGGTGAGTCTGCCAATGAGTCTGCATGGCGCTTTGACGGCGGCGTTCTCGGTGCTGTTTGCGGCCTGCGTGACGGTCGGCAGGCACATCGTATACTCCGGAGAACTGGAAGCGAAGCAGACGCTCAACTACATGACGGAGCTGGGTGCTGCCGATCTGGCGGTGTTTGCTGCCGTCGCTCTGCTGACGGCTGCTGCGCTGCATCTGGCGGCGAAGGCAATCAATGCTGTGTATTCTCCGCTGCAGGCGCCGCGGAGGGATATGCGCCGGTTTGCCTGCATGGCGGCGCTGTGCCTGCTTGCGGCGTGGCTGCCCTATGCGCTGACGGTTGCGCCGGGGAATGTCTATTCGGATTCGCTCAACTCCATTGTGCAGGTGATGAATAAGGGGCGCCCGACCAACAACCATCATCCGGTTTTCTATACGTTTGCGGTCGGCTGGCTTGCGCGGATTTCGATTGCATTATTTGGCACGGCGAATGCCGGTGTGATGGTATACAGCGTCTGTCAGGCGGCGCTGATGATCCTGTGCATCGTGTGCGTGCTGGCGCTGATGTATGACAACGGCGCGCCGCGTGCGGTTGTCGGCCTTGCGCTGGCATACTATATGCTGATCCCGGTTTTCCCGAATTACGCGGTGACCATGTGGAAGGATCCGCTGTACTCCTGCATGCTGCTCATGCTCAGCGTGCTGCTGTTTGTGCTGGTGCGGCGCGGGGAGGTCGGGCGGACATGGTTTGTCCTGTATGCGGCCGCCGGTCTGGGCACGATGGCCCTGCGCAACAACGGCATGTACGTCTACGCTGCGCTGACGATCCTGACCGCCGTGCTGCTGCGGCGCTATGCGAAGCGGATCCTGATCTCGGGGCTGGCGGCTCTGGCGCTGTTTATCGGCGTATCCCGTGCGGCGGACTATGTGTGGAGCATTCAGGGCGATTTTGTGGAGAACGTGGGTATACCGCTGCAGCAGCTGGGGTATGCGATCAATAATGACGGCGAATTCTCCGAAGAGGACAGGGAGTACCTGTATAAGCTGATGCCGGAGGAAGTGTGGAATTACGCGTACAGGCCGTGCATCGTGGACACCATCAAGTGGAATCCGCAGTTCAACTTCTATTTTCTGGATGACACGAAGGCGGAGTTCTTCGGCGTTTGGTTCCGCGGGCTGCTGCGCAATCCGCTGGCATATGTGAAGGCGTATCTGATGGCGACATACGGCTTCTGGATGCCGGGCGTGCAGGATGAGTTCGGGTATATGGAGGTATTCATTCAGGTGAATGAATACGGGATCCGGCATCTTGATCTGTTTGAGCGGCTGTTTGGCTTTTCCATCATGCCGCTGGTGGAGCGGTTCATCGTCTATATCGGCAGCGGCACGCTGCTCTGGCTGTGCCTGCTTGGCTGCGTGCTGGCGATGGGGCGGCGGGGGGCGTCCTGCGCTGTGTATCTGCCGGCCCTGCTGAACTGGGGTACGGTGATGATCGCCGCGCCCGTGGCGTTCAGCATGCGCTATGTGTTTGTTTTTATGCTGGGGCTTCCGCTGTATCTGGCGGCACCCCTGATGCTGTGCGCCGATGGGCAGGAGGAGGCGCAGCCCTGCTGCGCCGCAGAGAAACGGTAATTGCCGCAGCGGGAACGACGTACGCTGCGAGAAATAAACGGGGGATGAGCATATGGAGCTGTCAATCAGGGTAGGCAGAGAGGGCGCGCTGATGACGCGCGAGGCGGCGAAGATCGCTGAGAAGGTCAAGCCATACGAGGCGAGCGTGCTGCTGCGCAGGGAGAATATCACCGTGAACGCCAAGTCGCTGATGGGCATCCTGTCCCTCGGCGTGCGCGAGGGCATGACGCTGACGATCATCGCCGAGGGGAAGGACGAGGCGCAGGCGGTATGTGAGCTGGCGAAGCTGCTCGGCGCATAAAAACTGCATGACAGAGCGGGGCTGATGGGGGATCCGGCGGCCCTGTTCTTTCTATATCATAGATCCGGCGGCTTGCTGCCTGCGGGTGATGTGAGCAAAAGGTTCACGTTTTGCACTGAATGATGAATTGCATTCATGATCAAATGAAATACTGCTCACTTTTTCTTTTGAAACCGCTTGACAGCATCGGAGTGAAGTGATAATATAGGCGTACATATTTTCGGCGATGACGAGGAAGATGCCGCGCGGAGCGCTAAGCGAGGGGACGAGGGTGCGAGGTCCCTGCGTATGAAACGCGGCTGGGTCGCCTCCGAGCTGCAGGCTGAACGCCTCAGGTCATTAGGTCTGCCGGCTGCCCACCGTTACATGGGCGGGGCATGATATGCCCCATGAGCGTGCTCCGGCACGGAATTTAGGTGGTACCGCGAAACACAGCCTTTCGCCCTAAACGAGGGAGAAGGGCTGTTTTTTGAAGCTAAAGGAGACAGTAGCATGAGACTAAACGGTGCAGCAATTCTGATTGAATGCCTCATCGAGCAGGGGGTCGGCACGGTGTTCGGCTTCCCCGGCGGCGCAGTCCTGCCGATCTATGACGAGCTGTATAAGCGTCAGGACAGGATCAGCCATGTTCTGACCGCGCATGAGCAGCATGCAGGCCATGCGGCGGACGGCTATGCCCGCGCCAGCGGCAGGACAGGCGTGTGCATCGCGACCAGCGGCCCCGGCGCGACGAATCTGGTGACGGCGATCGCCACAGCCTATATGGACTCCACGCCCGTCGTGTTCATCACCGGCAACGTGCCGCAGAGCCTGATGGGCACCGACTCCTTCCAGGAGGCGGATATCTCCGGCATCACGATGCCGATCACCAAGCATAACTACATGGTCACCAAGGTGGAGCGTCTGGCGGATACGCTGCGCGAGGCCTTCTACATCGCGGCGAGCGGCCGTCCGGGCCCGGTGGTTGTGGATATTCCTAAGGACGTCCAGATCGCAGAGACGGAGTATATTCCGGCCAGCGGCGACGCGCTGATCCCGAAGATCTCCATGAAGCACCCGATGATGCAGCTGCGCCCCGAGGGCTCCGCGCTGGAGCGCTATAAGATCAAGGCGCAGCCGCGGCTGGAGAAGGCCGCGCAGCTGATCGCCGAGGCGCACAGGCCGCTGATCTACTGCGGCGGCGGCGTGTCGCTCTCCGGCGCGCAGGCGGAGCTGCTTGCGCTGGCGGAGCGGGTGGATGCGCCGGTCGTCTCCACGCTGATGGGCCTTGGCGCTGTCCCGGCGGAGCATAACCGCATGCTCGGCATGCTGGGTATGCACGGCACGCACGCGGCGAACATCGCCATGCAGCGCTGCGACCTGCTCATTGCCGTCGGTGTGCGCTTCTCCGATCGCGCGCTGGGCAAGGCGGAGACCTTCGCCCCCGACGCGAAGGTGCTGCATATCGACATTGACCGCGCAGAGATCAATAAGAACGTCTCCACCACGCTGCATATCACCGGCGACGCCCGCGTGGTGCTGGAGCTGCTGCTCGCCCGTGTCTCCCAGAAGAAGCACGAGCAGTGGATGCAGCAGGCCCGGAGTATGGCGGAGGAATACCTTGACGACGGCCTGTTTGAGCCGCGCAAGATCCTCAAGAGCATGGCTTACTGCGCGCCGGATATCACCGTCGCCACGGACGTTGGCCAGCATCAGATGTGGACGGCGCAGCATTTCCCGTTCAGCCGTGTGCGCCAGCTGATCTCCAGCGGCGGTCTGGGTACGATGGGCTTCGGCCTCGGCGCGGCGATGGGCGCGGCGCAGAGCGACCCGGAGGGCAAGCCCGTTGCGCTGGTCACGGGCGACGGCTCCTTCCGCATGAACCTGACGGAGCTGTCCACCATCGTTTACTATAATATCCCGGTCATCGTTGTGATCTTCAATAACGGCACGCTGGGCATGGTCCGCCAGTGGCAGACACTCTTCTTCGGCCATCGCTACAGCCAGACGACGCTTGACCGCGGCCCCGACTTCATGAAGCTGGCAGACGCCTACGGCCTCAAGGGCACGAGAGTGGACAGCATCGGCGATTTCGAGGCGGCCTTTGCGGCGGCATATAAGGAGGGCAAGCCCTGCATCATCGAGTGCATGCTGGATATCGACGAGATGGTCGCGCCGATGGTCGCCCCGGGCTCCCCGATCGACTCGTTCTGCCTGAACTGACGGAGGTGGCATATGTATATCAATCATGATGATTCCCGCCGCTATACCGTCGGCGTGCTGGTGGACAACGAGCCCGGCGTGCTCTCCCGCGTTTCCGGCCTCTTCTCCCGCCGCGGCTTCAATATCGAGAGCCTGACGGTCGGCACGACGATGGATCCGGAGATCTCCCGCATCACCATCGTGGTCAAGGGCAACGACGCGAATATCGAGCAGCTCGTCCAGCAGCTCTACAAGCTCATCTGCGTGCAGAAGGTGCAGGTCATGCAGCCGCGCAATTCTGTGGAGAGGCAGCTGCTGCTGGTCAAGGTCAAGGCCGGCGTCACCGAGCGCGAGGGGCTGATGAGGCTGGTGGATATCTTCAAGGCGAAGGTGCTGGACGTCACCCGCACCTCCATGACCCTGCAGATCACCGGCGAGAACGACAAGATCGCCTCGATGCTCAGCCTGCTGGAGGATTACGGTATCCTTGAGCTGGTGCGCACGGGCGTCGTGGCGCTTGAGCGCGGCGACGGCGTGATGAGCAGCGATATCTTTGACTGAGCGGGCTGCGCCCGCATCCCCTCTTTTCCCGCTTATCCAGCATGCAGACTTACGATTGATAAGCCGATGCATGATTGAATAATACTATCTGACTATATCAGGAGGAAATGAAAATGGCACAGATGTTTTACGCGCAGGACTGCAACCTCGATCTGCTCAACGGCAAGAAGATCGCTATCGTCGGCTACGGCTCCCAGGGCCACGCGCATGCGCTGAACCTGAAGGACTCCGGCTGCGACGTCATCGTCGCGCTGTACGAGGGCTCCAAGAGCTGGGCGAAGGCTGAGGCCGCCGGCCTGACCGTCATGACCACCGCCGAGGCAGCGAAGGTCGCCGACATGATCATGATCCTCATCAATGACGAGAAGCAGGCCGCGATGTATCATAACGACATCGAGCCGAACCTGCGCCCGGGCATGATCCTCGCGTTCGCGCATGGCTTCAATATCCACTTTGGCTGCATCAAGCCGCCGGCAGACGTCGACGTCGTGATGATCGCGCCGAAGGGCCCCGGCCACACCGTCCGCTCCCAGTACCTGGAGGGCAAGGGCGTTCCGGATCTGATCGCTGTGTATCAGGACGCTTCCGGCAAGGCGCAGGACTA
>JAGBAV010000035.1 GCA_017938795.1 Clostridia bacterium
CGGCACCCACATTCATCCGGGCACGAACTGCGGCATCGGCGGCGACGACACCCTCTTCGCCCTGGTGGACGGCGTGGTTCGCTTCGAGCGCAAGGGCAAGAAGAAGACCCAGTGCAGCGTTTACCCGGTTGCGCAGTAATCAATTGACGCACAAAGGAACGTCGGATTTCTCCGGCGTTCTTTTTGTTGTGAAGGGCTTTTGCATAACAGCGTGCGCGGATGCAAAACGACGGGATGCGCAGCGGTCAGTATATCGGTTCGCCTGCGGGAATTTGTGGTCATCCTCTCCGCGGCTTGCGCACGGGCGGCGAATAGGGTATAATAATTTGCGAAAAGTTCGGATCAGGCGGATGAAAACGTGGGTTTCATTCGTTAATTCATCAGAGGCAGGAAGTGAATCGGGTGGAAGCGGGTCAGAATACATCTGGCTACAACGAGCAATTTGAGAGGCTGTACGCGGAGTATGCAGACGATGTGCTGCGGATGGCGTATTTCTATCTTGCAGATAAGCATAAGGCGGAGGACGTGTGTCAGGATGTCTTTGTCAAGCTGTATACGCACGGCGCGACGATCACGCCGGGGCGTGAGAAGGCATGGCTGCTGCGCGTGACGGTGAATTGCTGCCGCGACCTGTGGCGCGGCGCATGGCTCAAGCGCGTGGTGCTCGGCGCGCCGACGCTGGAGCTGATCCCCTCGGAGGATGACGACATCGAGAAGCGGGAGGAGAAGGCGGAGCTGATGCGAGCGATACAGAAGCTGCCGACGGCCTTCCGCGAGACTGTCCTGCTGCATTACTATCAGGGATTCGGGATCGCGGAGATCGCGCAGATGCTCGATCTGCCGGAAGGTACGATCTCCAGCCGCCTCTCAAGGGCGAGAAAAAAGCTTGAAATCCTATTGAAGGAGGAAGCAACCGGTGAATAAGATGGATGCGCTTGATCATCTGGCGCCAATCGCAGATGAGATGCTTGCCGGTCTGCATGCGGATGAAAGGATGCGCCTGCGCGTGAAGAACGCCGCTGCTGCGGGGAAGAAGACGCGCAGGAGAGGATATATGATGATTCCGGCGGTATGCTGCGCCGCGCTGCTTGCTGTGGCGGGCGCGGCTGTGCTGCCCGGCAGGCTTGCGCCTGCGGCGAAGGAGCAGCAGGGCGTGATGATGATCAGCACGATCCCTGCCGGAGAGGAGACGGCTGCCGCAGGCGGCATGCGGGCGGATATCGGATCGAACGCAAAGGTGCGCATCGCCGGGCAGGAGACGCAGTCGCTCTATGCCTCCGGCGGGTCGGATATTCCGCTTGTGACTGTGGGCGGCGCGGTGTATCGCATGCTGTCCGCGCCTGCGGATATCGGCAGCGAGCTGCTTGGCGGGCAGGTGGGCTCGGTTGCGTCGTTTGCGCAGGAGCCGTCCCTGCTTTCGCAGAATGAGCTTGCCGCCGGCGTGTCCAATGTCGCTGGCGAGGGTACAGCGGTGTATGCCGTTGACGGGCTGGATGCCTCCACGGCGGTCGCCGCCAAGGTGGACGGCAGCACGAGGCTCTTCCAGCGGGTGAGCTACGCGGGCCGCGGCCCGGGAGGCCAAGGGCTGGAGGATGTGTTTGACGTCCGCGGCCGGGTCCGCAGCATGGAGCTGACGGGCCGGGGTGAATTGACCGGCGACGCAGCGGAGGAGGTCATCGGCGTGCTGCTTGACTGCGCGACGCTTGTCTCCGCGGATGCATCTGTGCGCGGGGAATACCTGACGGTGACGCTTGACAGCGGCCTGCGGCTGCAGATGGGCGTCTCCGGCGATACGCTCAGCGGCTGCGGCGGCTGGAGCTGCCCGGAGTTCTTCGAGGCATTCGACGCAGCGCTGTAAGCGAAGGCAAGACCATAATGAAATGAAAAGCGCACCTGCTTACCCCGGAACGGGGAGGCGGGTGCGCTTTATGCGCTTATCATGAATTGTGCAGAAGCCCCTGCTGCGGGCGCAGCGCTGCAGAGGCGATGAAGGGGCCCGGAGATGAGCGCGATGACGATCCATTATGTGCGGCAGGCGCTGCGTCAGGGCTTGTCCTTGTTGTATCGGAGCCGGTAGTCGCAGTACGCGTCGCCGTCGCCCAGCGCCATGGTGCGGGTGTAGTCGATGCGTCGGAAGCCGGTCATCTGCCCTTTGTCAATCAGGCAGATGATGGGCGCAATCTCGGGGACGCCGAGCCTTTTGGTCAGTTCATGCAGCGGGCAGACGAGGATATCCACGCCGACCAGCTCGCTCGTCTCGGAAACAATCCTGCGCTGATAGCCCTTCTTGGGGCTGCTGGTCATCCGCATCAGCGCGGGCATATGACGCCACAGGAGGTGCGGCAGGCCGGGGATTGCAGTGATCCGCCTGATCATGGCGGACAGTTCCGCGCCCGTCTGCTCGCCGTATGCCTTCAGCAGATCCAGCGCATTCGTGATTCCGTGCTGCTTCATTGCCGCATACAGCGCATGCAGCGGCAGCACCATCATCCGCTCATCCGCGCTGACTGCGCCATACTGCCTGAGCAGGAGCGCCAATTCTGCGTTGGCTTCCGCCCAGATGACGTCCGCCTGCTCCCGGCCGAGCGCCCTGGTCAGGGTGCGCTTGAATTTCTTGTAGATGAAGGAGCGATCCAGCTTGCCCATGTCAGTCCTCCTCGGGGTCGGTTGATGCTGCTGCGCTCAGTTCAGCTCCTCGCAGGAGAGGATGCGGCTGGCGGTTTCGTATTCGTCGACGGACAGCGCGCGGGTGAGCGATTCGATCTCGCCGTTCTGGTTGTCGTAGGGGTCGCGGCGCAGGAAGCGGCGCGGGGGATTGAGCTCCTGCTGGAAGTCGCTGCACAGCGGCAGACGCCACGGCTCCAGATTCCCGAAGTAGAAATTCCAGCGGTCGGCGTTTCCGGTGCGGTATGCGCTGCCGCCGAAGGAGCAGTCCGCATAGAGCCATCCGTACGGCGCGACGTAGAAGCGGGCCCAGTCGTGGTTGCCGGTGCTGTCGGGTGTGGTGTAGAGGCCGGCCTGCCAGACGGCGGGGATGCCGGCGAGGCGGCAGAGGGTGATGAAGGTGATCGCCTGCACGCCGCAGTCCCCGCGCAGCCCGCTGAGGAAATACTCGGGGATATTGGCGACGGTCATGTACGGCGGCATGTAGCGATAGACGGCCTTGGTGGTGATGAAGTCGTAAATGAGGCGGGCTTTGCGCAGCGGGTTGGTCTCCCCGCCGACGATCTCTTTCGCCAGCGCGCGCAGGTAGGGCGTGAAGACGACGTGCGGCGGCTGCTCCTCCAGGCAGAAGTCCGGATGATCGCAGACGACCTTGTCCGGGTCGGGCTGCACATAGGGCGCGTTGATCTCGTAGGCGATATCGGCCCAGACCGTCATGCCCGGCTCATAGGGCAGCTCGAAGTACACGCTGCGGTGCGGCTCGTCCGGCGCATTGACGGCGGCTGCGGCATGCGAGGTGGCGAGCAGCTGCGCCCCGGCGACCTGCGCATGCACGACGGGCAGGGGCAGATGGACGCGCAGCGTCTCCCCGGGCGTGAGGCGCGGGCTGCTGACGGTGATCTGTTCGCGCAGGGTGAAGCGCAGACGCCCGCAGCCCTTGGCCTTCATGCCGGCGATGACGGCGTCCAGCGCGCGGCTGCGCTGCGCAGCGCCGGCGCGCACCTGCGGGTTTAGCGCGCGGGCGGCATAGGCGGCGCGGGTCTTGAGCATGCTGTCGATGCAGTTGTCCTTAAAGCGCACCTCGCCGTCCACATAGCGCCAGTCGAGCGTGCCGTCGTCGCGCAGGGCCTCGAGCTCGTCCTCCGAGAAGTCGCGCACCTGACGGCGCAGCATCGCGAGCAGCTGCGCCTGCGTGTAGGGGTAGGCACGGGGGATTTCGGCGGCGACGGCCTGCTGGAAGCGCAGGCGATCCTTGAGGCACTGCGGTGTTTCCGGTGCGGCGATGCGGGCGTCGATAATGCGGTTCATCCGCGCGAAGTCACCTGCCTCAAAGAGGCGCTGGATATCCGGCGGCAGCGGGTAGGACAGATAGGCAAGATCGGAGAGCATGGCGGCAATCCTCCTTGTTGATGATGAGAAAAGGCACTCCCCAAAAGAGGAGTGCCATATGGGCATATTACGCCAGCAGCTCGCGCACGTAGGCGATGATGGCCTCGTCCTTGGCATGGGCGAAGAAGAGCTCGGCGAACTTTTCGCCGGCGACGGCGCCGCGGACCAGCTCCTGATCGATGCCCTTGAGGCAGGTGATCAGGTCCTTGAGGGTATGGGCGCGCACGGCGTCGAGGATCTTCTTGTTGCGCTGCTCGGGCACGACGCGGTCTGCCGGATAGCCGTTGCCGCTGCCAAAGCCGAAGAGCTTCTCAAAGGTGTACTCGAGATTCAGCTCTGCGCCCCAGCCGTAGCCCTTGGCGAAGGGCATGGAGACGGCGTTGCCGTCGTTGATCTGGGCGAACATGTAGCCGTCGGACGGATCGACGACGTGGCCGCAGATGACGCCGGGGAAGCTGTTGAGCGCGAGCATCGCGCCCTCGCCGGTGCCGCAGCCGGTGACGACGTAATCCGCCGCGCCGGAGTTGAGCAGGATGGCGGCAAGGATGCCGTTCTGCACATAGGTGAGGGACGGCTCGCCTGCGACGCCGTACATGCCGTAGTTGTCGACCTCGTGGCCCATCGGGGTGACGACCTTCTTCAGAGCGGCCTCGATCTGGGCGTTCTTGGCGGCCTGGCTGTTCTCGTTGATCAGAGCAATGCGCATGGTGTGTACCTCCTGTATGATGAAAATCAGATGATACGAAAAAATCTGCACGCGTATGCGTACAGATTAAGAGTAGCAATATGCACGGAGAATGTCAAGGGTGAATTAATCGTAGAGCAGGCGGGAGGGCAGCTTGCGCAGCACGCCAAGCAGCAGCGGCCCGAGGATGAGGCAGGCGACGGCCTCGCCCGCGCCGACGAAGAGCATGCACAGCGGCAGCGCGATCATGGGCGCATAGGCATAATGGACAACAGCGCCGACGATAGCGGCATTGAAGAGAACAGGCATCAGCATCGCGATGCGGGGCTTTTTGCGCAGCAGGCGCGTACAGATGGCGGCCAGCAGCGTCGCCAGCGTGCCAAAGACGATATCGAAGATCGGGCAGCCGCCCAGGATATTGGCCAGCAGGCAGCCGATGGTCAGCGCCGGGACAGCCTCGGGCAGCAGGATGGGCAGCAGGGTCAGCGCCTCGGACAGGCGCACCTGCACCTCGCCGTAGCTGATGGGGGCGAGCAGCAGGGTCAGCGCGGCATAGAGCGCTGCGATGACCGCGGCGCGGGAGAGGCTGCCTGTGCCCATGGATTCGGATCGGTTCATGTGTGTGGTCTCCTTTTCATTTTGCTCAACCGGGCAAAACGAACCGTCGGCCTGCGCCGGGGGAATGCTCTGCAGAAATCGCTGCAAACAAAAAACGGCGCAAGGCCGTGATGAAGACGGGCGTGTCGCCAGTCTTCGGCCCATAGTTTTGTTTAAGGACTGGATGGTTTCGAACAGTCCATGCGGTTGTCGGCAGTATTATAGCAGACACGGCGCCGCAATGCAACTCCCTTCATCCGGAGGTGAAGAAGGACGTACAAAATGTATATGAGAGGGATTGACGTAACGATCGTTGTGGTGTACATTAATTAATGTTCGACGCGATTAAAATTCATCTGTCGCGGCGCGCACAGAGACGTGCGCCTTGTGGGGAGAGGAGTTTCCGGCATGACGCTGCTTGAATACCGCATTTTCCATACCGTGATCCAGCAGGGGAGCTTTGCGCGCGCGGCGCAGGTGCTGCATCTGACGCCCAGCGCGATCAGCCACGCCGTGAGCTCCATGGAGGAGGCCTGCGGCTTTGCGCTGTTCGTGCGCGGCAAGGGCGGCGTGTCGCTCACGCGCAACGGCGAGGCGCTCTATCCCGTCATCCGTCAGGTGCTCAACGCCGATGAGGCGCTCGGGCAGACGGTCGACGAGCTCAAGGGCATGCAGCGCGGCACGGTGCGCATTGGCGCATTCAACAGCGTGTGCATGACGTGGCTGCCGCAGATCGTCACGACGTTCAAGCGCCGCTTTCCCGGCGTGGATATTGAGATCAATCAGGGCACGTACGACGACGTGATCAAGTGGATCAAGAACGGCGTGGTGGATCTTGGCTTCCTCTCCACGCAGTCCACGCGCGAATTGACCGTGCGCCCGCTCTACCGCGACAGGCTGATGTGCGTGGTGCCCAAGGGATACAGGACGAAGAACCCGGGCTACATCACCGTGGAGGAGATGCGCACGGAGACGTTCGTCCTTCAGGGCGACGCGACTGACGCCGATACGCAGGCCTTTGTGGGCAAGCATGGCTTCAGCGCGCGCAGCAGCTGCCGTGTGCAGGACGACCTGTCCACGCTGGCGATGGTGGAGAGCGGTTTTGGCATCTGCATCCTGCCCAGCCTGATCCTCGCCCGCGCCCCTGGCGATGTGGACGCCTATCCCATCGAGCCGATGGAGTACCGCGAGTTCGGCATCGCCGTGCAGAACCCGGCGATGATCGCGCCCGCTGTGCGCCAGATGGCGGCGCATATCGAGGCCTTCGCCGCCGAGCGCCGCGCGGAGGATCCGCTGACCAACGCTGGCTTTGAGCCGGCGGCGGCTTATCTGTGATCCGCCCTTACGACAAGCTGTTTTGCTCCCCGCTGCCGCAGAATATGACGGCGGCGGGGGTTTTGCGTGGCATGGGATTGTGCGGATAGCCCGGACGCCGGGCTTCTGTCTTCCGGGGAAACGGCAGCCCTTTACACGCAGGAAATTCTTTAGTATAATAAGCTATTCGTATTCCCGGCGGGATGAACAGCCGCCGGCCAAAAGGAGAGATGATGATGTTTACCGCATTGGATATGCATATTCTTGAGATTCTGTGCGAGGATGCGCGTGTCACCCCGCGTGAGATTGCTGTCATGACCGGCAGCGACGAGGATCAGGTGAAGCTTGCGCTCGACGGCCTTCGCCGCTCCGGCGTGCTGGTGGGCTATCAGGCGCTGATCAACTGGGAGCGCACGGAGAAGGAATTCGTCGAGGCGGTCATCGAGGTCAGCGTCGTGCCCCAGAGGGAGAAGGGCTTTGACGCTATCGCTCAGCGCATCATGCAGTACGACGAGGTGAAGTCCCTGTATCTGATGAGCGGCGCCTATGATCTGATGGTCATGTGCGAGGCGAAGACGCTTAAGGAGCTGGCGCAGTTTGTGCACAGCCGCCTCTCCGTGATCGAGGGCGTCACCGGGACGAGCACGCACTTCATGCTCAAGACCTATAAGTACGGCGGCACGGTCTTTGAGGGCACGGCCGGCGACAGGCGACAGGCGGTGATGCCCTGATGCTCTACGACCGCGTGATCAACCGGCGTATCGCCGATGTGCCGCCCAGCGGCATCCGCAAGTTCTTTGACATCGTCAGCCAGATGCCGGAAGCCATTTCCCTTGGCGTGGGCGAGCCGGACTTTGTCACCCCGTGGTCCATCCGCGATGCGGCGATCCAGTCCATCGAGGACGGGCGCACGCAGTATACCTCCAACTGGGGCCTCGCCTCCCTGCGGGAGAAGATCGCGGCCTATCTGCGTATGCGCTATCATGTGACCTACAGCGCGAAGGATGAGATTCTGGTCACCGTCGGCGCGAGCGAGGGCATCGATCTTGCGCTGCGCGCGCTGATCTGCCCGGGCGACGAGGTGCTCATCCCCGAGCCGAGCTACGTCAGCTATGCGCCGTGCGTCACGTTCTCCGGCGGCGTGAGCGTGCCCGTCGTCACGAAGGCGGAGGATTGCTTCGCCCTGACGCCCGAGGCGCTCGCCGCGGCGATCACCCCGCGCACCAAGGCGCTCATCCTGCCTTATCCGAATAACCCGACCGGCGGCGTGATGAGCCGCGCGCAGCTGCAGGCGATCGCCCGCGTGCTGGAGGGGACGGACGTCGTTGTGATCTCCGACGAGATCTATTCCGAACTGGTTTATTCCGGGCATGAGCATACGGCCTTCGCCTCTGTGGAGGGCATGCGCGAGCGCACGATCACGCTCAACGGCTTCTCCAAGGCGTTCGCCATGACGGGCTGGCGCGTGGGCTATATCGCCGCGCCGCGCGAATTGCTGGCCCCGATGTTCAAGATCCATCAGTACACGATGCTCTGCGCGTCCATTCAGGGTCAGGTCGCGGCGGATCGCGCGCTGGGCAGCGCGTTTGAGTCGGGCTTTGAGGATGTGCGCACGATGGTGCGCTCCTATGACCGCCGCCGCAGGCTGATGGTCGAGGGCTTCAATGAGATGGGCCTTGCCTGCTTTGAGCCGAAGGGCGCGTTCTATGTCTTCCCGTCGATTGCCTCGACCGGCATGACCAGCGACGAGTTCTGCACGAAGCTGCTGGAGAGCAAGCAGGTTGCCTGTGTGCCGGGCACGGCGTTCGGCGCGTCCGGCGAGGGGCATATCCGCTGCTCGTATGCTACCAGTCTGCAGAATCTCAACGAGGCGCTCAAGCGCATCCGCAGCTTTGTGGAAGAGATCCGCGGCTGAGCAATCAATTGTGAATCCATTGTGAATGCCACATGAATGAAACGTGTGAATTCATCGGGAATGATTGCGTTTTGGTGATAACAAGCGTATAATATCTGCTATCGTGCCTGCCTTAGGGCGGGCTGTGTCCCTGTGGGGATGGAGGTACGGAGCATGCGGCGCCTTTGCTGCGGCTCCTCAAGAAAATGGAGGGAACTCTGAGATGAACAAGAAGATTCTTCTGGCGCTCATGCTGGTGCTGGCGATGCTGGCGATGACTGGCTGCGGCAGTACGAAGGACGAGCAGGCTGCGCCGACCGCGGCCCCGGCGACCGCCGAGCCGACTGCCGAGCCGACCGCCGAGCCGACCGCCGAGCCGACCGCCGAGCCGACCGCCGAGCCGACTGCCGAGCCGACCGCTGAACCGACTGCCGAGCCGACTGCCGAGCCGACTGCCGAGCCGACTGCTGAGCCGACTGCCGAGCCGGTTGCTGAGGCCGCCGCTGAGGATCCGGTGCTGGCCAGCGCGTACAACGGCGAGCTCACCGTGGCTGCGTCCGAGGTCCGCGATGACTTCTATTCGCTGGTCGATCAGTATATCACCTACTATGCGCAGTACGGCTATACCTTTGACGAGTATGACACCGAGCTGCAGAATGCTGCCGCGCAGGAGGTCGTGCAGTATGCGATGACCCTCAAGATCCTGGATCGTCATGCCGCGGAGCAGGGCTATGTTCTGACCCCGGAGCGCGAGACCGAGATTGCTGCTGAGGTACAGGCGATGCTGGACAGCCAGCGCGAGTACCTTGAGGCGTATCTGACCTACTACGGCTATACCGGCGACGAGCTGACCACTGCCGTGGAGCAGGAGCTGGTTGCTGCGGGCTATACCGAGGAGGCCCTGCTGGAGTCCGCGCAGATCAACGATAAGCTCCAGTATCTCTATGAGCTGGAGACCGGCGACGTCACCGTCACCGAGGAGGAGGTCCTCGCCGCGTTCCAGGCGAAGGTTGACGCCGCGAAGGAGACCTACGCCGACGTTGATACCTACATCAACGCGTATCTGGAAGGCCAGGAGATCCTGTACACGCCGGAGAGTGTCCGCCTGATGCATGCCCTCTACATCGCGCTGAGCGACGAGGATGCTGCTGAGGCGACGCCCTCTGAGGCCACCCCGGCGGAGGCTACCCCGGCCGAGGCTGTGAGCATCGAGGAGCTGACCGGCAAGGCGAAGGCTGAGGCCATCGTTGCGGCTGTGCGCGGCGGCATGGACTTCACCGAGGCGATGCTCGCCTATAACGAGGACAGCTCCAACGCCGAGCAGCTGATGGCCGGCTATCCGGCGGCTGAGGGCAGCGTGCTCTACGGCGCGGACTGGCTGAACGCCGCCATGGCGCTTGAGAACATCGGCGACGTCTCCGATGTTGTGACCACCGACTACGGCCACTTCATCATCTGCTATGCGCAGGATATGAAGGCCGGTGCGGTCGACTTTGAGCCGCGCAGGGAGGCCGAGACCGAGGAAGCGCTCACCAATAAGAAGAGCGAGCTCTTCAACACCTATCTGGCCGGTGTGACCGAGGCTGCCGGCGTGACCTTCGGCGATTTCACTACGCTCTTCCGCGTTTATAACGGTGAGGCCGCCGTGGCCGAGGTGGCGTTCGCCTCCGTGAATGCCGACGCTGAGCTGATGGATATGCCCGCCGGCAATGCTGTGGCCGCGCTGAAGGCCGGCGCCTCCGTCGAGATCCTTGCCCGCGTGGGCGTGGATGGCGAGGAGTATGCCTTCGTCACCGTGCCGGGCGTGGACGCCAAGGGCTACCTGAATGTGACCGTGCTTGAGGCGATGGACGAGGCTGCCGCGCAGGCGAACGACAACGCCGCGCTGTTTGCCGCCGCCGAGGCCGTGGATAAGCTCCCGACCTTCACCATCGCGATGAATGACGGCTCCCTGATCTATGGAGAGCTCTATCCGGACGTCGCGCCGGAGTCTGTGGGCAACTTCGTGTCCCTCGCGAACAGCGGCTACTATGACGGCCTGACCTTCCATCGCGTGATTGCCGGCTTCATGATTCAGGGCGGCGACCCGAATGGCGACGGTACCGGCGGCCCGGGCTATGCCATCCGCGGCGAGTTCACCAGCAACGGCGTGGAGAATGCGCTTTCCCACACCCGCGGCGTGCTGTCCATGGCCCGCTCCTCCATGCCGGATTCTGCCGGCAGCCAGTTCTTCATCATGCATGCCGACAGCGATCACCTTGACGGTCAGTATGCCGCCTTCGGCATGGTGCTGGGCGGCATTGAGACGGTCGACCTGATCGCCTCTGTCCCGACCGACGCCAACGACAAGCCGCGCGCCGATCAGGTGATGCGCACGGTCTACGTGGAGACCTATGGCAAGACCTACGAGTTCACCAAGCTCGAGGATTAATCTGCTGTATGAAAGGCCGCTCCCTTCAGGGAGCGGCTTTTTGCGTGCCATGATCCGGCGGCGCTTTGCCGATGGCAGAAAGTGGATAAAGGAGAAAAGCCGGGCGATGAAGAATCATACAAGAATATGGATGAGTCTGCGGCATCTGCCGCAGTATGCGGAGGATGGGCATGAAGGGATACGGAATGGTGACGATCGCGGCGGTGCTGTTTGCCGCCGCCTATGCCGTGCTGGGCAATCTGCTTGCCGGCCGGTGGGGCCTTGACGCGAGCAGGAGCACGCCGGCAGAGGACCGCGGGAAGAGCACAGGGCCTGTGCTGCTTGCCGCGCGTCATGCGGTCTGCGCTGCGGGCGCCGGGCTGATGGCCGCGCCTGTGCTGGCGATGGAGGCCGGCTGGACGCCTGCGCTGCTGTGCATCCTGCTGGGGACTGTGATCGCCGGCAGTGTGCAGGGCTTCGGCACGCTGTTTGTCTGCCTGCGCTGCGGCGGCGTATCCCCGGCTGCTGCGCTGCGGGAGATGGGCTGCGGCCGCTCCTTTGAGGCGCTGGCTGGCCTGCTTCGTCTTGTTACGGCAGCGCTGACGGCGGAGCTGACGGCGCACGCGCTCTGCTCGCTGCTGGATGCTGCGGGCATGACGGCGGCGCTGTCCGCGCCCGGTCATGGGGTGTATCTGGCGGCGGTGTGCATACCGGTGCTGGCGGCATCCTTTGTGCGGGAAGGGGGGATGCGCCGTGCGGTCTGTGCGCTGAGCGGCGTGCTGCTGTTCGGGTTTATGGCCGTGCTGCTCCTTGGCGCGGGCGCGACGCGTGCGCCGATGACGATTCCGCCCTTTGCTGCGCCTCAGGATATGAGCCCTGCGGATCTCGCTGTGCTGCTCCTTGGCTGCGCGTTTTCCTTCAGCTATCAGAGCCTGCTTGCGGCGGACGCCTCCGGGCGGCTCGCGCGGGAGACGCATGCCGTGCCCGTGGGCATGGGCAGCGTGCTGGTCGGCGGTCTGCTTGCCGTGCTGGCGATGGCCGCCGCAGGCGGGGCGCATGGGGCGACGCTTCTTCGCGTGCAGGCGGATCCGGCGATGGTGATCGCGGGCGGCGCGGCTTCTGCGCTGGCGGAGGGGCGCGCTGCACAGATGATCTCCATCGGGATGCTTGC
This sequence comes from Clostridia bacterium, assembly GCA_017938795.1. GTDB lineage: Bacteria > Bacillota > Clostridia > Christensenellales > Aristaeellaceae > Ventricola. The sequence continues at coordinate 12,125 of JAGBAV010000035.1, forward strand.
GGCGATGGTTCTCTTCGGCTTTGCGTCGCTGGACAGCACGGTGATCCTTAGCCTGTCTGCGATGCGTGAGCGCAATGCCCGACCGCTGCGCAGGCGGCGCAGGGAGAAGGCCGCGCCCATACTCTGGCGGATCTGCTTCCTGAGCCTGACCGGCGCGCTGGCCTGCGCGGGCTATCGCAGCCTGCTGGCCCTCTGCGCCGTTGTGGGTACGATGACGGCTGCGGGGATCTGCCTGCTCTGTGCGGTGTGGATGCGCCGGGTGGGCCGGGGGTATGCAGGCTTTGCCGCTGCTGCGCTGATTTCGCTTGCGGCAGGCGTTGCGGCGGCTGCGGCGCTTGCGGCGGGGCTGCTGTCCGGCGGGCAGAGCCTCCCGGTGACGGCGGTGATGCTGGCGCTTGCGGCGGCTGCGGTGCTCTCGGCGCTCTGGCTGCTTGCGCGCGGCCTGCGCGAGCTGTGCGCTGCTGATGAATAAAAGAACGAGCACAGGTATTTGCCTGTGCTCGCTTGTTTTGCGGAGATTACACGCCGTAGTGCGCGTTGAGCAGCTCGACGGTCTTCTTGGCGACGTCGGCGATGGCTGCCTTACCGGCGTCCTTCAGGAAATTGCGGCGGGGCTGGATCATGATCGTATTCCTCCTTTGAATGGATCAGTCTGGAGTCTGTTAAGGGAATTGTTTATGAATACGGTGCGCATGTCGGGAATAGGCGGATAATCGTTGTATGTCCGCCGGAGATGCAAAGGCATGCCGGATGTGGTATAATACGGGAAAGATTGACCCGCATGGGTGACGCAGGAGGAAACATATGCCGAAGTGGACAGAGCAGCAGCAGGACGCTATCCGCGACAGGGGGCACAGCCTCATCGTTTGCGCGGCGGCAGGCTCGGGCAAGACCGCCGTGCTTGTGGAGCGGATCGTGCAGCTTGTGCGCGAGGGCTGCCCGGTGGACAGGCTGCTGGTGGTGACCTTCACCAATGCCGCCGCGGGCGAAATGCGCCTGCGTATCGGCGAGGCACTCTCCCGCGCTGCGCTGGAGGAGCCGGAGATGGGCGTGCAGGCGATGGCGCTGTCCCGTGCGAGCATTTCGACGCTGCATCGCTTCTGCGGCAGCCTCCTGCGGGAGAACTTTCAGGCGCTGGGGATTGACCCGGCCTTCCGCATCGGCGATGAGCAGGAGTGCGGCGTGCTCAGCGCGCAGGCGATGGAGGATGCGCTCTATGCCTGCTATGACGCGGCGAGCGAGGATTTCCTCGCGGCGGACGCCTGCTATGAGCAGGAGGAGCTGGCGGATCTCGCGCGCAGCATCTACAGGTTCATGATGACGCGCCCCGACCCGGAGGCATGGCTGAGGGCGGCTGTTGAGGCCTGCGGCGCGGGCGAGGACGGGCTCGCCGGCAGCGCTGCGCTTGCCCTGCTGATGGAGGACGCCTGCTCTGCGCTGCGCCGCCTGCGGCGGGAGGCGGAGGCGACGCTCGCGCTCTGCACAGGCGAGGGCGGCCCGGCGTACTACGCGGACGCCTGCGCGCAGGATATCGCGATGATTGACGATATGACCGACGCCGCAGCGCGCGGCTATGATGCGCTCCGCACTGCGGTGACGGGCGTGAAATACGCATCGCTCGGGCGCAAGAAGAAGTCCGACGTCTGTGATGAGGAGATCGCGGAGGCGGTCAAGGCGCGCAGGGACGCGATGAAGAAGACCGTCAAGGAGCTGGAGAAGCGGTTTGCCCCGACGCTTGCTGAAGCGGCAGCGGATCTGGCGATGACGCGCGCGCCGCTTTCCGGCCTGTGCGAGCTGGTGAAGACATACGCGCTGCTCTATGCCGCGGCGAAGCGCAGGCGCGGCGTGATGGACTTTGACGATCTGGAGCACAATGCGCTGCGCGCGCTTAAGCACGAGGAGGTGCGCCGCGCGCTGGCGGAGCGCTACCGCTATGTCTTTGTGGATGAGTATCAGGATTCGAGCGCCATACAGGAGGCGATCCTCGGGCAGTTCGCGCCGGAGAATGGTCAGTTCCTCGTCGGCGATGTGAAGCAGAGCATCTACAGGTTCCGTCAGGCGGAGCCGTCGCTCTTCCTGTCCAAGGCGGAGCTGTATGATCAGCCCGAGACGGCATATGCCCGGCGCATCGACCTGCAGCGCAACTTCCGCTCCCGCGCGAATGTGCTGGCGGGCGTGAATGCGGTCTTTGGCAGGATCATGCGCAGGGACGCGACGGAGATCGAATACGACGAGAGGGAGATGCTGATCCCCGGCCTCCCTGTGCGCGAGGACGACCCGCCCGTCGAGCTGCATATCCTCTACAGCCCGGAGGTCGAGGCGCAGGATGGGGAGGAACAGACAGAGGGCGAGGAGGAGGCTCGCGACCTTGCGCAGATCGAGCGGGAGGCGCTCGTCGCCGCGCAGCGCATCCATGCGCTGGTGGGGACGACCTTCTACGACGCGAAAAGCGGCGCGGAGCGGGAGCTGACCTATCGCGATGTCGCCGTGCTCATGCGCGTGGCGAAGGGCTGCGCGCCGCTGGCGGCGGACGTCCTCGGCGCGGAGGGGATCCCGGTGTTCTGCGATGCGGGCGAGGGGTATTTTGATATCCCGGAGATCCGCTCGATGATGGCGCTGCTGGGCGCGATCGACAACGGCGCGCAGGACGAGACGCTCATTGCCGCGCTGACCGGCCCTGCGCTGGGGCTTTGCGAAGAGGAGCTGGCGTGCATCCGCATGGCGCTGCCCGATACGAAGCGCCCCTACCACGAGGCGGTTCGCCTGTACCGGGAGGAAAAGGACGACGCGCTTGCCCGGAAGCTGCGCGGCTTTGAGGCGCGGCTGCAGGAGTGGCGGCTCTGCGCGCGGCATCAGGGCGTGGACAGGCTCATCGAGCGGATTTATGCGCAGACAGGATTCCCGGCGCAGGCCGGTGCGCTGCCCGGCGGCGCGGCACGGCAGGCGAATCTGCACCTGCTGACCTCGCGTGCGCGTGCGTTCATGCGTTCGCAGGGCGGCTCGCTGCATGCCTTCCTCCGCTATGCGGAGCGGCTGAAGGCGGGAGGCGACTCCATGAGCGCCAGCGCGATCGGCGAGAGCGAGAATGTGGTGCGCGTGATGACGACGCACAAGAGCAAGGGCCTTGAGTTCCCGCTGGTCATCGTGCTGGGCATGGGCAGGAAGCTCGGCGGCAAGAGCAGCCGCGCCCGTGTGCTGATGCATGCGCAGCTGGGCGTGGGTCTGCCGTGCATCGACACGGAGCTGATGAGCGAGCGCGATACGCTGCTGCGCCGGGCGATCCGCCTGAGGACGGAGCGCGAGCAGCTGGCGGAGGAGGTGCGCATTCTCTACGTCGCGATGACGCGCGCGAGGGAGCGGCTGATCCTCATCGGCGACGCGGGGCGCGACGCCCCGCCGGAGAAGTGGTTCGCCCCGGAGGGGACGGATGCACTGCTGCAGATGCAGACAGGGCTGGATATGGTTGCGCCTGTGCTTGCGGCATCCGGGGCCTGCCTGACCATCCGCGAGGAGGCTGTGACGGCCGCGGATTCCAGCTGGCATGTCTTCGCGCACAGGCAGACCGGCGCGGCGGGCAGCGGCGGGCGCACGCAGGAGGCTGCGCTGCGGCTGATCAGCGCGCTGGAGGCGCAGTCGCCTGACGGGCCGACGGCGGAGATGATGACCTTCACCCCCGGCACGGGGGAGGCCGGGCTGCGCAAGACGAGCGTCAGCGCGGTTGTCCGCGACGAGAAGCGCGCCGCGCAGGAGGCGGCGGATGCGGAGAGCCCTGTGCATACGGCGGCGCAGATCAGGCGGCTGCCGCGCTTCATGGAGGCGCAGCAGATGACCGGCGCGCAGATCGGCACAGCCTTCCACAGGATGATGTGCATGACGGATCTTGATGCGCTGCGCGCTGCCGGGCGCATAGAGGACGAGCTGTCTGCGCAGCGCGGGATGATGCTGGCGGAAGGCGTGGTCACAAAGGCTGAGGCGGATGCTGTGCCGCTGCGGATGCTGACGGATCTGTTTGCCTCGCCGCTGGGCGTACGCATGCTCGCCGCCAAGACGCTGCACAGGGAGTGGGCGTTTACCTTCAGGCGGCATGCGCCGGACGGAAGCATGCAGCTGCTGCAGGGTGTGGTGGACTGCTGCTTTATCGAGCGGGACCGCTGGGTACTGGTGGATTACAAGACGGACTCCGCGGCGGATATCCCCGGCTCCATCGGGCGGCACAGGCCGCAGCTGGCGATCTATGCCGAGGCGCTGGAGGCGCTGACGGGCATCCCCGTCGCTGAGCGTATGATCTATTTCGTGCGCGCCGGCGTGAGCTGCGCCGTATGATTCGCTGAGAAATTCCGGCGCATGCAGGGGTTGACAAATGGGGAAAATGAGCGTATTGTAAACAGGAACTCCCCGATGGCGGAGTGCGATTGCTGATTAAACCGGAGGTGAAAGACGTGGACGAACACAGTAGTACCGCTGGCAAGCCCCGAGAACGTCAGGCGCTCTGCGCCGTCGGCTGCGTCTTTTCCGCTGTGATGCCCTGATGCGCGCGCTGCGCTGAGGGGGATGCAAGATAGAGCTTTGCTTTCTGTGCGCTGCGCAGAGGGCTGGCTTTGGTGTGGAAGAAAGCGGCCGAGAGGCCGCTTTTTTGCGCCTTTTTGACGGGGCCGCCTGCATTTTCGATTGAAGAGAATGATGGGAGGGAACCCTATGGAAGAGGAAATCCGCAAGGAATTCAGGGAGATGCTCGCGTTCCTTGACGCCGGGAAGCTGAGCGAATTCAAGGAGAAGGCGTATGACTGCCCGCCGGTCGATATCGCTGAGGGGCTGGAGGAGATTGAAGAGACGGGCCGAGTGCTGCGCATCTTCCGCATGCTGCCTAAGGATATTTCCTCCGATGTGTTTGCCTATATGACCAGCGAGCAGCAGCAGCTCATCGCGGAGAGCGCGACGAACGCGGAGCTCAAGGCGCTGGTTGACGATATGTTTCTGGATGATACGGTCGACTTTCTTGAGGAGATGCCGGCCAACGTCGTCAAGAAGGTGCTTGGCAACGCCGACGAGCACACCCGCGCGCTGATCAATCAGTTCCTCAATTACCCGGAGAACAGCGCCGGCACGCTGATGACGATCGAGTATGTCGATCTGCATGACTACTTCACCGTGCGCAAGGCGATGGACTATATCCGCCGCACCGGTATTGACAAGGAGACCGTCTACACCTGCTATGTCATCGACGAGCAGCGCAGGCTGGTGGGGCAGGTGTCCCTGCGCCGGCTGATCATCGCGCCGGAGAATGCCTATATCCGCGATATCATGGAGTCTGTGGTCGCCTACGCCGCCACAACGGACGACCAGGAGGCCGTCGCCGAGGACTTCAGCCGATATGACCTGACCTCCCTGCCCGTCTGCGATAAGGAAGGGCGTCTGGTCGGCATCATCACGATTGACGATATCGTTGACGTCATTCAGGAGGAGAATACCGAGGACATCAAGAAGATGGCCGCCATTATCCCCTCCGACGAGCTGTATATGGATGCGGGCGTGATGCATCTGGTCGCGCACCGCCTGCCGTGGCTGATGATCATGATGCTCTCGGCGACGCTGTCCTCGACGATCATCACGCACTTTGAGAGCGTGCTCGCCGGGGCCGTTGCGCTGACGGCGTTCATCCCGATGCTCACGGGCAGCGCGGGTAACTCCGGCAGCCAGACCTCCGTCACCGTCATCCGCAATATGTCGCTGGGCGAGGTGGAGCTGTCCGATTGGTTTGCCGTCCTGTGGAAGGAGCTGCGCGTGGCGCTGGTCTCCGGCGCGGCGCTGGCTGCGGTCAACTTCATCCGGATGATGGTCTTTGACCAGCCGGGCGTGATGATCTGCGCCGTGGTGTCCTTCACGCTGCTGTGCGCCATCGTGCTGGCGGCGTCCGTGGGCTGCCTGCTGCCGATGGGCGCGAAGAAGTTGGGGCTTGACCCCGCCGTCATGGCCAGCCCGATGATCACCACCATCGTGGACTGCTGCGCGCTGCTGATCTATTTCGTGATCGCAGGCTTTGCGCTGGGATTATAAATTGAACAGAAATGCAAGAACCGCCGGTATGCCGGCAGCGCTGACATACAACAAACCGACCTGTGATGATTCACAGGCCGGTTTGTTCTGTTCATTGCGCTGTATATGTGAGGATTTGCACAGGTGCGCATGATCGTGGGCTTTGGTCAGGCTTTTCTGGATACAGCGAGCAGATGGCCGGACAATCCGATGATCTCATCGTGCGTATCCAGCATGCGGACGGTTTTCATCAGCACCGCTTTCGTCTCCTCGTTGGCCAGCAGCTCATTAAGATTCGGCGCGAGCCATGCGCCGCCCATAACGCCATGGACGGCGAGCGTGCCAAATCCGCCCGAGGCCAGCTCTTCACGGAGGGCTTTCGCCGTATGCAGATGGCTGGACCCCAATCCGCTTGCGATGCCCTTGTCCGGGTTGACGTAGCAGCCGTCCTTCAGCGCCCGCTCAATGATGGAGATGACGGCTGGATCGTCCAGCTCTCGCCGCTTTTTCGAATCCTCTGTGTGATAGAGCGCAATCCGGGAGATCAGGACGCTGTACGGCGTCAGGGCGGCGGAGAACAGGAGGCCATTGTCTTTCAGCAGCCTGCGGCTTTCCCGGATGGCGAGGATCCGCTCTTCGTATTCCGTGATGGAATACAGCGGCCCCATCAGCAGGACAGCGTCTGCGCTTATGCCCGGGCGGGGAATGGAACGGGCGTCGCAGACCGCTGCGTCTGCCAGCGCCGCGCCCGGATACTCTGCGGCCAGCCCGACGCTCATGGCGATATTGGTTTCGGACAGGTCAAACAGGTGTACCTCGTAGCCAAGCGAGGCCAGCCACCATGCGTATTCGCCGTAGGCACCGCCGATATCGTATATCACAGCCGGAGGCTTGGGCAGTTTTTCAAGCAGGATCTCCTTCGTCCGCTCGAATTCAATGAGACCGATTCCGGATCTCAGGCGGTTTCTTTCGATTCCGGCGTTGTATCCTGCCAGAACCGCAGTATCGATTGTTTTCATCCGTATCACCTTCACATTTCAGTATGGCTTTGATCGTGGTTTGCTGGTCGGAGTCTGTTCCTTCCTGGGGGTGAACGCGCTGTTCCGGCATCATACATGCCTCCTTTCCCGAAAAATAAAAACGGTGCAGATTGAAGAACCCTTCAACTTGCACCGTCATAAACCCAAACGGGTGATCATCCTCGAAGGAATGATCCGGAATTCTGGGTACGACAATACAAGCCCGGCGAAATCTGTGCGATCTCGACGCGCTGCTGAACAGTGATCATATGGAGCATGGAATGAAGCGCTGCCATTGCCGTATCCCCTTTCTGAGTTTTGGCTATTGTACAATGGATAGCCTTGCGTGTCAACCCGATACGCAATGCATCACGTGATGAGAATCGTGCGCGGCTGCCTTGCCGGTCACGCCACCAGCCTGTCGCAGGCGGAGACGACGAGCGTCTGCAGCGCGGGGAAGAAGCGGTCGCCCAGCTCGCCCATATGCATGGTGGACAGATACATCAGCTGAATGACGGAGAGGACGACGTCGTCCGGCTCGGTGAAGCGGATGCGGGCGCGGCGCAGGGCGTCAAAGATGCTGCCGGCGCTGGTGAGGCAGTGCGCGCGGGCATTGGCGCCGGGGATGAAGGGGGCGAGCAGGGGCATGTCCTCGCGCATGAATCGGGCAATGCCGAGCATATGGATGCGCTCAAAGGCGGCGAAGACGAAGGCGGCTGCGCGCTCCTTGTCGCTTCGGCCTGCGCTGACGGCGAGGGCCTGTGCGGCGGCGGAGAGGATATCCGTCTCCCAGCCGGCGGCGACCTCGAGGAAGAGCAGCTCCTTGCTCTCAAAGAACTTGTAGAAGGAGGACTTGGAAATCCCGGCTTCAGAGGTCAGCGTGTCCAGCGAGGTCTTCTGCAGACCGTCGGCGATGGCGTGGCGCTGCGCGCTGGCGAAGAGACGGCTGCGGATGGCGTCCCTCTGCGCGGCGGTAAAGGGGAGGGCCATGGCGGATGCTCCTTTCCTGCGGTTATTCGCCGATGACGGCGGTCGCGTTCATGCCGGGGTAGACGACCTTGCCCGCCGGCAGGGAGACGCGGACGTCGTAGTAGGCGGCGTTCTGGCGCCTGACGCCGATGGGGCGGATCTCGCTGACGATACCGGAGAGGATCTCATCCGGATAGGCGTCGAGGGTGTAGCTGATCATGGAGCCGACGGCGACGCGGCTCAGGTCGATCTCATCGACCTCAACGCTCAGCTCCAGCTCGGTGAGATCGGTGATCTCGGCGAGGAGCTGCCCGCGCATGACCTGACCGCCGGAGACGGTATAGAGCGCGGTGAGCGCGCCGGAGGCAGGGGCATTCAGGGTGAGCGGCGCGCCGACGGGGCACTGCGCGTCGACGAGCTCGAAGAGCAGATCGCCTACGGCGACCTCGTCGCCCGGCTGCACATGCACGGCGGCAACGCGGCCCTGACCGGCGACGGCGTAATCCTCGAAGCGGGCGGCCTTGCCGCGGCCGACTTCGCTCTTGTATTCATGGTCGCTCTCGCGGAAGCAGCGGATGGTGTCGTTCAGATCATAGTCGCCGGAGAGAATCTCGACGACGTAATTGCTGCCAGAGACGCTGAGCACGCGGCCCTCGCCCTTTTCCTCGCCGGACTTGAGATAGAGCGTCTCGCCGGCGTGGATGTAGCGGTTCTCGTCCTTGTCGTAGGCATTCTGCGTGGAGGCGGCGATGTAGAGCGGCAGGGCCGGCTCAATGAAGGCGAGCGCGCCCGTCCGCGCCATGACGCCGGCGGCGTCGTCCCCCTCCGCGGCGAAGACTGCGGCGACAATGCCGGCCTGCTGCGCATAGACAGGGGTCGTGTCCATCTCAAGGAGCAGCTCGCCTTCGGCAACGGTATCGCCAATGGTCAGGCTGAAAGGCTTGAGCATGCCGGAGAAGGGCGCAGTGAGCTGATGGGTGACGGGGGCGACGACGGAGGCATTGGCCGTCGCGCCGAGCGCGGAGGCGGCGCAGAGGATGAGCGCGAGGGTGAGCGCGGCGAGGGTCAGGAGCTTTTTCATAGCGATCGTCCTTTCTGATCGGAGGATGAGAATTGAGCGTCTGCAGCTTCAGGGAGCTGATGAGCCGGGTTTCCGCAGCTGCTTGAGGAAGCGGACAGAACGAGATTCTGTGATGGCCGGGCAGCGGAGCGCCCATAGCGCGTGCGCTGCCATAAGAAGCTAGGCGAAGCGAAGAGGGAGCGGGCCCCGCCCGCCGCTTCAGGAAGTGGACAAAACGAGGTTTTGCCGCAGTTGGGCAGCGGAGCGCCCATAGCGCGTGCGCTGCCATGGGATAAGCGCGAAGCGGAGAGGGAGCGGGCCCCGCCCGCTGGGCAGCGGAGCGCCCATAGCGGATACGCTGCCATAAGAAGCAGGGCGAAGCGAAGAGGGAGAGGGCCCCGCCCGCTTATTCGACGGACTTGAGGGCCTCAACCATGTCGATGCCCTTGACCTTGCGGATGAGCAGGAGCTGGATGAAGATCGAGAAGAAGAAGGTGATCACGCAGGCGAGGAGGACGGACTGCTCCGTGGGCATACCGGGATAGAAGGCCGACTCCGGCTCGCAGGAGTGCATGACGACGTCGGTGAGCAGATAGCCGGGCCAGACGCCGCCGAGCACGCCAAGGACGGAGATGATCAGGTTCTCATTGAGGATGAGGCGGCGGATCTCCTTCTGATGATAGCCGAGCACCTTGAGCGTCGCATACTCGCGGATGCGCTCGATGAAGTTCATCAGACCCATGTTGTAGCAGATGACGAAGGCGAGCGCCAGCGCAATGCCGGAGATCATGGTGAAGACGGAGGAGAGCGCGTCGAGCATCTCGAGCATGTCGTCAATCAGCTCCGGCGGGTAATCCAGACTCTCAACCTCGTCCATGTCCTCAAGCTGTGCGATGGCGGCCTGCGAAGGCGCCTTGAGCTGGATGGCGGTGGGGATGAATTCGCCCTTGCGCTGCGCCTCCCATGTGCTGCGGTTCAGGTAGACGCCCTGCACGGTGTTGTTGTGGACGATCTGGCCGATGACCATCTCCATGGGCATATCGTCGCCGGGGAGATAGAGCCGCACGGCGTCGCCGACGGAGAGGGAGAGCGTCCGGCTGAGCTTGTAGGTGATGGCGAGCGAACCGTCGCCGATGCGCAGGAAGGTTTCATTTTCGCCAAGATGCTGGAGCGTCTGCTCATCCTGCAGGACGGTGAGCATCGTGGTGCGCGTGCCGCCGGGGGCGCGGAGGGAGACGGAGGTCTCCATGATGCACTCGACGGCCTCCGCCTCGAGCCTGCGCTCATAGCTCTCCGCCGTGCCGATGCTGCCGGTGAGGTTCGCGCGCACGTCGTAGCGCAGGGTCTTGGTGTAGTAGTTGTTGGACAGGCGGGTGACGGAGTCCTGCAGGCCGAAGGATGTGATGATCAGCATCGTGCAGCAGAGCAGACCGACGAAGGACATGAACGTGCGCAGCTTGTTGCGCATGAGGTTGCGCACGATCATCTTCGCATTGAAGGAGAACAGACGCCACAGCGGCGTGATGCGCTCGAGCAGGATGCGCTTGCCGTCCTTGGGCGGCTTGGGCCGCAGGAGCGCGGCGGTTGTCTCCCGCGCGGACTTGCGATAGGTGTAGTAGCAGATCGAGATGCTCATGACAACGGTGAGGATGACCATGCACCATGCGGGCGTGGAGATCGGCGGGCGCAGGCGGTAGGGCATCTCGCTCTGCCCCATCAGCGCATCCCAGAGGATGGGCGGCAGGATCGTGTGTCCGAGTACCGTGCCGATGAGTGCGCCGACGAAGGACGGGATGATCGCGTAGGAGAGGTAGTGACCGCGGATCTGGCGGGCGGAGAAGCCGAGCGCCTTGAGCGTGCCCATCTGCAGGCGCTGGTTGTCGATCATGCGCGAGAGCGTGGTCATGACGATCAGCGCGGCGACGGCATAGGCGAGGATCGGGAAGATATAGGTGAGGTTCTCAAACATCTGCGCGTCGTTGTTGCAGCGCGCCGTGCTGGTGTGGGAGCCGCGGTTGAGCACGAGCGCATCGGGGATCGCCGCCTCAATAGCGGCCTTGACGGCGTCCTCGTCTGCATCGTCGTCGAGGGTGACGACGGCCTGCGTCATCGGCAGGGCAGGAAGGGCGCGCGCATTGATGAGGATGAAGCCGTATTCGTCCGGCTTCGCGGCGACGCCGAGGGAGAGGGAGACGTACTCCGGGCTGACGGCGACGCCGCGGATGATGAAGGTATGCTCCTGCCCGGCGAGCTTGACGCTGATGCGGTCGCCAAGGGAGAGATCCTGCGCCTTGGCGAAGCGCTCCTGAATCAGGCAGCCCCGAAGATCCGCAGGGTCGAGCAGCCCGCCCTCGCGCAGCAGCGGCGCGTTGATGGTCATCGGGCCGTCATAGGCGGTGATGTTGACGTCCGCGCCGCTTGGCAGGGTGGATTCCAGATCCGCGACGGCCCGGGCAATGACCTGCGACACGCCGTCCACGCTCTCCAGCGCGGCGAGCACGGTGCGATCGACGCCGGCAGGCACGGTGACCCAGAAGTCGGCGAGATTATTCTCCTCAAAATAGGTGTCCACGGTGGTTCGCGTCATGCGCGCCATGCCGTCCAGCGCGGCATAGGCGAATGTGCCGAGCGCGCAGAGCATGATGATGGAGAGGAACTGCATCTTTGCGCGGCCCATGTCGCGCAGCAGCTTCTTGCGCAGGGTGTTGCCTGCGCGCCGCGGCCTGCGGCTGCCGCTCACCATGCGATGTCCTCCACGCGGGCGGGATTCGCGCAGGTCTCGATGGATTCAATACCGCCGTTCTTGACGCGGATGACCCGGTTGCCCAGCGGGGCGATAGTCGCGTTGTGGGTGATGATGACGACGGTCGCGTTGTGCGTGCGGCAGACATCGGTCAGCAGGGCGAGCACCTGCACGCCTGTCTTGGAGTCCAGCGCGCCGGTCGGCTCGTCGCAAAGGAGCAGCGCCGGATTCTTGCACAGCGCGCGGGCGATGGAGACGCGCTGCTGCTCGCCGCCGGAGAGCTGCGCCGGGAAATTGCGCAGCCGCTCGCCAAGGCCGACCTGCTCCATGACGGTGCGCGGGTCGAGCGCATGCTGGCGGCAGACCTGACGCGCCAGCTCCACGTTCTCAAGCGCGGTGAGGTTGGGCATCAGGTTGTAGAACTGGAAGACGAAGCCCACGTCATGGCGGCGGTATTCGGTGAGCTGCCGGCTGCGCAGGCCGGTGATCTCCTTCCCGCCGACGGTGATGCGGCCGCTGGTGGCCTTGTCCATGCCGCCGAGCAGATTGAGGATGGTCGTCTTGCCCGCGCCGGACGGGCCCAGCACCACGCAGAACTCCCCCTTCTCGATCTCGAAGGACACATTGTCCACCGCCTTGACGACGGTGCTGCCGCTCTGGTAGTGCTTGCAGACATTTTCAAAGGTGATATAGCCCACGGGGAACCTCCTTGAAACGGATGATGGAATCAATGGGATGATAACGGATATTCAGGCGATTCGCCATTACCGCAGCGGAATGAACGAAGACCGCCGAATGGTAAAAACAAAATGCTGATTTTGTTTTTATTATACGGAGGGCGCAGAAGGCTGTCAATATTATGGGGCGTAAAGATGACTGACCGGGAGAAAAGCGGGATTGCATGCGCTATTTTCCGGCGGCGGCGTTTATGGGTTTGCATTCCGGTTGGCGACACGGTATAATAGAAGAAACATCCGGGAAAAGCGCCCGGAGCAAGAGAGATAATGAGGAGGAACGCACATGCAGCCTAACATCAAATGGCTGGACGACCCGAGGGTATTCGGCGTCGGCAGGCGCGATGCGCACAGCGATCATGCCTTTTATGCCAGCCTTGAGGATTGCCGCGCGCAGCGCGATACGCTGAGGCAGTCGCTGGACGGCGTTTGGAAATTCGCGTATTCTGTGAACGCCAAGGAGCGTCCGGCGGACTTCTACCGCGAGGATTACGATGGATCCGCGTTCGGCGAGATCAATGTGCCGGGCCATATCGAGCTCGCTGGCTACGATAAGATCCACTATATCAACACCATGTACCCTTGGGAGGGCCACTACTTCCGCCGCCCGGCGGGCACGGAGTACGGCGACTGCGCGGGCCAGTTCAGCGAGGCGGACTATAACCCCGTTGGCTCCTATGTGAAGATGTTTGATCTTGACGAGGGTCTGCGCGGCAGGCGTGTGATCATCCGCTTTGAGGGCGTGGAGCAGGCGATGTACGTCTGGCTCAACGGTCAGTTCCTCGGCTATGCAGAGGATACCTTCACCCCGACCGAGTTCGACCTGACGGACGCCATCCGCGAGAAGGGCAATATCCTCGCTGTGGAGGTGCATAAGCGCAGCACCGCCGCGTATCTGGAGGATCAGGACTTCTTCCGCTTCTTCGGCATCTTCCGCAGCGTCAATCTCTTTGCCCTGCCCAAGACGCATATGGACGACATCTTCCTGCGCCCGGAGCTGACGCTTGAGACGAAAACCGGTCTGGTGAAGGCGGATATGAAGTTCTCGGGCGAAATGGCGGGCACGGCTGCCCTTCGCGTGATGCTGGGCGGCGAGGTCCTCGCGCAGGCGGAGACCGCGATCGGCGAGACGGCCTGCGTGGAGATGGCGATGCCGGGCGAGGTCATGATCTGGGATCATCATCATCCGGACATGTACACGCTGGAGGTTGAGCTGCGCGATGCGGACGGCGCGGTCTGCGAGGTCTGCCCACTGGAGTTCGGCTTCCGGACAATCGAGCTCAAGGACGGCCTGATGCTGCTCAACGGCAAGCGCCTTGTCATCAACGGCGTCAACCGCCACGAGTGGAACGCTCACGGCGGCCGCTGCATCACCGATGCGGACGAGGAATGGGATATCGAGTGCTTCCGCCGCAACAACATCAACGCCGTGCGCACCTGCCATTATCCGGACAGGCTGAGCTGGTATACCCGCTGCGACCGCGCGGGCATCTACATGATGTCCGAGACGAACCTTGAGTCCCACGGCTCCTGGCAGAAGGCCGGCGCGATTGAGCCGAGCTGGAATGTGCCGGGCAGCTATGACGCATGGGAGGGCGCCGTGCTGGATCGCGCGGTGAGCAACTTCGAGACCTTCAAGAACCATACGTCCATCCTCTTCTGGTCGCTGGGCAACGAGTCCTTCGCGGGCGACGTGCTGGCGATGATGAACGCCTACTTCAAGCAGGCTGACCCGGCGCGCCTCGTGCATTATGAGGGCGTGGTCAACTGCCGGAAGTACGAGGACGTCATCTCCGATATGGAGAGCCGGATGTACGCGACGCCGGAGGCGATCCGCGAATACCTGACGGGCAGCCCGAAGAAGCCGTTCATCCTCTGCGAGTATATGCACGACATGGGCAACTCGCTGGGCGGCCTTGGCTCCTACTATCAGCTGGTGGATGAATTCCCGATGATGCAGGGCGGCTATATCTGGGATTATATCGATCAGGCGCTCTTTGTCTATGACGAGATCACCGGCCGCGAGGTCCTGCGCTACGGCGGCGACTTCGACGACAGGCCGTCGGATTATGAGTTCTCCGGCAACGGCATCGTCTTTGCCGACAGAACCGAAAAACCTGCCACACAGGAGGTCAGATACTATTATGGGCTGCATGACGAATGATCTGAGGCTCGTCTTCGGCGACCTGACGCTCGGCGTCTCCGGAGAGGGCTTTGAGTATATCTTCTCGTATTCCACCGGCGGTCTGGAGTCCCTGCGCGCGGCGGGCAAGGAGTGGCTCTACCGCACGCCGAAGCCGACCTTCTGGCGCGCGACGACCGACAACGACCGCGGCAGCCGCTTCCCGCTCAAGAGCGGCATGTGGCTGGCAGCGGATATGTTCCTGCGCACCGTGGGCGGCAAGGTGGAGATCGACGGGCAGGAGATCCCCATGCCCATTGCACCGGAGAACAACCGCTATAACGGCACGGAGACGGCAAAGCGCGTCGCGCTCACCTTCATCTATGAGACGATCACCGTCCCGGCGACGAATGTCACCGTGACCTATACCGTCCATGCCGGCGGCAGGATGAACGTCGAGTGCAAGTATACCGGCGCAGCGGGGCTGCCGCAGCTGCCGGTCTTCGGCCTGCGCATGATCATGCCGACGAAGGCGACGGGCTTCACCTACGAGGGCCTGAGCGGGGAGACCTACCCCGACCGCATGGCCGGCGGCGTGCCGGGCGTGTACAGCGTTGAGGGCCTGCCGGTCACTCCGTACATGGTGCCGCAGGACTGCGGCATGCACATGGCGACCAAGTGGCTGGAGGTCACCCGCGATACCGTCAGCGACAATACCGTGAAGACGAAGGTTCCGTCCTCCCTGCGCCTTGAGGCCTGCGGGAAGGAATTTGCCTTCAGCTGTCTGCCCTATACCGCGCAGGAGCTGGAGAACGCGACCCATCATGAGGAGCTGCCGCCGGCGAGGCGCACCGTGCTGTGCGTCTACGGCGCTGTCCGCGGCGTAGGCGGCATCGACAGCTGGGGTGCCGACGTCGAGGCGGCGTATCATATCGATGCGCAGCAGGATATCGAGTTCGCCTTTGATATCGTGCCGCAGTGACCTGACGACAAAAGCAAATAAAGAAGCGGCC
>JAGBAV010000036.1 GCA_017938795.1 Clostridia bacterium
AACCCGTCTGACGACGTCGACATGAGCCTGCAAGTTCAGACCCTCCAGCACAGCCTCAACCAGCTGGGCACCAACGTCACCGGCGATCTGACCCCGGCGATGAAGCTCACTACCCTGCGTGAGGAGTACAACGGCTATCAGAAGACCATGATGGATTACATCGTGAACGATCCGTGCCACCCGCTCACCAGCGAGACCTACAACAGCTTCGGCACGACCCTCTCCCAGATGCTCGAGGATGCTCACGTTCAGTACATCGCCGGCATCATCAACGAGGACGAGCTCCGCGCTGTCTGGCAGGCCTGGAGCGACGAGGGCGGCGCCATGATGACCATGGAGTACAACGAGGCCTATCAGGCTTCCCTCGCGAAGTAATCGCTTATCCCCTGCTGCCGTCCCTTCGGGGACGGCAGTTTTCATTTTTCCGCCACAATTGCGCTCTTGTCTGTCGTCTGCACAGGGTATATAATATATGAGTTATTCCGCTCTGCCCGGACGAAAGGAGCCGCATATGTCTGTTTTCTTCTTGTTTATATATCCTGGGCTTCTGGCCTGCCTGTGCGCATGGCTCCTCCTGCGCCGCCGGCCCGCTGCGAAAGAGGTATTTACCTGGAGCATACTGTCCGCCGCCGCCGTCCTGCTGTTCTGCCTTGTGGTCCTCGTCCCCATCGGCAGAATGCGCCCATGGTCCCGCGAAGGTCGTCTGATTATGGGAATCGGCAAGGTCGCCGCTGTTTCCATATCCGCCCTCTCTGTTTTGCTTGGGTGCTTCTTCGCCCGCTGCTGCCGCGTTGTCAGCACGCCGCGCGCTCAGACTCCGTTCCCGCGGATGAACGCAGTACGTATCTTCGCCCATCTGTTCCTGATCACCAACCTCTTCCTGACGCAATGCTGCCTCTGGGGCAGCATCGCCTACCCGCTGACCAGCATCGAGGAAATCATCTACTACATCCGCATGCCGCTTCAGGGCACGGCGCACAGCTTCATCTTCAGCGTCCTGCATTCGGTCATTTTCCCCTTCTCCGCCTTTGCGCTGGCGATTGAGCTGCTGAGCCTCTTCCCATTCCGCGACGCCCTCAGCCTGCGCGTGGCAGACCGCGTGCAGTTCCGCCTGTTCCCGCTCCGGCTCCCGCTGAAACTGCTCTATCCGGTGCTGGTGATCTGGCTTGTCGTCGTCTGCTTCTTCATCGACCGTCTCCTGTGGATCAGCCAGTATGTCGACGGCCTGCTGCATGCATCCACGCTCTACGAGGAGGAATACGTCCATCCGGATTCTGTGAAGATCACCTTCCCCGAGGAGAAACGGAATCTGATCACCATCTATCTGGAGTCCATGGAGACCACGGCGCAGGACGTCGCCAACGGCGGCGTACTCCCCGTGAACGCCATTCCGGAGCTTACGCAGATCGCCAAGGACAACGTCAGCTTCTCCCGCTCCGAGCTGATTCAGGGTGCCAGCATCCCGCCCGGCTGCGGCTGGACCGTCGCTGCGCTCGTCGCGCAGACAACAGGTGTCCCGCTGCGCACCTATAATGCAGACTACGCCAAGGGCAACTCCAACGATCTGTTCTCCGTCTTCATGCCCGGCGCCATCACGCTCGGCGATATCCTCAAGGCCGAGGGCTACAACACGATGTTCATGGCCGGATCAGATTTTACCTTCGGCGGGCGGCGCGTGCTCTATGAGACCCATGGCGATTATGAGATCTGGGATTACTATACCGCCATCGAAGAGGGGCGCATCCCCGAAGACTACTATGATTTCTGGGGATTTGAAGATGCGAAGCTCTTCACCTACGCCAAGGATGAGATCCTTGAGCTCGCAGCCAAGGACGAACCCTTCCATTTCGCCATGCTCACTGTCGACACCCATATGCCCGGCTACCGCTGCTTCGATTGCCCCCGGTATTTCAGGGAGAATGAGCGCAGCGAGCTGTATTATGCCGATATTCTTCACTGTAATTCCATGCGTGTGGACGACCTGCTGAGCTGGCTCAGGGAGCAGGATTTCTACGAAAACACCACCATCGTGATCACCGGCGATCACGGCACCATGCAGGACTACTTCTATGACGGCCTGATCGAAGGTGTATACAACCGCAATACCGGCGAAACCAACCGCCACGTCTATAACGCCTTTGTCAATGCCGCCGCAGAGCCTGTCAAAGAAAAGAACCGTATCTTCACGACACTTGATATCTTCCCCACAACGCTCGCTGCGATGGGCGTCTCCATCGAAGGCGACAGGCTCGGTCTCGGCGTCAACCTCTTCTCCGATGAGCCGACCCTCGCTGAGAAGATGGGCGAAGACGCGCTCTTCGCCGAGCTGCGCAAGCGCTCCATCCTCTATGACGAACAGCTGCTCTATCCGCAGTGAGGCTTCCTTTCCCTCCCGCTTATGAAACCGTACCGCAGGGTGCGGTTTTCTTGTTTTTCTAAAGTATTCAGCCAAACAACCTCCTTGACTCAATGCCTTCATATTTATATAATATTGTGTATACCTGCACACCAAACGAGAGGAGCGCATTCCCTATGGCCAGATCCGTTCAGGATATCCTGCAGCTCATTGAGCAGAACGACATCAAGATGATCGATTTCAAGATGGTGGACATCAACGGACAATTCCGCCATGTCACCATCCCGGCGCAGCATTTCTCCGAGGACACCATGCGCGACGGCATCGGCTTTGACGCATCCAACTACGGCTATGCCGTCGTTGAAAAGAGCGACATGGTCTTTATCCCGGATCCTGACACCGCCGTCATCGATCCCTTCTGTTCCGTCCCGACGCTCTCCATGACCGGCAACGCGATGATTATCGGCCACCCGGAGAACAAGCCTCTTGCGCAGTATCCGCGCAATATCGTGCTCGCCGCCGAGCAGTATCTGCGCGACAGCGGCGTCGCGGATACCATGCTCATCCTGCCGGAGTTTGAGTTCTATCTCTTCGATCAGGTCGGCTGGGATGTGCAGCCCAACTGCATCGCCGCATCCGTGGACGCCAATCAGTCCTATTGGAACAGCGCCAGCGAAGGCCGCGGCGTGATCGTCCCCAAGCAGAAGGGATATCATGTCGCCAAGCCGTTTGACACCTCCTTCGAGTGCCGCAGTGAGATGTGCATGCTGATGGAGGAGGCCGGCATCCCGATCAAGTATCATCACCCCGAGGTCGCAGCCTCCGGTCAGTTTGAGATCGAGCCGCGGCTTGGCCAGATGAGCAAGATGGCCGACGCCACCATGATGATCAAGTACATCATCCACAACACCGCCATCAAGCACGGCAAGAGCGCCACCTTCATGCCCAAGCCGATCTATGGTGAGGCCGGCAGCGGCATGCATGTCCATATGCTCCTGCTCAAGGACGGCGAGCCCGTCTTCTCTGATGACAACGGCTATTCCCACCTGAGCCGCACGGCGCATTACTTCATGGGCGGCCTGCTCAAGCACATCTCCTCTCTGTGCGCCATCACCAACCCGAGCACCAACTCCTTCAAGCGGCTCGTTCCGGGCTTTGAGGCCCCGGTGACCGTCGGCTATGCGACGTCCAACCGCAGCGCTGTCATCCGCATCCCCGCCTACGCCAAGACGCCGTCCCTGCGCCGCTTTGAGCTGCGCAATCCCGACGCCACCTGCAATCCGTACTTCTGCTACGCTGCGCTGCTCATGGCCGGCCTGGACGGCGTGAAGAACCAGATTGATCCGCACGAGCACGGCTGGGGGCCGTTCGATATGAACCTGTATCACCTGCCCGAGGAGGAGAAAGCCAAGCTGCAGGGTCTGCCCACTTCGCTGGAGGCTGCGCTCGACGCCCTTGAGGCCGATCACGACTACCTCACGGCGGGCGGCGTCTTCCCGGAGGAGCTGCTGTCCAACTTCATCAAGGCCAAGCGCGCGGAGTGCCGCCAGATGGCCGCCATCCCCCATCCCGCCGAGTTCGATCGGTACTACAACCTGTAACGATCAAGGCCGCCGGAAAACCGGCGGCCTTTCTGTTGCCCTGTATCCGGGCATGCAAAAGCCCCGGCAGAAAGCCGGGGCTGGTATACTCGGTAGTTTACTCAACGCAGTCCAGCGGAACAAAGCCGCGGATCGGGACACCGTCGATCAAGCTCTCGACATATGCCCACTGGAGACCATTGTAGTACTTGGACAGATACGTCACCCTGTCGCCCGCGCTCAGCGTACCGATCGGGTTATTCAGCGAGGACGGATCATCCGTGAAGCTGCACAGTCTGGTGATCGTCTTCGTCGTATAGTCGAAGTTCAGCCTCTTCGCAGAAGCGCCGCCGGAGATATCGTCGATGCAGATATAACCCACGCGCACACCCTTGCTGATGCCGTACTGAACCAGCAGGAAATTTCCTTCCTGACCGGCAACATAGATCTCCTCATCGGACAGAGCCTTTGCCCAGCCGTTCGCACCGATCCAATAATGACGTCCGGGGCCGGAATACACCCGGAACGTCTGGCCGCCATGGAAGGCCTTATACTGGAAATTGAGCGAATTATCCCCAGCGATCGGCTGGACAGCAGCGAAGGCGACGGCTGCCGTCATCACCAGCGCCAGCAGCAGGCCCAGAGCGACGATCGTTTTGATCATCTTCCTCATGATTTCATCCTCCTCGTCCTTGCACAGGACTTTTTTTCAGATTATCAGATTCGAATCAGTTTGTCAATCTCTGCTATCCTTATCGTCCGACTTTCGATATCAAACCTACCGGATAAGCCGATGGTCTGCCTGACACCATCAAGGCGAATACATCAGCTGCGTCACAGTGCGCACCGGATTGTTCTCCATCCGCGCCTAGTTATCCTTCTGCCCATACATGGATAATCCCTTTCCGAACGTGTCTTCAGCGCGTAATGGATGATTATTCACTTTGCCCTGTTGCTGCAGCCGGACTCCTTGGATTATCGGCAGCCCCGTTTGTCATCAATATGCTGAAGCTGCGCATCAATAAGCAGATGTTCAGCCCTGTATCCGGGTATGCAAAAGCCCCGGCAGAAAGCCGGGGCTGGTATACTCGGTAGTTTACTCAATGCAGTCCAGCGGAACAAAGCCGCGGATCGGGACGCCGTCGATCGTACTTTCCACGTACGCCCACTGATAATCGTTGCAATACATGGACAGATATGTCACTCTTTCGCCGGCGCGCAGGATACCAATCGGTTTATCCGGCGAAGACGGATCGTCCGTAAAGCCGCACTGCTTGGTGATCGTCTTCAGCGTATAATCAAAGCTCAGCTGCTCTGCAGAGGCGTCGCCAGAAACATCGTCGATGCAGATGTATCCCACGCGCACACCGTCGCTGATATCATACCGGATCAGCAGAAACTTGCCCTCCTGACCGGCAACACAGATCTCCTCGTCGGACGTCGCCCTTGCTCCGCTGTTTGCGCCGACCCAATAATGGCGGCCCGGTCCGGAGTATACCCGGAACGACTGACCACCCTTGAATTCCATGTGCTGGAAATCCAGCCCATTCTCAGAACCAGTCGGTTGAATTGCGGCAAGCGCACCGGCAGCAGCCATCACCAGCACAAGCAGCAGACACAGCGCTGCCGCAGTCTTTGTCATCTTCTTCATCTGTTCCGTCCTCCTCGCCCATTACAGGGCGTTTTTAGCTTATCAGATTCATATTGCTTTGTCAATCATCGCCGTCCCGACCGTTTCCACATTGTCATATGCTCAAAACACAAGGAACGATGCAGCTTACGCTGCATCGTTCCTTCTTCGTTTACATTCCGGTGATACGATCCCAGAGATCGCCGAAATCGTCCGCCAGTTCGCTGATGCCTGTCGCCTCGCCCATGCGCTGGGCAAGGCTCTTCACCTGACCATACAGCGTGTCGTCATCCGTGATCCGGATATCCGTCAGGCCGTCGTCCGTCTTCTGCACAGCCTCTGTGATCAGCTGCTTCATCCTGTCGTCCAGCCCCGCGCTGTACTGATCATTGAACTCCACCGCAACAAGCACGCGGTCGTCGCGAATGATCACCTCAGCGTCATCCACCTCGCTGATCCGCTCAACAGCCTCGCTGATCTGCTCCGCCATACGGCCCGCCTGTGCAGGCGTCATCGCCGCAGCGCCGGTATTCATCGGCTGAATGGTCGTCATCGGCTCAGCGCTGGGCTCCATGGTTGTCATCATGGTCGCTGCAGGCATGGGGGTGTTCGTGGCTGCAGGCGCAGCGGTTGCCGTTGTGCCGGTTGCATTTGCTGCACAGCCCGTGATGATGCATGCCGCCGTCAGACACAGCAGCACAAGAATCCCTTTTTTCACTTGGATCGCCTCCTTGACGCTATTGTGTACTGGAGGCAGAAAAACTATCACAGGAATTGCAGGCCGACGGAAGGAAAATTCTGTATCAAAGCAGGCTGCTTATTCATTGTAGAATGTGCACCCGCCCACAAACTCGCGCAGAATCGACGTCGGCGGGATCTCATCCTCATCCGTACAGTCGGCAAAGTAGTGCAGGAACTTCACCAGCCTGCGGGCGCGGACATAGTACGGCGAATCCTGTTCAATGGCGCAGAGCATCGGATAGGCGTACTTTTTGAGCACAGCGATCTCATAGAGCAGAGAGGAATTGAACATCACATCCGCCCGCTCCTGGAACGGGAAGATGTACTTCTCCTCACCTGCACGCACGCTGTCCCACATCTGCAGCGTCTGATGCGCGCTGGTGTTCCTCGTCCTGTGGTCGCGCACCATTCTTCGCATCAGCCGCACATCCGTCGCGCGGATGCGGTTGTGGCCATCCAGATTCAGCTGCGCCAGCGCACTGATGTAGACACGGTATGTCATCTCGCTGGGGATGTCCGTGCACAGCGCGCTGTTCAGGCCATGGATGCCCTCGACAATCAGAATCTGATCCTCCTCAACGCGCAGCGGAACGCCCTTTGGCTCCCTCGCCTTGACCTTGAAGGAATAACGCGGGATCTCGACCTCATGCCCCGCCAGCAGATCGACCAGCTGCTCATTGAACAGCGGCACATCAATCGACTCCAGACACTCCAGATCGGGCTTCCCATGCTCATCGAGCGGGATCTCATTCTGGTTGCGGTAATAATCATCAAGCGAGATCGCAACAGGGCGCTTGCCGCTCACCCTCAGCTGCACGCTCAGCCGGTTGGCAAAGGTGGTCTTGCCGCTGGAAGACGGACCGGCGACGAAGACGATCCGCGCACCGCGCGCAACAATCTTCTCCGCGATCTGCGCGATACTGCGCTCATGCAGCGCCTCGCTCACACGGATAAAGCTGCGCGCCTCGCCTCTTGCAATGAGATCATTCAGATCGGCGGCGCTCTCACAGCGCAGGATGGCGGAGTGCTCATTGGCCTGCGCATAGGTGCGCATCAGCTGCGGACGCTCGGCAAATGGCGCAGGCGGACCGCTCAGGTCATCGCCCGGCAGCAGCAGCACCATGCCCGGATAATAGAACCGGAGCGCGAAGCTGCGGATCTCGCCCGTGGACTTCGCCATCTCGCCATAGAAGTATTCACTGAAGCCGTCACAGGTATAGACGTCGAAATAATCAAACGGACGATATGCCAGCAGACGGACAGTGTCCTCCTGCCCGCGCGAGGCGAAGTACGCCATCGCCTGCTCGCGCGTCCAGCGGGATCGGACGATCGGCAGATCCCGCTCCACAATCGCCTGCATGCGCTGCTGAATGCTGCGCACAACGGATGCATTGAGCTCCAGCCCCGTCACATTCATGTAGAGCCCCTGACCGATACTGTGCTCAAAGCGCACCTTTGCCATCGGCTCCATATCGCGCAGGGCCAGCAGCAGGATCAGCCTTGCGCTGCGCTCATAGATGCGTCGGTTTTCTTCCCGTTCCGTGTACATACTGACCTCCTTCTGAACACAAAAACCCTCCCGCACAGGCAGGAAGGCTTTTGTCCTTCATCCGGCTCCTTCCCGGTGCCGGTCATTCAATTCCTATCAGCTTTCAAGCGCATAGGCAGCAGCGCTCCTGCCGGCCAATGCGCCCGTGGAAAAGGCAATCTGCAGGTTAAACCCGCCGGTATGCGCATCCACATCGAGCACCTCGCCCGCAAAATACAGACCCGGCACGAGCTTGCTCATCATACTGCTGGACGCAACCTCCAGCACATTCACGCCGCCGCGGGTGACAATCGCCTCCTCGATGGGGCGGGTGCCGTCCACGCGCAGCGGCAGGCCCTTGAGCATCGCGCCGATGGTCATGCGCTGTTCGCGCGTGATCTGGTTGATCGGCGTCTCCGGCGACAGGCCGCACAGCTGCGCAAACACAGGCGCCATGCGCGACGGCATCAGCCCGACCAGCACTGTAGAGAGCTGACGGCGGGAATTCTCCGTGAACTCACGCTGCAGCCGCGCATCAATCTGCTCCGGCGTGAGCGCCGGCTTCATATCCAGCGTCACGCTCACCGCGCCGTAATCCTCCGGCATATGGCTGCTCAGCTCGATGATCAGCGGGCCGCTGACGCCAAAGTGCGTAAAAAGCATCTCGCCCTGCTCGTTGTAGATGGTCTTCTTCCCCATTCTGGCCTGCACGCGCACATTCTTGAGCGACAGGCCCTGCAGCAGCTGCGGCCACTTCTCCCCGATCGTCAGGCCCACCAGCGAGCCCTTGAGCGGGGTGACGGTATGGCCGTTCTCCTGCGCGAAGCGGAAGCCGTCGCCCGTGCTTCCGGTGGACGGATAGCTCACGCCGCCTGTGGCGACAATCACGCTGCGCGCACGCAGCACGCCGCCCCGGGCAAACTGCACGGCAAACGCATCGCCGTCCTTCATGATATGCGAAACCTCCGCATTCAGCTCCACATCCACGCCGGCATCCTTCATCCCCCGGGCAAAGGCGCGCGTGACGTCGCTCGCCTTCTCGCTCTGCGGGAAGACGCGATTTCCTCGCTCAACCATCGTCGGCGTGCCGAGCATCTCCAGCAGAGAGGTGACGTCCTCATAGGTGAACTGGCGCACAGCGGCATTGAGGAACTTCGGATTGCGCGGCACCTGCCTGAAGAAATCCTCCAGATCGCAGGCATTGGTCACGTTGCAGCGGCCTTTGCCCGTAATATAGATCTTCTTGCCGAGCTTCTCATTCTTCTCCAGCAGCACGACGCGCGCGCCGGCCCACGCAGCCTGCAGCGCCGCCATCATACCCGCAGCGCCGCCGCCGATCACCAGCACATCACACGCGATCTTTTCCGACATAGACCCTGTACTCATCCCAGATTCCTTCCATCAACCTGAAGTGCTCGGACAGCTCCTCCTTGCGGCGCAGGCCGAGCGCAACGATCAGCGCATTGATCACCGACAGCGGAGCCGCCATCGAGTCCACGAACGACGCCATATCCGTGCGCGCCGTCAGGCAGACCGAGCTGGTCGCGTAGATCGGGGACATCGGGCCGTCCGTCAGGCCGATGACCTGCGAGCCACGCGCCTTCGCAAAGCTCATTGCCTCCAGCGTGCGCGTCGAATAGCGCGGGAAGCTGATGCCAAAGAGCAGGTCGCTCTCATTGATGCGGCTGATCTGCTCAAAGACGTCGCCGCTGGCTTCAGAGACAATGCGCACATTGTCAAAAATGAAATTCAGATAGTACGCCAGGAACTGCGCAATCGGCGCCGCAGAGCGCAGGCCCATCACATAGATATTACGCGCAGCGATGATCTTATCGACCACCTCATCAAAGGCCGCCGAATCGATCTCTTCCGTCGTCGTGCGGATATTCTGCATATCCGCATGCAGCACTGTGCGCAGCACCTCGCTCTGGTCGATCTCGTTCGCCATCTCAAAGCGCTGTACAGCCGTCAGCCAGTGGCGCACAAGCTCCTGCAGCGCGCGCTGCAGCTGCGGATAACCCTCATAGCCCATCGCCGAGGCAAAGCGGACGACCGTCGATTCGCTGACGCCGACCTTCTCGCCCAGCTTGCTGGCCGTCATGAAGACAGCCTTGTCATAGTGTTCCACAATATATTCCGCGATTTTGCGATGACCTTTACTCAGGCGCTTTCCGGATTGATTGAGCCTGCGCATCATGTCCTGCATATCCTGCATGATCGTTCGACCTCCCACAAGCAAATTCTTGCTTTTCCCTGCTGACATTTTACCAAATCCAAAAGAAAAATGCAAGAAGTTTTGCACTTCCTGCATTACTTTTCGCATCAAAAGCGATCAAGCATCCTTGCGCGCATTCGTCGCATCGTCATCCGTCATATCCCATGTCAGCACGGTCGTGGTCGCATAGCCGCGCTCCAGCCAGGAATAATCGTCATCCTGCTTTTCCATTGCAGGATCCAGATGCCCAGTCAGCGTATAGACGGGCGTGCCGTCCGGATCGACGCCGGGGATATACTCATCCAGATACCGCAGCACCCTCTGCCTCGCCGGCACGACGCCCAGCGCCTCATCTCTGTCGGGATAGTTGAGATTCAGCACGGAGCGCTCAGGGATCGGGCAGCGCCGCATCGTTTCCAGCGCATCGACCGCCGCCTTCGCCGCCAGCGGATAGGTATCCTCCCGGCTGTAGGCCAACGATACCGCGATGGCCTTGCGCCCAAGCAGTGCACCCTCCATCGCCGCGGCCACGGTTCCGGAATACAGGACGTCCGTACCGATATTATGCCCATGATTGACGCCGGATACCACGACCTCCGCCTGCGGGTAAAGCCTGCTGAGCGCGAGCTTCACGCAGTCGGCCGGTGTGCCGCCGATCGCATAGGCACGCGAGGCGCCGCCGAGCGTCACTTCCTTAACGCGCAGAGGCTTGCCAAGAGACAAGCTGTGGCTGGCTGCCGAGCGCTGGCTGTCCGGCGCGGCGACCACCACCTCATGCCCGGCCTCAGCGAATGCCTCTGCCAGCGCAGCAATACCCGGCGCAAACACGCCGTCATCATTTGATATCAATACCTTCATTCATATCCTCCGTTCACGGCTCCTGCTCATGCTCATAGTCGCGGAACATGAACGCCGTCATCACGCCGCTCAGATTCTCGAACTCAATCCGTATGTCATACGGAAGCACATTGCGGAACACAAGGTCGCTGTTGGTGCCGACCGTCGCATCAAATCCCGCAGGCAGATAGCTGACGCCGCCCTGACTGTGCCAGTTCATCTCCTCGATAACCGCAGGCACGCGCAGAACGATGTTGTACAGCGTACTGCATACCTGACAGACGCCGCCGCCATAGCCCATCTCGCTCTCACCGGAGAGAATCGGCGCCTTGCGGTAGCCGTTCTCCTTGGTATAGGGGCCGCAGATCGCGTTGAAGGAGAAGCACTCTCCCGGCGCAACACGAATGCTCGTCAGCCGCTCGCTGGCTAGCCTGATGTTGTACATCCGTTCGGTGTTGCCTTCCTTCGAGGCTGCCGTCGTGTAGAATGTCGTGAATGCATAGAGCAGATCACCCGGCTGCGCCTCGTCCCACGGCACAAAATCAAAGAGCTTCAGCCTGTCCTCACGGATGCTGGCATTCTCCTCCTCACGACGGTAGGGGAAGTATGCCCGCCCATCCTTCAGCTGCTCAATGGAGAGCCAGCTGCCTGCCTTGACCTGTATCGCATAGCGATATCCTTCCGGCTTGAAGCTCGTATCCTGCAGTACAAGACCGACAGCAGTATGCTCGCTGACGCCGGGCATCGCCCCGGCGAAGGGATCCTTGCGCTGCACGCGCTCCACAAACTTGGTGAGCACGTAGCCCTGACCGCCCTCAAAGGCGATCCTTGTCCATGTCCGCCCTTTGTGGTAGACATCTACGACAGTGCCTTCCTCAAGGCTGCCGATCCTGTATGAGTCCTCGTCGCCCCACTTGCGCACGGCCATATCCTTGCCGATATAGCCGTAGAACTCGGCAGTCTCTGCCTCCTGCGCCTCCCCCTGCGCCATGCCGGGCGCAGCCAGCAGCACGCAAAGAAGCACCGCAAGCCACACATACGCCCCGCGCATCAGCTTGCCCTGTAGACGCGCACGGTCAGCACGCCTCCGACAGCCTGCAGCGCAAGCCGCACATCATACGGCAGCGCGTTGCGCAGACGGAGGTCGATATTGCCGTTGCCGACAGCAGCGTCAAAGTACAGCGGCGCATAAGAGATGCCGTACGAGGAATGCACCTGCCACTTGATGGTCTCAATCGGGATCTGAAGAATCGCGTTATACAGCGTGGTGGATACCTGACAGATGCCGCCGCCGTAGCCCAGCTTATCGCTGGAGACATAGTTGATGATCGGGCCCTCCTGATAGCCGTTGGACTTGGTGTACGGCGCACAGAAGTCGTTGAAGTAGAACTTATCATCCGACGCGATCACGACGTCATTGAGCCTTTCAACGCCCTGCATGATGTTATGCAGGCGGCCGATCTGCGTCTGCGTCACCTGCTCCGGGGTATAGTAGGTGGAATACACCGCGATCAGGTCGCCCATCTGCGCCTGATCATACGGCACGACAGCCTCCAGCTCCAGGCTGCCCGTAGCCTGAATGCGGCCGGTGATTCTGTCATACGGAAGCGTGACGGACATATCCTCGTTCATCGCGCTGACAGCCATGATGCTGCCCTCCGTCACCGTGCGCAGCACATCGCCCGTTTCGCTGTCCGTGATCTCGACGTCCTGCAGTGCGCGCGCCGCATACGGATACCAGACCACGCCCGGCACATACGGCCCGTACGGATCGTATCGCGTAAAGTATCTCAGATGATCGCCGCGGACAAAGCCCACAACGCCGTCCTTCTGCACGCGCGCCCACTCGCCGTCCGTCTCCATAACGTCGATCCATTCGTTCTTATACACCGTACCCACAAGGCCGGAGTTAGCGTTCGGCTCACGGCGGATCGAGAGATTGACGTCCGCCTGCGCCGTGTAGTTCGCTATAAACGGAGCTTCCGGAATGAACTCCTCCGGCAGCACGATCCCCTCATGCGCAGGCTCCAGCGCCGTGACAGGTCCTGCAAGCACATAGCCCACGACGCCCAGCTTGACCACCTTGTGCCATTCCCTGCCCAGCTCGAGGATATAGACCGTCTCGCCCTCCTCCAGCGACTGCAGCTTTGCGGCAGCCTTGTTCTCTCTGGCCCGGATGGTCAGCGCCTTCTGCGCAACGCCGAGGAAGCTCGCATCGGCTGCGTCGTTGTATCCGTCCGCAGACGCCATGTTTTCGATGTTCTTGGCGAGGATATAGCCTGTGACGCCATCCTTCTCGATCTGCGCCCACTTGTCATCAAGGGAAAGAATGCTGATGAACTCCCCCGCCTCCACACTGCCAAGCTTCTTCGCGGAGGTGGATTTCTTCTCTCGTATGGTCATCGCTTTCGTGACCGTCGCGGTATATATGATCCCTTCCGCCGCCGCAAGCGCCGCCGCGGTCATCATGACGAAAAGGAGCAGAAAAGAAATGATTTTCTTCATGCGTTCACCCTGTTGCTGTATATCATTGCCCATGCCGGCAAATTATGGTTGCTGAAAAAAGGACTGACCGTCCGGATGCGCACCTGCGCTCCGTCCGCATCAGTCCTTCTGCTGTAGTGAATATTTACTGATCGTTATCCGGGTCGTCCTGCTCGTCTTCCTCAAAGATCTTACGCTGACAATTCGGGCAGAGATGCTCATCCTCCATATCGAAGGCTTCCTCGTCAAAGAAGATCACCGTGCCGCAGTGCGGGCACTCATACTCGATCAGGGCGTCAACGTCCTCATCGTCGTCGTCATCGTCTTCTTCGGCGTCATCATCGTCATCGTCGTCGTCATCCTAGGTGAA